>NZ_JAWPBF010000021.1:0-73354 GCF_033341895.1 Citrobacter sp. HN-141 | reverse complement strand
TAACGAATGGGCGGACAAATTGCGGTGATATCAGCTTTGGAAAATGCCCTAACTCTTCCAGCTTGCGTGCCATAAAGTGAGAACCGCCACAGGCTTCCATCGCGATGGTTGTTGCCGGGCATGTCGCCAGAAATTCGATTAGCTTTGGTCGGGTGAATTTTTTACGGTAAACGGCCTTCCCACGATGATCCTGACAATGAATATGGAAAGAGTTCTTACCCAGATCGATACCAATAAGCGCAATGTTTTCCATGATGGTTCTCCGAATGAAAGCCTGTCCTCAGCATAGTACTGGGAAGGAGGGAGTGACCATCTCATTAAACATCCTACGTTAAGCCTGTTTTTTAAGCAGGCATGACAGGTAGTTTTGAGCGAGGAGCGGACATTAGCCTTATATCCTACCTGAACCGTTCTCTAGAAATTCTTGATAAGCGAATGATTTGGTTAAGCTGGATGCTTACATTCAAAAGAAGCAATCACGTGAGCGTGGTGCAGCAGCTTTTTCGATAATAGCCTGAAAAATTCATGTTTAATCTTAATTATTATAGAAATGCTATAATTGCATAAACTAAACTACCTAGACAAACTCACTTCGACGAGTTTATCTAGCCTTTAATATGAAATTAAAACTCCTTTAAGCCATTTCGGGGAACAACTCTTCAACTTTATGCTCTACTGCATCTGCAATTGATTTTTCTTTGTCTTTTGAATTCAAAATAGAGAGCGTACTACGATATTCAGGAGCAAGTGCATACTCCGTAAATGACGCATCAAAACCAAGTGATTTAACCTTGTTTTCAATATCTGATAAATTAATTTTAAAGAATTCCTTGCGATTATTTACCATGTTTATCCGGTGTGCGGAAAATTCATTGTGCAAGCTAGTTTCAAGTGCTGGAGCATCATCTGAGTAAATCAAGGCGTGAATATCAAATTTAAAAGGCACTGATGCAGATCCCAGTTCATTAACACGATCTTCAGGTTCAAGTCGTCTGGTTAAACCAATTTTATAGACATTCTCTCCAAACGCTCCAATATTAGAAATCACATAGACATGACCGCTTCGAGTTAACTGCGCCTGAGATTTTGCGCGCTCAGACAAAGCTCTTGCCTCTTCTACCTGGAGTTCGAGATCAGCAATTTTGGCTTCAATACGGGATTTTTCTTCAGCATTTGCCTTTTCAAGCTCTTTTCTGGCTCTTTCCATTGCCTTCTGGAAGTCTTTCTCTGCCTTTTGTTCATCGCGAATAGCTTTCTCGTATTCACGCTGTGCTTTCTCTTCCTCTCGTTGCAATTCACGTTCTTCTCTAAGGATTTCTTTCTCATCCTGAATTTTAAGTTCTTTTTCGTGGCAAAGCAGTAACTCTTCCAGCCGCAAATTCAGATAATCATAAGTGATACTTATATTCATTGATTGCCCAAATTTATTGAGTGCATCAAAAGCGCTTTCAATGCGTTTTTTAAGTTGCTCAACATTGCCTACCTTAATTTTTCCTATCGCAGCATCACACTCGCTATTGAATGCTCTTACGAGCAATTTCACATAGCGCTTGATCATTTTTTTACCTTCCGACTTACTACCGTTCACCTCCCAACTAGTATTAAAGTCACAAGCAGCATCTTGTCGAATTAGACTTTTCTGCCTTTCTTTATTGTAACTAATGACTTCCTGGAAAGCTTTGGAATCATGATAGTCGAAACGCGGTTTATATATACCATAATCAATCATATCAACAGAATCACTTACTTCTGCTAATTTTGCAGAGAGTTCCAACAAGAGTTGGCGCTTTTCATTATAAGATTTTTTTAAGTCGGTTAGCTCTTGCTCCTGAGACGCAATGAGCTCTCTCGCTATTTTTTCACGCCTCTGTATATCTGCATCTTTATCTTTAACCTCTTTATCTATCGCTTGGCGTTTTTCATTCACTTCACTATCTATTTCAGTACGCTTATCTTTCACTTCTTTATCAATAGCATTGCGACTGGACTTTTCTTCATCATCCATAGTCTTTTTCATTTTTCGTGCTTCTTCTTCAAGATCAACAATCTTGCTATAACGTAAAAGAACGATTGCATGCTTTTTCTTCAATAAAATATGTATCGCAATCATAACCACGAATAAAACAGCAAGAACACCTACCGCTATTGCTAGTCCCAGGACCATTTAAAAATCCTCTTCCCTTGTAAAAGTAAGGAAATAGTACCAAATGTTGCCATGATTATCATGGTGATATGTTCATGTTTTCTATCCTGAAAATACGAAGTACAACGAGCAGGCAACTTCCGCTCTTGGCACTAAACGGACATCGTTCAGTCCTATACTGCACAAGGTCAATTACGTGTTAATCAAAATTCCAAATAATTTCAGACAGATATTATCTTCGTGAATCTCCCGCATCTTTTCAGGATTGCGGGGCTTGTTATTTTTCACGCTGAGATCTTCGTATGCAAAAGTTGGACGGCCTTAAGGCCTTTGAGCAACCGCTGGCTTTACTGCCATATACGCTTCGCAACCTCATCCTTGAACGTCTTCGTAGCCTGACGCAGTACGAACCTGTGATAGGTATTTTGGGCAAAACAGGGGCTGGTAAGTCGTCACTCTGTAATGCTCTCTTTCAGGGAGAGGTAACACCTGTCAGTAATGTTGACTCTTGCACCCGTGATGTTCTGCGCTTTCGGCTCCGCAATGGCGATCACAGCCTAATGATTATTGATTTGCCAGGGGTGGGTGAAAGCGATCAAAGAGACAAAGAATACGCCGCCCTCTATCGTCACATCCTTCCCGAAGTGGATTTGGTACTCTGGGTTATCAAAGCCGATGATCGCGCTCTGTCGGTGGATGAGCATTTTTATCGAAAGATTATATTTGCCTACCAGCATAGGGTCATATTTGTAGTGAATCAGGCCGACAAGGCCGAACCCTGCCATCAGTGGAATACCACCAGCAATACCCCCTCTCATAGCCAGCAGTCGACAATTGAGGCCAAGCGGAGCGCTGTACAACAGATCTTTCTGCCGCACCATCCAGTCTGTGTTGTATCGGCCCGAACTGGTTGGGGGCTGGATGCGATGGTAGAGACGATGATGCGCTGCCTGCCTGACCGCGCCACCAGCCCATTGACGACACAACTGCATGGAAGGCTCTGCACCGAGCCGGTAAAAAAGCAGGCACGTGAGCGCTTTGGTAATGCAGTGGATGAAATGATTGGCACTGTGGAGTCATCATCTTTTCTGCCAGCGCCTGTAAGGGCTGTGATTCGAACCGTGCGGGAAGCGGTGGTGACTGTTGCTCGTGCTGTATGGGACTGGATTTTCTTCTGACAAACCGCTTATGACGGACATTCCCTGTCCTTTCTTTGCTCAATTAATGAGCGGTTAATCCACTGTTCACGTGCAAGGTCGCATTCCAGCTGCAATCCTCGCACTGAAAAAATACACCTTCCTATGTCCATACCCTGTCCGGCCCCTTCGTTAAACTAATCACTTAATTTTCAGTCTGTTAACAGGATGGAGAATGTCTAATGTCCCAGACTGAGCGTCGCCATGAGAGGCTGGCGATTCGGCTGTCCCTCATTATCAGCCGCCTGATTGCTGGCGAAACGCTGGATATGGACCTTCTTGCCGCAGAGTTTGGGGTGTCGATCCGTACCCTCCGTCGGGACTTTCGTGAGCGACTGATGTATCTGGACCTGGAATACCGTGACGGTACCTGTCGTCTGCTTTCGGGTAGTCATCAGCGCGAACTGGCTGTGCTGACTTTTGCTCGCCAGTCAGGTGTGGAGGCCTTGTTTCCTGACATGGATAACCACATGGTCAGCTCATTACTGAGTGGGCCCGGTGAGTCTCCGTGCCTCATATGGGCAGAGTCGGAGTCATTGCCACCACCCAGGCCAGGCATATTTACACACCTTGTCAGGGCCATATCAGAGCATCGTCGCGTGACTCTGCTGGCTGAAGGTTGTCGTTGCTCAGGGCTTGCACCATACCGCCTCGTACTCTGCGGCGGGCACTGGTATCTGACTGGAGAGCATCATCATCGCGTGGCAGTGTTTCCGCTGAGCGATATCCATGCGGTTACCTTGCACCCGGAACTGTTCGTGCCCGACCTTCAGATTCGTAACGTTCTCGCCGAACCGGAATTACTCAGAGCCCTTCCCCATTTTCACGTTTTTCACTCACTGCTCGCCAGAACCGGCGACGGTCTTTTACCTCATAAGGAATCATGATGAAGAAATTACTGACTACAACGGCACTGGCCGTCAGTCTATGCGCTGGTGCTGCTTTTCCGGCGTCTGCCGAAACTGTCGTGGGTACCGTCAAATTCTGGCAGTACATGCAGGCGGATGGCTGGAAATCAGCCGATGGCATGGACAATGACACGCTGAACAATACGCTCTACCAGGCCAGTGTCATTGGCAATTACCCCTGGACTAAACAATTTCTGCTGCGTCAGCGGGGAGGTGGAGCTTATTTTCTCGCCGATAAAAAAACGCATACCGTGCGCAAGCTGAATCTGAAACCTGCCAGCGGTTATTACTCCGACCTGACATCGGTCTATCAGGGCGAAGACCAGGGGAAGGGGTGTTACTTCACTATCATCGACACCCAGTATCAGCTGGAGCTGGCTGACGAACCTCACAGCAACCAGGTACTTGCTGCATTCCCGGAAAACTGTGTCAACAAACAGCAGCAGGCAGCCCTGGCGGCGAAGCGTTCTGCCTCAGAGCATAAACTGCAGCAGTGGGTAGCCCAACAGAGTCTGGCAGAGCTGTGCCGACGCACCGGCAACTGCTGAAAGGAATCTGCACCATGAAGAAATTGTATCCACCTCTGCTTCCCGTTCTGACAGTTATCGGTGCCATGGGAGTCTCTGGCTGCGACAGTAAGGAAGATGCGGGCGTGAAAACGATAGCCAGGTTTAAGGACCTGACTCCGCCACCGTTCAGCAAGGTTGTGTCGCATAAATCCGATATTGCCCAGGAATGGGTAAAGAAGGATGCCTTCGGTACACCGCAATACACAGTGATGAAAACCCGCCAGTCGCCGGAAGGCTGTGAGTCAGGCAATTATTACTACATTGCTGACATACAGCAGAAAACGGTGCAGCCACTAATGGCAGCCCTGTGCCTTGCGGACAATATCACCCTGAGCTTCAGGATTGAAACCGACAGCTACACGGGTGAGAAATCGGTGGTGTATTCACACGATGGTAAGGAAATGGGGAAACTTTATCTGCCGGTGAATCAGGAGAAAAATCCATGATGAAGCTGAAAGGCGTTATCTCAGCTTTCGCTCTGAGCCTCTGTCTATTGTCACCGGCTCAGGCCGAAGAACAGCGTTACATTAGTATCCGCAACACAGACATGGTCTGGGTGCCAGGTAATTTCTGCGTCTGGCAGTTTCGCCTGGACAACGGTGGAAGTGGCGAAGGGTTCGGGCCTCTGACACTCTCCCTGCGTCTGAAAGATAAAGGGGGGAACACGCTGGCGATGGGTAATATGACGGTGGCTACATTTGGCGACAGCGATGCCACCCGCTCTCAGGAAGCCTCGCTGGAGAACGAATGCGTGGAAAACGTCAGCTCCGTCGAAATCATGAAGGCAACAGAAGAGCGTAATGGTTACCAGATTGACCTGCCACTGTCCGTTTTCGACCCGCAGTACTACCGACCGTTACAAGTCACGGTTGTCGGTGGTAAGGCATCTTAGCCGATTCGTTATCCGTTTGATTCAGCCCCTGTCGCTTATGACTCAGGGGCTTTTTGTTTTAAGGAGACTATATGGCTGAACTCACTGAATTGCCTGATGGACCGTTTACGCGCCAGCAAGCAGAGGCGGTTTCGTCTCAATATTCCAATGTTGCTATAGAGGATGACCAGGGTACACATTTCCGTCTGGTTATTTGTCATGAGGGTTGCATGGTATGGCGAGCCTGGAACTTTGAGCAGGATGCCGGTTACTGGCTGAACAGATATATCGCTCGTTATGGCATCCGCAAATTCCCTGAATAATCATCACCAGCGCATCACCGTTATAAACAAAGTCAGGCCACACTGCCTTCGGGAAGTGTGGCCTTTTGTATTTTTAACCACTGCATATGGAGCTACCTATGCGATTAGCCAGCCGCTTTGGCCGTATAAACCAGATACGCCGTGACCGGCCTCTGACCCACGAAGAGCTGATGAGCCATGTCCCCAGTGTGTTTGGGAGCGACAAGCATGAATCTCGTTCAGACCGTTATACCTACATCCCTACCATCACCATCCTCGAAAGCCTGCAGCATGAAGGCTTTGAGCCGTTCTTTGCCTGCCAGACGAAGGTCCGTGACTTGAGCAAGCGGGAGCACACCAAACACATGCTTCGCCTGCGTCGTGCCGGTCAACTGACCGGACATCAGGTGCCGGAAATCATTCTACTTAACAGCCATGACGGCTCATCAAGCTACCAGATGCTGCCGGGCCTGTTTCGTGGCGTCTGTACCAACGGCCTGGTCTGCGGCCAGTCATTCGGAGAAGTGCGGGTACCGCATAAAGGGAATGTTGTCGAGAAGGTGATTGAAGGGGCTTACGAAGTGCTCGGGGTCTTTGACCGGGTGGATGAGAAACGCGATGCAATGCAGTCTCTGGCGCTACCTGTACCCGCCCGTCACGCACTGGCGAATGCTGCACTGAAGTATCGATTTGGTGAGGACCACCAGCCGGTCACGGTATCGCAGTTGCTGACTCCACGTCGCCGGGAGGACTACAGCGATGACCTGTGGACCGTATACCAGCGCGTGCAGGAGAACCTGATGAAAGGAGGTTTGTCAGGGCGAACCGCTCAGGGGAAAAGCAGCCGCACCCGTGCTGTTACCGGCATTGACGGCGATGTGAAGCTCAATCGCGCCTTGTGGGTTATGGCAGAAAACATGCTCGAGTTTTTCGGGCGTTAAACAACCGCTCCGGCATAAGGAGATAGTTTAATGAATACACAAAACTTTGAGTTCGCTGAGCAGGCAGCAATTACTGCCTCGGTGGTCCCTGACGAGCTACGCATCGGCTTCTGGCCGCAGCACTTTGGCTCCATACCACAATGGATAACCCTTGAGCCCCAAATCTTCGGCTGGATGGATCGCCTGTGCGCTGATTACAGCGGCGGCGTCTGGAGCTTTTACACACTCAGCAATAGCGGCGCATTTATGGCTCCGGAGCCTGACGGTGAGAAATGGACGTTGTTCAACCCGATGAATGGCAACGATGCGGAGATGAGCGGAGAGGCTGCCGGTATAGCAGTCTGCCTGATGGCTTACAGCCACCACGCCTGCCGCACCGAGTGTGACGCTATGACTGGACACTATTATCGCTTACGCGACTACGCGCTAAACCATCCGGAATGCAGCGCCATTATGCATCTTATCGACTAAGGAATGCCTGACATGAATATCGCATTATCCCCGGTATCATCACAGCCTGAACTTTTTCCGCTGGCGGTTATGGCTCAACATGATTACCTGCTTACCGCGACATCCGGATTAACACCCTATGCTCAACGGACCATCCGACGCGCTACCAATCTGCTGGATAAATATCTGCGCCAGCCCGGTATATCCTTTACCTCAAGTACTGCTGCCCGTGACTGGCTTCGGTTACAGCTGGCAGGACAAGAACGGGAAGTGTTTATGGTGCTCTATCTCGATAACCAGCATCGTTTACTGGAGAGTGAAACGCTATTTGCCGGTTCGATTAACCATGTGCAGGTCCATCCCCGTGAGGTAGTGAAATCAGCGCTTCGTTTCAATGCTGCGGCCGTTGTGTTGGCGCATAACCATCCATCCGGTGATCCGGAGCCCAGCCAATGTGACCGCAACATTACGGGCAGGCTTAAAGAAGCGCTGGCACTGGTTGATGTGAACACACTCGATCATCTGGTTATCGGTTCAGATGGAATTGTGTCGTTTGCAGAGCGAGGCTGGATATGAGGGTACTTCAATGAAATCTACTGACTCAGAGAACGATTCATTTCTAAAATGGGGACTGAATTGTAATATGACACCTTGCTTTGGTGCTCGTCTGGTACAGGAGGGAAACCGGCTGCACTATCTGGCTGACCGGGCTAGTATCACCGGTAAGTTCAGCGAAGCAGAATGTCTTAAGCTGGATGCGGCATTCCCGCATTTTATCTGCCAGATGGAATCGATGCTGACTACTGGTGAAATGAATCCTCGCCATGCCCACTGTGTCACCCTGTACCACAATGGTTTCACCTGCGAAGCCGATACCCTTGGCAGTTGCGGCTACGTATACATCGCCGTTTACCTCACTCATCGTTAACTACTTTCACAAGAGCAAATATGAAAACTCTACCTGCAACAAATCCGCAGGCGGCGACGCTATGTCTGTCACCCGTGGCAGTCTGGCAAATGCTGCTTGCACGCCTGCTGGAACAACATTATGGCCTGACACTCAACGACACGCCATTCAGTGATGAAACGGTAATTCAGGAACATATCGATGCCGGTATATCTTTGGCCGATGCCGTTAATTTTCTGGTGGAAAAGTACGGGCTGGTTCGTATTGATCGCAGGGGATTCGACTGGCAAGAACAGTCCCCATATCTGCGGGCAGTCGATATTCTGCGGGCGCGACAGGCAACAGGTTTATTGAAAGCGCGGCACGGTGAACATTGGGAATAGCCTTCCTGATTCACACTGCAGCTTTCCTTACTTATTTAATTTACTCATTCCAAAAAGCATCTGCCGATGCTGGTTGGTGCTTTTACTTATATGGACGAAATATCATGCAAATTGAAGCTGTAATTTTAACTGGGCACATTATCGCAAGCACAATCCGGGAATGCTGGGCCGTCGTTGTTGATGGTTTTGACGCATACTACGAACAAGCTTATGATCCAGCATAATTTCTTTTCCTCATGAAGGGGCTGGTATGGGCAACAGAATGTGGATGATCCGCGGTGACGGCGGCAAGCTCTATGACGATTTTCGCGATAAGCAAATTGTAGGCATCGGTTGGTCTCAGCTGGCTCCATTAGTCAAACCCGGCCTATCCCGAGCCCAGTTACTCGCCTTATACCAGGAGGCTGATCCCTTAACAAAGCTCGGAACAGCCCGTTCTGGCGCATCGCAGGTCTGGCGTTTTGTGAATGAGATCCAAAAGGGTGATTGGGTTATTACCTATTCGCCAGCCAACCGTACTTATTTGCTAGGCAAAGTTACTTCAGACTTCCAGTATCATCCTGAATGGGTGGAAGAGGGGATGGGTATCGCTCGGCAGGTTAAATGGAATACTCAAGAAATAGACCGCGATAGACTGTCTGTTGCTACCAAAAACACATTGGGTTCCACGCTGACGGTTTTCCAGCTTCCAGAATATGCTCTAGAAGAGCTTTTGCAGGATAAGAAACCCACTGTAGACGCTATTACTCATAATCTAACAGCGACAGATGAAGATGAGGTCGTTTCTGATCCGCTTCGCGATGTGGAGTCGTTGGCGCGTGAAGGTATTAAAGATCGAGTTAATGGGCTCGATCCGAAGGAGATGGAGTATCTGGTTGCAGGAGTTTTACGCAGCATGGGATATAAAACACAGGTGTCTCCTGTGGGTCCAGATCGTGGGAAGGATATCATCGCATCACCTGATGGATTTGGATTTGAGAATCCACGTATCGTCGTTGAGGTAAAACATCGTAGGGAGCAAATGGGGAGTCAGCAGATTCGCAGCTTTATTGGCGGTCGCCATAAAGACGATCGCGGTCTTTATGTCAGTACCGGTGGTTTTACAAAAGATGCTCGCTATGAGGCCGATCGTTCGACGATACCTCTGACGCTTTGGACGCTTGATGATCTCGTCCGTGCTCTTATTGAGAACTACGAACAAGTCGATATCGAGACCAAACTCTTGGTGCCTCTGAAGAAAACTTTCCTGCCTGCCTGAATCTTGCTTTGATAGCCATATCGGTGTTCTACTGGTATGGCTTTATACCCACTCGCGATGTCTATTTTTTATACGGATTTTAACTTGTGGGTACAAGTGTGGGTATAAATAATTATTCCTGCTTATAAACTACATTGATATCAGTCTATTGGGTGTGAAATTCGAGTCCGGCCTTCGCACTCACCCTCTAAACACCTCCTTCCTGTGCCACTCCACAAACCCTTCTTTTGGATAATTCTCGCGCATCATCGGTAGAGCAATCTCCTTCCCGTCGAAATCCCAGAACAGTCTGCCCACCATACCGCTGCCATTCACTGCGGGCGACACTTGAACTCGCATACTCTCATCCAGCCCAATCGAACTTTTATCAAATGCTTTATGGTGGATTGCACACAGCGCCAGGCCGTTTGAAATCTCGCACGGACCGCCGTGCTGTTTCCATTTGATATGGGCGGCTTCCAGGGCAACCGAAGTGCTGTCGTGGCGCATATTGAAGCCACAAATGGCGCATTCATAGTTATAGGCACGCAGAACCTGCTGGCGGAACAACGGGTCCCGCTGTTTGCGGATTTGCAGGATATCAAATCCCAGTTCATCCGCGATCTCTTCCTGAATGCTTTCGGTGAAATGCGCCGCGAGGATTTGCTGGGCCAGGGCGTTAATGAGGTTGTTGCTCTTTTTCAGCAGGGCAAAATGTTGTTCATCAAAGCCTCCGGCAACGTTATGCGTCACCAGTTCTCCGGCAGGGGGCTGTTTGCTGCTGCCGGACGTTGAACAATGCTCGGCGTTTTGTAGCTCCCAGAACCCATCTCCCTGTAAGCGCCAGAAGGGCATATCCGGGCGGTACTGCGCGCGCTGTGGTCCAAATCGCTCCAGCAGGCTATGCAACGGGTCGCGAACTTCCGTACCGTAGTCAAACAGGCGACCGTGACCCTGCTGATAACCCGCCAGTACATGAAGCAGCAGTAGGGGCTTGTGCGGTGCGCGCTGCTCGCCTTTACGCCAGATGGTGATATCGGCAATTGCCTGTTGCAGGGTTTTACTGGACGTCATTGATTTCATTATCAGGTAAATAATTGCGATGATGCTCGCAAAATATCACCTGATCAAGAAAAGGTGGGTAGATGCGCTATCGACGTCACTTATTGGTATCAATTTGATAAAGCACTATGCGTTGCACGTTGTCTGACATCAACGACTTCACTTTTATCTTTTCTGAAAAACTAATATCCCACGACTGTTACCCGTCTGGATACTCAGGAGTACGATGAACAGGGAAATTTTTGCATATCGGATGATCGCTTATGGTGACGGATAGCGAGGTGTTGGAGTTTTTTCGGGGGGAGTTATCTCTCGCGGTAACGTTTACTTTCAAGCCTGTCCCAATTGAACTTGATACGCCGCTGCAAGGTTACGCTGAATGGGATGAATTACCGTATGCCATTGAAGATATTGGAGAGAAATATAACGTTGATGTTTCAGCCATTGATTTTGAGGCCTATTACCCGTGGGAAAGAGAATCGGTCTATCGAAAGTGGTTTACCAAAAAATCCATCAGGCAAGTGTCAAAACCGCTTACTGTACGTATGTTTGCAGAATCAGCCAGAGCAGGTCGCTGGTTATATGATTGACTGTATGCTTACAGAGGACACTGACGCAATTAGATGTTGGTGAAGTACAAGCGCTAATGGATGCGTTTTTTAAAGATTTTCAGGTAGCCAGAGGGAATTTTAAGATTGAATCTTACTATCCTGAGAATAATGGCAATATCAGTTTACTAAAAATTTTTAGGTTGATCTCGCTGTTTATTAAAGAGGGATTGCTTCGCTTGTCCACGGAATATATGCTTTAATCACCAGCACATGCTTTCTGTGCTGGTGAGATACTCAATGACAGTCACGAAATTACTCTGTGATTCCAGTCATCTTTATAAATGATATTCCCATCACAGTGCTTCCAGGTAATAGCTTCATATCTTAACTGAATAGTTTTATTCTGGGTTCCTGTTCCCGAACCTGGGAATAAGTTTGGTGTGATGCCTGTCACTTTTACATTTTCTAAAATGATATTAAAATATTCACTTTCAATACCAACCTCCAGAATTTGATACATTTTTATTGTGGCTGATTTTAATGTCTGGTTTTCACTTAACGCCTTATATAAAAGGGGCGTTGTTTTATCAAACTCTTTCTGTATTGTAATCGGCACGTGCACACGAGTTCCTGTTAGTCTACCTGTATTTCCATCTACAGGGACAGACAGGTGATGGGTGATTGCTTTCAGTTCAATAGCACCAATGCGTCCAGCGACTTGTGAGTTTCCCATTACAGGGGAGCCATTTGCATCGGTTAACCACAGATAGGCTGGGTTTGACATGATTAGCCCTTATCTATATTTATATGGGAAGGGAAATAAAGCATGATGATAATCCAAATGAACGTTCCAATAATTTTTATGGGCCAGGGGTCAAGAAAAGAGAAACAGGCGAGGATTCCTGCGATCAGCAATGGTCCGGATAATAGGTCAAGTACCCCACCCAATAGACGCATTTTCGTGGGTAAAAACCTGTTTACGATAGAAGCGATAATATAAATACTCCCTACGATGATAATAACGGCAAGGGTTTTATCTTGCCATGAATCGAATTCGAACAAGCAAATTAAACATAAGGTAACTACATAACCGCTAAGAATTATATTTATTATCGGAATAGTAAACTTACTCATATCACTATGCCTCGGTAGTTTTATTTACATTATTGTTATGAATGTTTTTCTTACCAGATATAGCACTCAATCACTACATTATGTCTGCCTGGTACATTACTACTAATGGCATGATATTTATTTTATCTGAAAATAGACTTTATACGGTAGTCATCTTTATTCTTCGTGATTCCCCTGGAGTACGATAAGCAAGCAAATCATTGAGGGAAGAAGGGGGACTGATGGATACAGTAGAGGAACTCAACGGAACATACTTTTATGCCGGTCGCTCTAACCTTACCGCGTCTGAATTGTTTTTCATGATTTTCTGCGAAACCACAGCAGATCACTTTGGGGTTGATGTGTTAGCAATGGTTGCACTTTACAGCGGCGTTAACAATCAGAAAACGAGAGCCAAGCCTAAAGGGGCAAAGGAAGGTACATCCCGGATATCTAAAGCAATGCGGAGGTATTTTAAAACTGCCAAATTTCCTTTTGGCATAAAATTACCAACCTGGGTTGGCGGCTATACTCCCTGGACGGCAAAACGACGAATGGTTACGAAAATAAGTACATTTGTAGGTCGGACGATTCCCCTAATAGGGGAGGTGATTTTATTCGCTGATGTTTCGATAATCACTTACTGCTCAATACGCGATTACAATCGTATAGCGCGGGGTAATGATAAGTTATGGTAGATGATATTGAGCAACGTGTTTTTGCACTGGTAAGACGCTACAACGGTGTTTATTTATTCAATAATGAAAAGAAGCAAAGCTTGCTAACGATTGACAGTGATTTTGACACTGACATGCAGTTTGATGTTAGTGAAGCAGAAGAGCTAATGGATGAGTTTTTTGAAGAATTTCAGGTCGCCAGAGGGAATTTTAAGATTGAAACTTACTATCCTGATGAGCCTTTCTCATGGAATCCCTTCAAGAAGTTACGACCTGTTCCTGTGCCTGATTTCACTATCGGGATGTTGATTGCATCGGCAAAAGCCGGGAAATGGTTATACGACTAAGTGGTAAGGAGTGCAAAAAATGGCTGTACCAGTACACTTATTTTTGACTGATGATGGCGGTGCAGTTATCCGCGGTTCTTCTGATGTTGCTGCTCGTGAGGGAAGCATTGAACTACGGGGTTTGTACCATAATTTAAACATCCCGACAGATCCAATGACCGGCAAGGTTACTGGCACCCGTCAGCATTCGCCATTCCAATTCACCAAAGAACTTGATAGTTCGTCTCCCTATCTTTTCAAGGCGACAGCAACGGGCCAGACGTTTAAAACTGCTGACTTTCGTTTCTACCATATCAATGATGCAGGGCAGGAGGTGGAGTATTATCGGATCACGCTGGAAAACGTAAAGGTCATTTCAGTCAGTCCGGTTATGCATGACACGAGAGGTTGTCCGGGTACGGGTCATATGGAAGAAGTTGCAATGAATTACGAGAAGATCACTCATCTCTATAAAGACGGTAATCTTTTAGCACATGATTCCTGGAACGAACGCGCCACGGCATAATTGAATGATGTTGCAGCCACTCTAAAAAGGCGCCCACAGGCGCCTTTAGCAAGACCGTTACCCCTTCGACCCTTTCCCCGCAATCACCGCGATAAACTCCAGCACCTGCTTTTGCTTGCGTGCGGAGAGCTTTTCTACTTTGCGCAGCGATTGCATCAGTTCTGACTCTTCGGGCTGGGGCGTTTGGGCGGTGAGCACGATGCAGCCTTGCATTACGCGCACATCGACGCGGGTGCCGGTGTCGAATCCGGCGGCTTTCAGCCACATCCCCTTCATCACGATGGACGGAAACTGGACGTACTTCACCGGCAGACGGCTGTAATCGGGATAACGGCTCGCATATCCCACCTTCAGGCGACGGTTATCTGCGGCGTGCACTTCTGGATCAAACGAAACTGCAATACAATGCGTATCAGTCATGGTGACTATTCCTTGTAAATAGTGACTGTGATCAGCGATGCGGGGGTGTTGGTAGCACCTTCGCATCGCGCTAATAAAACCCCTGTAAATTACGCCAGTACCTCGGGTGAAGTCCAGATGTAAATACAATGAAATAAGCGCGATTAGCACGCTTTTGGAATAAATAGAAAACGCCCTCATCCCAATAATTCCGTATTATTCACCATATAAATTCATCACCTTTTACACGCCCAAATATTCCCGCGTTCCAGAAAACAACGCCTGTCGGCATCGGGCAAAAAATGCGATCTGAATCACTGAAGCAAATAGCAAACTCTGAAACAACACCGTTTTGTACACTTTGCTTTACACTTTTAGTGATGTAAATCACAAATATCACTCCGTGAAGTGATCCGACTCTCACAAAATGAGGTGTACTCATTCAGCAATACATTACGAGCACAGCCTGGAAAGTTAAGTTTTCAGTATTTCCACTCTCCGCAGACACACTACGATGAATGGCAAATCGAAACGCAAAAAAAAACTTGTTGAATATTAACGGGTAAAAAAAAGGCGTGTGATTTGCATCACTCACATTTACAGCTTTTTAAATTATTGCCAGTGATTAATGTTGACCGGGCTATTTCCATAATCAATCAAATCTTGCATAGTGCCTCCACATTATTTCTCCCCCTGGCTCAGGAGGCGAATAGTTATATTTCATCAGACTTTATTGATGAACCAGGTATGCTTTACTTCACATTAATACGTACATGACCACTGTTACTGGAGAAACAAAATGAATTATCCGGCAGAACCCTTCCGTATTAAAAGCGTTGAAACTGTATCTATGATCCCGCGTGATGAGCGCCTTAAGAAAATGCAAGAAGCGGGTTACAATACTTTCCTGTTAAATTCGAAAGATATTTATATTGACCTGCTGACCGACAGTGGCACCAACGCAATGAGCGACAAGCAGTGGGCCGGAATGATGATGGGTGATGAAGCGTACGCGGGCAGCGAAAACTTCTATCATCTGGAAAGAACCGTGCAGGAACTGTTCGGCTTTAAACATATTGTTCCGACTCACCAGGGCCGCGGCGCAGAAAACTTATTATCACAACTGGCTATTAAACCAGGGCAATATGTTGCTGGTAATATGTATTTCACTACTACCCGTTATCACCAGGAAAAAAATGGTGCGGTGTTTGTCGATATCGTTCGTGACGAAGCGCACGATGCCGGTCTGAATATTGCGTTTAAAGGTGATATCGATCTTAAAAAATTACAAAAGCTGATTGATGAAAAAGGCGCAGAGAATATTGCGTATATCTGCCTGGCGGTGACGGTTAACCTCGCGGGCGGCCAGCCGGTCTCCATGGCGAACATGCGTGCGGTGCGTGAACTGACGGCAGCACACGGTATTAAAGTGTTCTACGACGCTACCCGCTGCGTGGAAAACGCCTACTTTATCAAAGAGCAAGAGCAGGGCTTTGAGAACAAGAGCATCGCCGAGATCGTGCATGAGATGTTCAGCTACGCCGACGGTTGTACCATGAGTGGTAAAAAAGACTGTCTGGTGAACATCGGCGGTTTCCTGTGCATGAACGATGACGAAATGTTCTCTTCTGCCAAAGAGTTAGTCGTGGTGTACGAAGGGATGCCATCTTACGGCGGTCTGGCCGGACGCGACATGGAAGCCATGGCGATTGGCCTGCGTGAAGCCATGCAGTATGAGTACATCGAGCACCGCGTGAAGCAGGTTCGCTACCTGGGCGATAAGCTGAAAGCCGCTGGCGTACCGATTGTTGAACCGGTGGGCGGTCACGCGGTATTCCTCGATGCGCGTCGCTTCTGCGAGCACCTGACGCAGGACGAGTTCCCGGCACAAAGTCTGGCTGCCAGCATCTATGTGGAAACCGGCGTACGCAGTATGGAACGCGGAATTATCTCTGCGGGCCGTAATAACGTGACCGGTGAACACCACAGACCGAAACTGGAAACTGTGCGTCTGACTATTCCACGTCGTGTTTATACCTACGCACATATGGATGTCGTGGCTGACGGTATTATTAAACTTTACCAGCACAAAGAAGATATTCGCGGGCTGAAGTTTATTTACGAGCCTAAGCAGCTGCGTTTCTTTACTGCACGCTTTGATTACATCTAAAAAATAGTTATGGCCCCATCACATGATGGGGCTTTTTTGTATTATTTTTCCATGAACAGGAAGCCTTTGCGGTGCCCGTTACCGTGACATAACTAAAAAAAAGTAAACCCTGACTCCGACATTTTTATTATCCGCATGATGTACAAATGACAGCTGTAATTATAACGAATAGTCTACAGGAACATTTATCATGGATATTAATGCCATTGAGCGACAGAGTAGTACTCCCGGACTGATTAGCGGAACCATGTTGGTTATCGCAACCGTAGTAGGTGGCGGGATGTTCTCCCTACCGATTGCGATGGCCGGCGTATGGTTCCCCGGTGCGTCTGTTATTCTTCTTTTTATCGCCATCATGATGTTATTAACCGGTCTGATGCTGGTTGAAGTTAACCTGCATTATGGCGCCGGTGCCAGTTTTAATACCTTTACCCAGGATTTATTAGGCCGAAAGTGGAATATCGTGGTCGGTATCGCTTTCGGCTTTGTGCTGTATATTCTGACCTATGCTTATATTTCTGGTTCGTCGGCGGTGATGGCGCAAACCGTGTTCAAATACAGCGGCGTGCGCTTTCCGGCGAATATCTCGGTGGTGATCGTCAGTATGCTGGTCGGGGCGATTGCCTGGTACAGCTCACTGCTGGTCGGGCGCATCACCACTGTGTTGATTATCGGTAAGTTTATTGCGTTCTTTGCCACCTTCTCCGGGCTGGTTGGTCATATTGAGGTGGCGAAACTTGTCGATAGCGTGGCGGTGGCGCTGCCCAACTCACAGTACCTGCCGTACATTCTGATGACGCTGCCGTTCTGTATTATCTCGTTTGGTTTTCACGGTAACGTGCCGAGCCTGGTCAAGCTGTATGGCAAGGGCGGTGTCTCACATATTACGCGTTCGATTATCATCGGCACGCTGTTTGCCCTGCTGCTGTACATCTTCTGGCTGGGCGTCACGATGGGTAACATCAGCCGTTCCTCATTCCCGCCGATTATCGCCAAAGGCGGCAATATTGACGTGTTTGTCGAGGCGATCAGCGAACTGTTCACCAGCCGCTATATGGATCTGATCCTGACCTTCTTCGGCAACTTCGCGGTAGCCAGTTCCCTGCTGGCGGCGACGCTTGGCCTGTTCGATTACATCGCCGACCTGTTTCACTTCCCGGATGACGGCATGGGCCGCCTGAAAACCGCGCTGGTGACCTACTTTCCGCCAGCCGCCGTGTGCTTCTTCTTCCCGAACGGTTTTGTGCACGCGATTGGCTACGCCGGTCTGGCCTTTACCATCTGGAGCGTGATCCTGCCGCCGTTCCTGGTGAAAGCCGCGCGGAAACGTTTCCCGACCGCCAGCTATACCGCGCCCTGTAATAACACCGTGCTTAACCTGGTGATTGTCTGTGGGGCGGTTGTTTATCTGACGGTTGTTCTGGACGTATTTGGTCTGCTGCCAACGTTTCGTTAGACGGAGTCAAAATGAAAAACGTGTTGTCTGTTCAGTCGTCAGTCGTTTATGGCTATGCCGGAAATAAAGCCGCCGTGTTGCCGATGCAGCTCTCGGGGATCGATGTCTGGCCGTTTTACACCGTACAGTTTTCCAACCACACCCAGTACGGGATGTGGCAGGGCATGGCGATGCCGCACGGCGAGTTGAGCGCTATCATCAGCGGGCTGGACGACCTGCAAAAGCTGGCGCAATGCGATGCCGTACTGTCGGGTTATCTCGGTGATAAACGTCATTGCGAAGAGGTAAAGCACGCGGTCACCACCATTCGCCAGCGTAACCCGCAGGCGCTCTATTTTTGCGATCCGGTGATGGGCGACCCGCAAAAAGGCTGCATTGTCGCGCAGGGCGTGGAGTCCTTTTTTGTCGATGACGCCATTCAACTGGCCGACATAATGGGGCCGAATCTGTATGAGCTGGGCGTGCTGACGGGCAGACAACTGCGTAGTTTTGACGAGGTGGTGGAAGCGGCGCAGCAGCTGGTGGCGTGGGGCGTGAAGAAGGTGCTGGTGAAGCATCTCGGCGACTGCTCACGTGATAAGCAGGCGTTTGAAATGCTGCTGGTGACGCCGGAACAGACGTTACACATCGCCCGGCCGCTGTATACCTTTGCCAAAATGCCGGTGGGCGTTGGGGATCTGATTTGCAGCGTGATGCTGGCCTCACTGCTCAATGGCTATGAGGACAAGCTGGCGCTGGAGCGGACGACCAGTGTTGTCGATGCGGTGATGCGGCTGACGAAAGAGCGCGACTCGTATGAACTGCGGCTGATAGACGCGCGTCATCAGATTATGGACCCACCGGTTCGCTATCAGGCAACGGTGATCTGACGCCGCAAGGGGGCTCTGTGTTTCTGACATTGCTGCGGCTTCAGCATCCGTTGGTCTACCGTTTTGCGTGGCTGCGTATTTGGGTCGTGATGTTAAGAGCGTGTGGACTGCGTAAGAGAAAGGGGTGAGCATTTTACGCCGCTGTCGCTGCCGGATGCGGCTCGCGCCTTATCCGGCCTACAAATGAGCGTGAAACGCAGGCCTACAAATAAGTGTGAAATGTAGGCCTGATGAGCGAAGCGCCATTAGGCATAAGTGCCAGGTTTTACACGCGGAAGTAGCGTGGTGGAATCAACGCAGAGAAAGCGTCGAACTTCTTCACCATCTTTTTCCAGAACAACATAACAACCATCCTCGATTTGAAACATCGGCGCTATTTTAGTCAGCGCCGACAAATCGTAAAGTCTGTCGCCTTGTTCCGTTCCTGGGCGGTGTAAACCTTTTTGGTCACTGTGTCGTCAAATACGGTTGCCGCGAATTTGACGGGGTTGACAAGGGGTTACGCCATAAACCAGTAATAAAAGAGGCCAACCTTTAAGCCGAGGATCACAATGTAGGCACAGCAGTATTTCATGGTGCCAGACATGATCTGGTTAGCCTGACCGTCCATTTTGGTGGCCGAAACCGCGATGGCGATGCTTTGCGGCGAGATCATTTTCCCGCCCGTTGCGCCAGAGGTATTGGCCGCCGCCAGCCAGTTGGGATCGATATGTAACTTGCTGGCAGCTATGGTTTGCAGCTTGCCGAACAGAATGTTCGAGTTGGTATCGCTGCCGGTCACAAACGTGCCCAGCGCGCCAATCACCGGGGCGAGGAAGACGTACGAGCTGCCGGTCAGATCGACAATCGACTGGGCCAGCGTGGAGATAATCCCGCTGAGATCCATCACCGTAGCCAGCGCGACGATCGCCATAATGGCGACGATAGAGTTTTTAAGCTGGAAAATGGTTTTGATAAACACTTCCAGCATCCCGCGTGCAGATGCTCCCTGAATAAAACCGCCGATGATGGTCGCAAAGATGATTAGCATTCCTGGCGTGGTCACCCATTCCACTTTCAGCGCCAGCGTTTGGCCATCGGCCAGCGTGAAATGCAGCACCGAGGCCAGTTGGGACGCCGCGGCTTTTACTGACGGGAATAATGGTGAGCACAACAGGATAAACACGAAAATAAACAGATAAATAGAGCCAACCCGGAACAACACTTTTGCCGAGCGCGGTGTGGTTTCGCGGGTATGGCTGACTTCAATGCGCCACTCGGGATCGGTTTTCCCTTTGCGCAGGCGACTGGCAATGGCCACGGCAAACAGGCTGACCAGGCTCCCGGCAAAGGCGGGCAATTCCGCGCCAAGATGGATAGCGACAAAATATTGCGGAACCAGCGTGGTGATGCCGCAAATCAGCGTGATCAGAAATACGCCGCGAATAGCCTTCAGACCGCCGCCAATAATGCAAATAATCACAAACGGCAGCAGGATATTAAACAGCGCGAGCTGCAGAATAATGGTTCCGCCGAGGGTATAAACCGGCAGGTTAACCTGTTCCGCCAGTATGGAGACGGGAATACCCACCGCACCAAACGCTGTAGGTACGGTATTTGCCACCAGAGAGGCAATCGCCGCCTTCAGCGGGTTGAATCCCAGCGCGATAAGAATGCCGATCGGAATGGCGACCGCCGTGCCATAACCCGCCGCAGCTTCCAGGAATCCACCAAAACACCATGAAATCAGCAGCACCTGAATACGCTTATCTTCGCTAATGCTGGCGAGAATATCGCGCAGAATATCCAGCGCTTTGGTTGCCTGCATGACGTTATAACTAAAGATAGCGCCGAGGATCACAATCACAATCGGCCATAATCCCTTCAGTGCGCCATAGCCTATTGCGGCTTGCAGATTCTGTACCGGCATTGCCCAGAATATCGCTGATAGCGCGGCGGTGAATACTAACGAGATCAACACAGAATAATGGATGGGCATTTTCAATTTCAATATTAAAAATACCATCAGTAGTAACGGAGAGAGTGCCAGGGCAAACATAAAATATTCGTTCATTGCTATTCCCGATTGGTTCATTAAACCTGATTTATATTTATGACGGGGAGGCTACATTGCTGCTCTAATAAAGTATGTAAACTGAATCGCTTCAGTGAATAAAGTAATTATGATTAATGCTTTTGTAACTATTGTAATCTTTTAATTAAAACCCGCTGTCAGATAAATATACTTAAGAGTAAGCCTAATACCTATAAGTAGTTATTTAATAACCTTTTTAATAATGGTAGTGACGAGAGTAGTACTCACCTGAAACTGTTTTTAAGGTGTTAATAACGCGGTGGTTTTCAATATAAAAATGTGAGCAAGGCCGAAAGAAATAAACCAGGGTGTTGCATGCGCGAGTCGATTAGAGGATTATTTGTTTTTGTCATACAAATGAAAATACAGACATTTGCGATTGTCCTGATATAAGACGCGGAGAGTCGCCAGCAACGGAAAACGATCCGAACATCACCATGAATCCAGGCATGAGTAAAACCAAAAAACGAAAAACTGGGCGTGATATACGGCTGAACCTTTGCTTGATATCGCGATATCAAGCGCAATAAACAGAAATGAAGCAATGGAGTAGTTATTGTGAATGTAAATTTCTTTGTCACCTGTATTGGTGATGCACTGAAATCACGGATGGCACGAGACTCCGTATTGCTGCTGGAAAAACTGGGCTGCCGCGTGAATTTCCCTGAAAAACAGGGGTGCTGTGGTCAGCCAGCCATCAACAGCGGCTATATCAAAGAAGCGATCCCGGGGATGAAAAACCTGATCGCCGCCCTGGAAGACAACGACGACCCGATTATCTCCCCGGCAGGCTCCTGTACCTACGCGGTAAAAAGCTACCCGACGTATCTTGCCGATGAACCGGAATGGGCGCTGCGTGCCGAGAAAGTTGCTGCGCGTATGCAGGATCTGACCTCTTTTATCGTGAACAAACTGGGCGTGGTGGATGTCGGCGCCAGCCTGCAGGGCCGGGCGGTGTATCACCCTTCCTGTAGCCTGACCCGCAAGCTGGGGGTGAAGGAAGAGCCGCTCACGCTGCTGAAAAATGTGCGTGGGCTGGAGCTGCTGACGTTTGCCGATCAGGACACCTGCTGCGGCTTTGGCGGGACGTTCTCGGTCAAGATGGCCGAGATATCCGGCGAGATGGTGAAAGAGAAAGTCTTACATCTGATGGATGCGAAGCCGGAGTATTTGATTGGCGCGGACGTCAGTTGCCTGCTCAACATTGGCGGCCGACTGCAACGGGAAGGCCAGCCGGTCAAAGTGATGCATATTGCTGAAGTGCTGATGAGCCGCTGAGGGGAATGAGATGTCGATAAAAACCAGCGATGTAGAATTTAAACTGCGTATTCGTCAGCAGATAGAAGATCCGATCATGCGCAAAGCCGTGGCCAATGCGCAGGAGCGTATCGGCGCGAATCGCCAGAAAATGGTCGATGAATTAGGCCACTGGGAAGACTGGCGCGATCGTGCCAGCCAGATCCGCGATCACGTTCTGAGCAATCTCGACGCTTACCTGTATCAACTCTCCGAGAAAGTGACGGAAAACGGCGGTCACGTCTATTTCGCCAAAACCAAAGAAGAGGCTACCCGCTATATTTTGCAGGTCGCGCAGAGTAAAAACGCGAAGAAGGTGGTGAAGTCCAAGTCGATGGTGACCGAAGAGATCGGCGTCAACCATGTGCTGCAGGATGCCGGAATTCAGGTGATCGAAACCGATCTCGGGGAATATATCCTGCAGTTGGATCAGGACCCGCCTTCGCACGTCGTGGTTCCGGCGATTCATAAAGATCGCTATCAGATCCGCCGCGTGCTGAACGAGCGCCTGGGTTACGATGGCCCGGAAACCCCGGAAGCGATGACCTTATTCATTCGCCAGAAGATCCGCGAGGATTTCCTGAGTGCTGAAATTGGCATTACCGGCTGTAACTTTGCCGTGGCGGAAACCGGCTCGGTGTGTCTGGTGACCAACGAAGGCAATGCGCGGATGTGTACCACGCTGCCGAAAACGCACATTGCGGTGATGGGCATGGAGCGTATCGCGCCGACCTTTGCCGACGTGGATGTGCTGATCACCATGCTGGCACGCAGCGCCGTGGGCGCACGTCTGACGGGCTACAACACCTGGCTGACCGGCCCGCGTGAGGCGGATAACGTTGATGGACCAGAAGAGTTCCACCTGGTGATTGTCGATAACGGCCGTTCGCAGGTGCTGGGCTCAGAGTTTCGCGATGTGCTGCGCTGCATCCGCTGCGGAGCCTGTATGAACACCTGCCCGGCCTACCGCCACATTGGTGGACACGGCTATGGCTCAATCTATCCCGGTCCTATCGGCGCGGTGATTTCTCCGCTGCTCGGCGGCTATAAAGATTTTAAAGACCTGCCGTACGCCTGTTCGCTCTGCACGGCCTGCGACAGCGTCTGCCCGGTACACATTCCGTTGTCAAAACTGATCCTGCGCCATCGTCGCGTTATGGCGGAAGAGGGCATTACCCCGAAAGCCGAGCGCCGGGCGATCAAAATGTTCGCCTATGCCAATAGTCATCCTGGGCTGTGGAAAGTGGGGATGATGGCGGGCGCGCATGCGGCGAGCTGGTTTATCAATGGCGGCAAAACGCCGCTCAAGGTTGGCGCGATTGGTGACTGGATGGAGGCGCGCGATCTGCCTGATGCTGACGGCGAGAGCTTCCGCAGCTGGTTTAAGAAACATCAGGCGCAGGAGAAAAAGAATGGATAACCGTACCGCGTTTTTAAACACCATCGCCCAGGCGCTGGGCCGCCCGTTGCGCTTCGAACCGCAAGCGGATGCCGCGCCGGTGAACAACTATGCCAACGAGCGCCTGACCGAACTTAGTCCTGAGCAGCGCTGCGATGCGTTTATTCAGTTTGCCAGCGACGTGATGCTGGCCCGCTGTGAGCTGACTCGCGAGGACCAGGCCGCAGACGCGGCGCTTCGTCTGTGCGAAGAATTGGGTCAGCAGCCGGTGGTGCTGAGCGGTGACAGCCGGCTGGTGGCGCTGGGCATTACCGAACGCCTGCAGCAGGAATGCAACGCCGTGGTTTGGGACCCGGCTCGCGGGGCAGAGAATATTACCCTGGCCGAGCAGGCGAAAGTCGGTGTGGTGTATGCCGAATACGGCTTAACGGAGTCCGGCGGCGTGGTGCTGTTTTCCGCGCCGGAGCGCGGGCGTTCCCTGAGCCTGTTGCCGGAGTCCTCGATTTTCGTGCTGCGTAAAAGCACCATCCTGCCGCGGGTGGCGCAACTGGCAGAAAAACTGCATCAGAAAGCGCTGGCCGGTGAGCGGATGCCGTCGTGCATTAATATCATTAGCGGGCCCAGTTCAACGGCGGATATTGAGCTTATCAAGGTGGTTGGGGTGCATGGCCCGGTGAAGGCGGTGTATCTGATTATTGAGGATTGTTGAGGCAGGATGGAAAACCGCTCTGGCGCTACAGGCCAGAGCGGTATCGACGTTATGCAATCATGCTGATGATCAACACGATAATCAGGCCAACCACGGAGTTCACCAGCTCCAGCAGACCCCAGGTTTTCAACGTGTCCTTCACTGACAGGTCAAAGTAACCTTTGAACAGCCAGAAGGAGGCATCGTTGATATGCGTCAGGGTGTTAGAACCCGCCGCCGTTGCCAGCACCAGTAACGCCGGATCGACACCCACCAGTTGACCGGTTGCCGGGTCGAGGATCGCTGCGCTAATAATCCCCGCCGCCGTCATGGCGGAGACCACGCCCTGGCCGGTTGCCAGACGAATGAGCACGGTTATCAGCCACGCCATGATATACGGAGAAATATTGCCGTGTGACATCAGCATGCCGATGGTATCGCCGATGCCGGTATCGATAATGGTTTGCTTCAGTACGCCGCCCGCGCCGATGATCAGGATCACCATGGCGATGCTTTTCACTGCGTTTTCAAAGGCGTTCATCACCCACTGCATGTCATGGCCGCGTGCGGTACCAAACAGCACGAAGGCGACAACCATGGCAATGAACATTGCGATTGGGGAAGAGCCTAAGAAGTTGACCACTTCCCACGCCTGCGTCCCTTTGACCAGCCAGATGTTAGCGATGGTGGTGGAAATCATGATGATCGCCGGGATCAGCGGCACCAGAATCGACACACCGAATGACGGCAGATTGTTCTGGTCAACCGGTACATCGGCTTTCATAAATGACGGCGTTGGGCGTTCAAGGTTACCGAGGAATTTCGGCAGGATAAGCCCGGCGCAGATCACGCTCGGAATGGTCACCAGGATACCGTAGATATAGACCATACCCATGTCGGCACCATAGGCGTTTACCAGTGCCACCGGGCCCGGCTGTGGCGGGAACAGTGAGTGTGCGGTGGTCGCTGCGGCAACCGCAGGAATGGCCAGTTTCAGGAACGGGATCTTCGCTTCTGCGGCAATGACGATCACCAGCGGCGCCAGCATAATAAAGGCCACTTCGTAGAACATCGCCAGGCCGAAGATCAGGCCGATAATGATCACCGACAGCTGTACATAGCGCAGGCCGAGTCGCGCCAGCAGCGTATGGGCAATCTGATGCGCCGCCCCGGAATCGACCATCAGTTTACCGATGACCGCACCGAACACCACGATAATTGCCAGTTCACCCACCGTACCGCCGAAGCCGGATTTCATGGTGTGCAGCAGCTCCATTAAATCCATCCCCGCCAACATGCCGACGGAGAGTGCCGCCAGCAGCAGGGCGACCATTGAGTTTATTTTGAAACGCAAATTGAGCACCAGCATGAGGCCGATGCCGAATACAACCCACAGAATATTGAGAACGTGCATAAAACGTCTACCTTGTTTTGGTTGAACCATTATGATTTTGGTTGAGATGTTACACATATTGGTTAACCATTGATGCGATGAATGTCACAATCCATATTCAATGTTGACATTGATAACAGACAGTTCCCTTTCAGGCCGGCGCCCTGCAGGCTCTTTCCCCTTAACTTCATCACCTTACCTCACTATTCGTGTCAGACCACTGATACAGTTTTTGTGATTTGGTTAACCAATTTTATTGTTTAGGTTGACATGTTGGAGCGAAAGGTAGAATTTATGCGCCATGTCGTCCGGTTTGCTGGCGTTATGCGTTGAGCAACCCGGCAGTTGAGTAAGCAGTGGCTCGCGGTGTTTGCGTCGGGGGCCAACAATGTGAAGAGGTTAAAAGCATGGAACAGACATGGCGCTGGTACGGTCCTAACGATCCGGTTTCTTTAGCTGATGTGCGTCAGGCAGGCGCTACCGGCGTTGTTACCGCCTTGCACCATATCCCGAACGGGGAAGTGTGGTCAGTTGAGGAAATCGAAAAACGCAAAGCTATCATTGAACAGGCGGGCCTGGTCTGGTCGGTTGTCGAAAGCGTGCCGATCCACGAAGACATTAAAACCCGTTCCGGTAACTATCAGCAGTGGATTGCCAACTACCAACAGAGTCTGCGCAACCTGGCGCAGTGTGGTATTCGCACCGTGTGCTACAACTTCATGCCAGTACTCGACTGGACGCGTACCGATCTGGAATATGTCCTGCCGGACGGCTCCAAAGCATTGCGCTTTGACCAGATTGAATTTGCCGCCTTTGAGATTCATATCCTCAAACGTCCCGGTGCAGAAGCAGACTACACCGCTGAAGAGGTCGCTCAGGCGCAGGAACGCTTCACCACCATGACCGAAGAAGATAAAGCGCGTCTGACCCGCAATATCATCGCCGGTCTGCCGGGGGCGGAAGAAGGCTATACCCTTGACCAGTTCCGTCAGCACCTTGAGCGTTACAAAGATATCGATAAAGCCGCGCTGCGCGAAAATTTTGCCGTCTTCCTGAAGGCGATTATTCCGGTTGCTGAAGAAGTTGGTGTGCGCATGGCGGTACACCCGGACGATCCGCCGCGCCCGATCCTCGGCCTGCCGCGCATTGTTTCCACCGTGGAAGATATGCAGTGGATGGTTGATACGGTCAGCAGCATGGCGAACGGTTTCACCATGTGCACCGGCTCTTACGGTGTTCGTGCGGACAACGATCTGGTTGATATGATCAAACAGTTTGGCCCGCGCATTTACTTCACCCACCTGCGTTCCACGCTGCGTGAAGATAACCCGAAAACCTTCCATGAAGCGGCGCATCTCAATGGTGACGTGGATATGTATGAAGTGGTGAAAGCGATTGTTGAAGAAGAGCAGCGCCGTAAAGCCGAAGGTAAAGAAGATTTGATTCCGATGCGCCCGGATCACGGTCACCAGATGCTGGACGACCTGAAAAAGAAAACGAACCCAGGCTACTCCGCGATTGGTCGCCTGAAAGGGCTGGCGGAAGTGCGCGGCGTTGAGATGGCTATCCAGCGCGCTTTCTTTAGCCGTTAAATCAGACCGGCCGGCAACCTGTCGGGCCGGCTTTTTCTTTTCTCTTCCCGTCGGCATTTCCGACGGGTTCTGGAGTTCACGATGACAACGACAATTGCCAATAGCAACCTGCCGGTTGCGCGCCCTGTATGGGATAACTCGCGTCTGCAATCCCGTATTGTTCACCTCGGATGCGGGGCTTTTCACCGGGCGCATCAGGCGCTGTACACCCATCATCTGCTGGAAACCACGGACAGCGACTGGGGTATCTGTGAAGTGAACCTGATGCCGGGTAACGACTGTGTACTGATTGAAAACCTGCAAAAACAACAGCTGCTGTATACCGTAGCGGAAAAAGGCGCGGACAATACCGTTCTGAACGTGATTGGCTCGATGAAAGAAGCCATGCACCCGGATCTTGACGGTTGCGACGGTATTTTGCGTGCGATGGCGCGCCCGCAGACGGCGATTGTCTCGCTGACGGTCACCGAAAAAGGTTACTGCACGGATGCCGCCAGCGGTCAGTTAGATCTCAATAACCCGTTGATTAAACACGATCTGGCGAATCCGACTGCGCCGAAATCGGCAATTGGCTATATCGTGCAGGCGCTGCATCTGCGTCGTGAGCAGGGTCTGCCGGCCTTTACCGTGATGTCCTGTGATAACGTGCGTGAAAATGGCCACGTGGCGAAAGTCGCGGTGCTGGGGCTGGCGCAGGCACGCGACCCGCAGCTGGCGCAGTGGATTGAAGCCAATGCCACTTTCCCATGCACCATGGTCGACCGCATTGTTCCGGCGGCGACGCCGGAGACGTTGCAGGAGATTGCCGATCAACTGGGTGTTTACGATCCGTGCGCCATCGCCTGTGAACCGTTCCGGCAGTGGGTGATTGAAGACAACTTCGTGAACGGTCGTCCTGACTGGGATAAAGTCGGCGCGCAGTTTGTTGCCGATGTCGTGCCGTTTGAAATGATGAAACTGCGCATGCTTAATGGCAGCCACTCTTTCCTTGCGTATCTGGGCTATCTCGGTGGTTATGAAACGATTGCCGATACCATGACCAACCCGGCGTACCGCAAAGCCGCGTTTGCCTTGATGATGCAGGAGCAGGCGCCCACACTGTCGATGCCGGAAGGCACCGATCTCAATGCGTATGCGACCTTGCTGATCGAGCGTTTCAGCAATCCATCCCTGCGCCATCGTACCTGGCAGATTGCCATGGATGGCAGCCAGAAACTGCCGCAGCGCCTGTTGGACCCTGTTCGCCTGCACCTACAAAACGGCAGCGACTGGCGGCATCTGGCGCTGGGTGTGGCGGGCTGGATGCGCTATACCCAAGGCGTGGATGAGCAGGGGCAGAGCATTGACGTTGTCGACCCGATGCTGGCGGAATTCCAGCGCATCAATCAGCAGTATCAGGGCAGTGAACGCGTTATGGCCCTGTTGGGATTAAGCGGGATCTTTGGCCATGATTTAGCGGAAAACGCGGATTTTGTGGAAGCGATTATCGAGGCTTATCAGCAACTGTGCGAGAAGGGCGCACGCGAGTGTGTCGCAGCACTGCACGCTGACGCATAACGCCCGAACTATGACGGGTCAATCAAAATATCTGTTTGGTTGACCCGTTTTCTGTTTTTGGCTTGCCGCAAATGCTATAGTTCAGGCGACATAAAGGTTATTTGTAGGCCTGATAAGGTGCGTCCGCTGCCATCCGACCTACGGATCTGAATAAACGCATCTGACGGATAGAACATAATGAAATCGAACACTTCTCAGCAAAGACCCTACCAGGAAGTGGGTGCCATGATCCGCGATCTCATTGTCCAGACGCCATACCAACCCGGCGAGCGCCTGCCCCCGGAGCGTGAAATAGCCGAGATGCTCAATGTCACCCGTACGGTGGTGCGCGAAGCGTTAATCATGCTGGAAATAAAAGGTCTGGTGGACGTACGGCGTGGTGCCGGGATCTACGTCCTCGACAACGCGAACGCGCAGACAATCGACAGCACGGATATTAACCATTGCAATGATGCGGGGCCTTTTGAGCTGTTACAGGCACGCCAGCTATTAGAGAGCAATATCGCCGAGTTTGCTGCATTGCAAGCCACGCGCGAGGATATCGTCAAAATGCGCCAGGCATTGCTACTGGAAGAACGTGAGCTGGCCTCCAGCGAACCAAACGGCTCGGAAAGCGGCGACATGCAGTTTCACCTTGCCATTGCCGAGGCCACGCACAACAGTATGCTGGTCGAGTTATTTCGTCAGTCATGGCAGTGGCGTGAGAACAACCCGATGTGGATCCAACTGCACAGCCATCTTGACGATACTCATTACCGTAAAGAATGGATGGGCGACCACAAGCAGATCCTGGCGGCACTCATTAAAAAAGATGCCCGCGCGGCCAAACTGGCAATGTGGCAGCATCTGGAAAATGTTAAACAGCGACTGCTGGAGTTTTCAAACGTTGATGACATCGATTTTGATGGTTATCTGTTTGACTCCTGGCCGTTAGATACGGTTAACGCCTGATTTTTCTTCCCTTTTATAACGTGGGCCATCCCGGCTCACGTATCACTTCCCGCTGATTTCCTCTGACTATTTTCCGCGTCTGGACGCGACGTAAAATAATGTTTCCATCACTGCAGATGGCGTTTTTTGCAGCGTCATTGCGGGGCGAAAATTGACATATATCAATTAAAAACAACTTATTTTCGCGTGCAAAAAAATGCATCATTTACCTTATCTTTACCTTTTCGTGCTTATTTTTCGACAAAACAGGTCAATGCGAAGTGAGAATCACACTGATTTGTCCAACGGTTAGTGCCGTTAATATGTACTTAAAGGCGTATAAAAACAAAGGATTTAGATAAAAGTAGACATTAATCTCGCTCTGTAACCTATTGGTCAGAATGATGTTTTGATTGCGCAGGTTGATGACTCGTCCAGCCGCTCCCATTTTAATCAAATGAGTAAGAACAAATATTCGTAAAGTTAAAATTACACATTATTCTACAATCAAGTTATCTTTCATTTGAAATATCGTTCCACTTTTTTTTGGTTTATTAACAGTTTCATTACTATTGTGATTTTTTTTTACCGTTGACATGTTTTTACACTGGCTGCATATTTCATCGCCATAAGCGTGTTATTGCGTCAGGAGTTAAATATGCCTTCTCGAGATTATCCCGATATCCGAAAAGCCAGGGGTGCCCGATCTAAAGATATGGTCCTTTTAAGTGCCCGTGTTGATACTTCTCTTTGGGAATATGTCCGAACACTGGCATTTGAAACGCGTAAAAGTAAACAAGACATTATTGCGGAAGCGTTAATGTTACATCGCTCTATTAATGAGAGCGAAGGCGAAAGTTCAAAGTAGTATCTCTCTGTTCGGGTTTTATTTAAAACCCAAAATAAAATATGTCCTGCCACTTCATTATTACCTTTATCGGTATGTTTTTTGGTGTGTTATTGGTGTTTCCCCTTAATCCATAGGGGACTTTTTTATGCAGGCGTTTTGCCTTCATAACAAAGTTGATAGCAAAATTCACAATTAAAAGTGAGTAACAACATGAAAAAGTCAGTAGTGGCATTAGCTGTAATGGCATTAGGGGTAACCTCCGTTCATGCAGCGGAAATTTATAATAAAGATGGCAACAAATTGGATCTGTACGGCAAAGTAAAAGCGGTACATTCCTGGACTGACGGTAAAGATGCTGATGGTACTTACGCGCGTCTGGGTTTTCGCGGTGAGACTCAAATTAACGATCAACTGACCGGTTACGGCCAGTTTGAAAGTCAGTTTGATGCTTCTAAGGCAGAAGGGTCACAGAATGGCGTTAATACACGTCTGGCGTTTGCTGGTCTGGATTACGGCCATGACGTTAGCTTTGACTACGGTCGTAACTACGGTATCGCTTACGATGTGGGAGCTTACACTGACACTCTTTCAGAGTTCGGTGGCGACTCCTTTGAAGATACTGACCGTTTCCTTACTACACGCACTTCTGGCGTTGCAACACTCCGCACCAAAAATCTGTTTGGTGCCGTTGATGGTCTGAACGTTGGCGCGCAGTATCAGGGCCAGGATGACTCTAACGCTAACCCGGCAAAACAGCACGGTAATGGCTACGGTTTCTCGCTGGGTTATGACAATATTGCGGATTCCGGCGTTTCTGCCATTGCGACCTATACCACTAACTCCGTGACTGCTGAGCAGAAACGTAGCGGCTGGGAAGGTGACAACGCTGAGTTCTGGGGCGCTGGCCTGAAATATGACGCGAATGCTATCTACGTTGCAACCATGTACGGCGAGTCCCACAACCTGATTCAGGATGCGGACAAAGCACAGCATTTTGAAGCGATGGCTGCCTATGTGTTTGATTTTGGCCTGCGTCCGAACGTGGCATACGTTCATGCGCGTGACAATAACAACACTGACCTGACCGAATACGTTGCGCTGGGTACGGATTACTACTTCAACAAAAACATGGTGGCCGATGTAGGGTATAAAATTAACCTGCTTGATGGCAAAAACGACGATAACCAGGTTGTTGCTGGTCTGACTTACCAGTTCTAAGTTTTTGTGATGATTGAAAAAGGCGTCTTTAGTAAGACGCCTTTTTTACATGCTGTTGAGGCTCACAGCGGTTGGTTTTGTGCCGACTGCAGATCGCTAAATAACCATTTCCAGATATCCACTTTTACCCATGCGACGATACAGAGAATGAGGTAAAAAAGAGGATTGTGCGTAATGGAAATACGCATGACTTCCATCAGGTCCACATGCAAGTTGCCGGCTATTGCCATGTTGATAACAAAAATAGAAGCAATAGCACTGGCCAGTAAAATAATAATGGCCTGTATTTTGGCTACCTCCGGAAACTTTCCGGAAGCCCACTGCCACAAGAAAACGGTTGTTAGCAGAAATATAACAAACAATCCTGCTGCACCAAATAGACCAAAATTTTTATAATCGCCTACCGTGCTAATTAAACTAGCCAGAATAATTAACCCAAGTATGAGTTTTTTTAACCTCGACATGTACTCTTCCCGGAAGTGTTGTTGCAATTTAATTAATATGTCCATTTTTACGCATGTGCTATCAGCAAAGGTATATACGTAAAAGTGAATTATAAAGTTTTTAGAGAGATGTTTGACTGTTATTTACAGGTTATTAAATGCTGACATTAAATTGCAGAACAATCTGATTAAAATATATTTATGGCGTTAGCGGCGTGATGGTCTATACAGACTATAAGCTGTTGTTTATACCCTGGATAATGAGAGTATATATCAGCGTTTCGTGCTAATCAGGCGTGTTCAGGAGGCGGGAAACGCGGCTATACAGCGCCAGTCTCCGTTTTCCTGACGGTAGATAGATTCGGTATGCCCTGGGATCGTCCATTCTTCCTCCCTGCCAGCAACACAGTCGATGTAGATACAGAGTCCGCAGCCACCGCGTAGCTCGCGGGGAATATCCGCCACCCGAAAGCGGACCCCTGCGGCCTGTAGCGCCTTGCGCATTTTGATGACACCAACGGTGGAATGAAACAAGAACAGCGTTTCCTTCACTGACGCTTCTCCTGACGCTGACCTATCAACGCAGCCCCGATTGCACCGGCAAACTGTGCGTCGGGATGCGTGTGTACGGGGATGCCGACATGCCCTTCGAGCATACGGGCAAAGGCGTGACAGTGGCTGACACCGCCGGTAAATAGCAGCGGTGCCTGGGCTGAAAGCCGCCCGATGAAGTTTGCGCTGCGTCTGGCCATCGCGTTGATCACGCCAGCCAGAATCGCCTCCGGCGCGATACCCGCAGAGCGCAGGCTAATGACTTCTGACTCGGCAAATACTGTACACATGCTGGTGATAGCATGCGGTTCGACGCCAGCAGTAATCGTATCCAACTGCTCTACGCTGGCACCGAGGGTGCGTGAGATGACGTCCAGAAACCGCCCGGTTCCGGCAGCGCACTTGTCATTCATCAAGAAATCGCTGAGATTACCATCGTCATCCAACTGGATAACTTTACTGTCCTGACCACCGATATCAATCACTGTGCGGGTGCCGGGAGCCAGCAATCGTGCCCCCAGTCCGTGGCAGGAAATTTCAGTGACCTGTTTGTCAGCATAATCGACGAGCTGCCGTCCGTACCCGGTGAGGGTTAAAAATGGCCTGTTCTCCAGCCCATCCTGCAACGTTTCCCATGCCTGCGCGATCGCATCTGCGGGGCGAAAAGGCGTTGGGCAAAGGAAGCGGCGCCTGATGACGTTACCTTCCAACAAAATACCTTTCGTCGCCGTGGAGCCGGAATCAATCCCTATTGAGTATGTCATCCGCGTTTCTCACAACATTTCAATGAATGCGGCGACACGGGTGCTAAGCTGGCCGATATCCGCGCTGGAGTAGTCGGTTTCAATCGCGATATAAGGAATGTTGTGCTGTTGGCGTACGTGACGCTTAATCGCGAGCGATTCAACGGCGTAGGTGTGGCAAGCCTGCAAAATGACATCGACGACGCCGTCAGCCTGGTACTCATCAACCATTTGACTGAGCATTTTCAGGCGTTGATCGTTAGGAGAAATACAGGAGCAGCCGATGGCGAGGTATTTATCGGTCAGCGCGTCGTAGACATCGCCGGTTTCCGCCACGCATTGTTCGGTGGCCTTTGCGCCGGTGCAGTTTTCATAACCCACCACCCAACCGCCGTTTTCTTCAATGGCACGCACCACTTTCTCTGCTGCGCCGCCAATGGGGCAGCCGGTTATCAGGATGCGCGGACGTGACGCCAGACGTTTCCCGGCCTGCCATTCCAGATGTACGCGCTCGGCCATGCTATTAAGCTCGTCGATCAACGCGTCTTTATCAAAGCGGAAGGTGGCGCCGTAGACGACTTTCAGAATGTCACTGCCGCTAAGTGCGGGTGGGTTAAGTTGACCAACGCGATAGAAATTCGCTAGCGCCCGACGTTCCTTGTTTTTGAGAATAATGGCTTCACGCAGCGCAGTTTCGGTAATGGCTGTGCCAAAACGGGCTTCGACGGCCTGCTGCAGACGCAGGATCTCGGCTTTCCATAGCGCACGCGAAGCCGCATCACTGGCGCTGTTGGGCAGTTGCATCACATGTACCGCTTTAAATTCGGCCATGTATTCGTACATTTTCTTTTTACCATCGCAGGTGGTTTCGCCTACCACCAGGTCAGAGAAATAGAAGTAGGGGCATTTGTCGGTTTTGCCAAAACCGTAGCTGCTTTTGATCAGCGGACACAGGTTCCGCGGCAGATCTTTTTCGGCTTCTTCAATGGTTTCATCAGAGGTCGAGCATAGGGAAACGACGACCGCGCCCGCCGCCATCGCAATCTCCTGCGGCATAAAGGTGCAATAGGTCCCAACGAGCGGAATACTTTGCTCTTTAAGATCCATTACGGTGAGAAAACCTTTCTGACGGGCGTCGGAGAATTGAGTGAAAATGGCGGGTAAATCGGTGATTAGCGACATGATTTTCCTTCCCCGTGACACGGGAGACAGTAAAAAGACGCCGCATTATAACCCTGTAATATGTCAGGCTTTATTGATGTACAACAATTGCGCGTTTACAGATGACGACTGTAGACCCGTGACACTTCCCCCCACGGATGATAGCCCGGCCCGTCAAAGTAAAATCCCGCTTTCTCGTATAAACCTTCCAGCTCGGTACACAAATGGAGCTGCTTAAACCCCAGTTGTCTGGCCTGCTGCGCAATATGTTCAATCAGGCGAAATGCCAGACCGTGCCCACGATAGCGAGGATCGATATAGAGCGCACATAGCCACGGCCACAGTTCGCCGCGACTGATAAAATCATTGGTGATCAATCCGGCGCAGCCAACAATGCTGTCGCCATCCTGCAACCAATACCACTGCGGTAGTGGGTTCTTTGCGCCAATGCAACGATGCAGCGCATCCTCGTAAACCTTCATTGAGTCTTCTGAGGCCCATTGTTGTTGAAAGTAAGCGGTGACCTCGTGCCGTTTTTCCGGCGTCTCGCGCAGGGAAAAAATGCGGATGTTCATCGTCATTGAATTTTTCTCCTTAAAAATTCGCCAGCGTTAGCAGGGAAGGAATTTGCGACAACAGGTATAACACCAGTCCGATAGAGCCGCCAACCAGCGTGCCGTTGACGCGAATGAACTGCAAATCTTTGCCGATGTTTAGCTCAATTTGCTGTGACATATCGTGGGCATCCCAGCTTTTCACCGTGTCGCTAATATGGCGCGTCAGGAAGCTGGCGAACTCTGGTGCGACCTTGCGTGCGGCTTGCTCCAGATGTTCATTCAGTGACGTGCGCAGGGCGCCGTCGGCAACCAGCGTTTCGCCAAACCACTGTCCGGCGCTGGCGATGCGCTGCTTCACGCGGGAATCATCGGCGTTAATGTCGGTTTTCACCCACTGGCGTAGATCCGACCACAGTTCGCCGAGATAGCGGTTAAAGGCTTCGTCTTCTTTCAGATAGCTTTTGAGGCTCTCTGCCCGCACGGCCATTTCCGGATCGTGTTTGAGCTTCTCGATAAGCCTTAATGTGGCGCGATCGAAGGCGTGGCGGATCTGATGTGCCCGGTCGTGGCTGATATCATCCAGCAGAGAGTTGACGGCATCAGTGACCAGCTCGGCGCTGTGTTCACCTAACCATTCGGTCGGCAGGATCTTCGCCTTGAGCGGGTGTTCGGTCTCCAGCCAGCGTACGATCTGCTGGGCGATGAACGCCCGCGAACTGTCGCGCTGAAGCAGGGCGATCAGTTGAGCGATCAACGTGTCGAGCAGCACCTGATGGCGATTGTTTTTGGTCATGCTTTCCAGCATCAGCGCACTGGTGCCAGAAAGATCAACCTTGTCGATCGCCTTATGCACCGCCCGTTTAATGAGCCGCTGAATACGCGAGTCATCGGTGAGTTCGAGAAATCCGCTCATGATTTGCAGTAAATGCTGGCCAATACGCTGGGCGTTTTCCGGCTGGCTGAACCAGTTGCCAATCAACAGCGCCGGTTCATGGCGACGGATAAGGGCGACCAGAGATTGCGTATCGAGGAATTTCTCCTGCACAAACTGCCCAAGGTTTTCGCCGATCCGATCCTTATTGCGCGGGATAATCGCCGTATGTTGCGCGATAAATGGGATCGGCACCCGGCGAAAAAGCGCCACCACGGCAAACCAGTCCGCCAGTGCGCCGACCATCGCCGCTTCGGCAATCGCCTTGACTCCGAGCGCCCAGAAGTTAGGTGGCAGAAATAGCGTAATGACGAAAGTGGCGGCGGCGGCCAGCAGCAGAGAGAGCGCCAGTCGTTTGGCGCGTTTGAGTTCAGCAATTTTATTCATAGGCTTAAGGATAGAGCCAGACGGCGGGATCGCGCAAAATTTGTGGTGTGCCTCCCATTTTAGAGCGGAAGCGCTTATCCAGGGATCCAGTTATCCCACGCCGGTAGCGGACCAAGTTCTGCGACCAGAAAATCGATAAACGAGCGCACCTTCGGATTGCTGTACTTGCTGGGAAAATAGAGCGCATACAGGGCGTGGGTTTCACAGGTGATGGTGCCGTCGAGCATCAGCGGCGTTATCTCCTCTTTTTGAATATGATCGCCAATCAGATAGGTGGGTAAATACGCCACGCCCTGATCTTCCAGCACTGACTTCAGCAATACCAGACTGCTGTTGGCCTGGATAGGCATATGCAGCTTCAACTGATGCAGACGATCCTGTTCATCGGCCACCTTCAGCACCGGCGTGAGACCGGGGTAAACCAGGCAATCGTGATCCACCAGATCGCTTCGGCGCTGGGGCATGCCTTTTTTGGCAAGGTATCCGGGCGATGCGCAGTACGCCCAGCGGATAGGCACCAGCTTGCGCATGGCATAGTTCTGCGGTGGTGCGGTGGAGATGCGCAGGGCGATGTCGAAATCTGTTTCATTCAGATTAACGAAGTTATCGTTGAGATCGATATACAGGTTCACATCGGGGAACTGTGAGCGGTATTTATCCACCAGATTTACCAATCGCGAATAACCAAAAGCAATGGAACAGGTTATGCGTAATTCCCCCTGCGGGCTGTGATAATAACCAGAGGTGGTATTCAGCGTTTCATCAAATTCTGTCAGTAACTTATTGGCGCGGTTAAATAAATATTGCCCGGCATCGGTTAAGGTAATACTGCGGGTGGTGCGCTTAATTAATGTTGTCCCCAATGTATCTTCCATCGCCGTCAGGCTTTTGCTGACCGCCGACGGCGACACATTAAGCTGAGCGGCGGCTTCCGATAAACCTCCACAGTCGACGATTTTGACGAAAAACTCCAGATGCTTGAGTGAAATCGGCGTACTCATAGTTTCCTTAGATTCACAAGTGATGTGCAAAAACGGTACGAATAGGCCGTTACATTCGCCTTTTAAACATGCAACTATTGAATCACAGGAAACATCTTGCTGGCAAAATGAAAAAATAACAACTTAGGTGAGTTACGTCACAAAATAAAAGGAGGCGAAACGGAAACTCATCACATTGTGAATTTAATCTCATTAATTATTATTCTAAAGGTACCGATTATGTGGTCACGACTCGAACCCTACAGATCGTCGATTATTTTATTAGTTGCTCTGGTGATTGGCGGCTTATTAGGTATTTATGCCCCGACGTTTGCCAGCAAACTCCAGCCGATAGGTCAGATATTCCTGAACCTGTTATTTATGATTATTGTGCCGCTGGTGGGGATCAGCGTCATGTCGTCTATCGCCAGTATGACCGACCTGAAAAGGCTGGGGCGCATTATGGCGATTATCTTTATTGTTTCGATCGCGATGGCCTTTATTCCGGCGGCCGGGATCGTGGCGCTGGCGCTATGGTATAACCCGGCGCAGGGCGTCACTATCGATCTCTCGCAGTCCGTGCAGGCGGGCAGCGGCAAGATGGATTTTGTCAGCATGATTACCACCAGTGACTTTATCGGACTGTTTTCTAAGTCCAATATTCTGGCGCTGATTGTGATGGCGATTATTGCCGGGGTCGCGATTGGTCAATCGGATCAGGCCGGTAAACGTATTGCGTCGCTGCTGGAAGATGTTAATACCGTGATCATGAAGATCGTCTCGATCATTATGAAGGTCGCACCGGTGGGTCTGGGCTGCTATTTCGCTGCCACCATGGCCAGCCAGGACTCTGCTCTGCTGTTAACCTTTGCCCGCGCCATTGGCCTGTTTATGGTTGCCACGCTGGTCTACTTCGTTTTTGGCTCTATTCTCTATTCATATATAGGCGGTGGCATTCCGGCGGTGAAAGCCTTCTGGCGTAATGCGATTGAACCTTCGGCTACCGCGCTGGGGACCTGCTCTTCGCTGGGGACGCTGCCGGTGACGCTGCGTGCCGGTAAGGCGATGGGGATCAACCCGGAAATCGTTGATGTCTCTATTCCGCTGCTGGTTAACCTGAATAAAGGCGGCGTAGCGATGATTGCCGCACTGAAAATTGTCTTTATCTATTCCGTGCTGGGCATGGAGTTCACCACTGAGACCTTCTTCCTGACCATGCTGATTGCGGTGCTCTCCGCCATTATCGTCGGCGGCGTACCGGGCGGGGCATTCCTCGGTGAAATTTTTATCGTCACCACGCTGGGCCTGCCAATGGAAGCGATCCCGATGTTGGTGGTACTGGGCACCATTACCGATGCGCCGGCCACACTGATTAACGTTATCCATGATTTGAATGCGGCGCAGATTGTTGAACGGTTTGCTGGAAAAAAGCAGACCAACGCTGAAATCAACTCTACTGCTGCGGTGGTATAGGTTTTCACACGGATTAAGAACAGGAGAAGTTATGAAAGACGCAATGAAGCTTGAAACACATCTGGTCGTGGCTGGACGCGATAAACGCTACACCCAGGGCGCGGTGAATCCGGTGATCCAACGTGCCTCTTCGCTGGTGTTTGATACCGTGAAGGACAAAAAATTTGCCACCGCCAACCGTGCGAACGGCGAACTGTTTTACGGCCGTCGCGGAACCTACACCCACTTTGCTTTCCAGAAAGCAATGAGTGAGCTGGAAGGCGGCGTAGGCTGCGCGCTGTACCCGTGCGGCGCTGCGGCGGTGACCAATGCGATTCTGGCGTTTGTCCAAAGTGGCGATCATATTCTGATGACAGGTGCTGCCTACGAACCAACCCAGGATTTCTGCAATAAGATCCTGAGTAAATTCAACGTGGAAACCACGTATTACGATCCGCTGATTGGCGCGGGTATCGTCGATCTTCTGCGTCCGGAAACAAAGGTAGTATTCCTTGAGTCACCAAGTTCTATCACCATGGAAGTTCAGGACGTGCCGGGAATGGTGAAGGCGATCCGCGCGGTGAATCCGGAGATTGTCATTATGATCGACAACACCTGGGCGGCGGGAGTGCTGTTCAAAGCGCTGGATTATGGCGTGGATATTTCCATTCAGGCGGGAACGAAGTACACCATCGGTCACTCGGACGGCATGCTGGGCACCGCGGTGTCGAACGCCCGCTGTTGGGATCGTCTGCGCGAAAACTCTTACCTGATGGGGCAAACGCTGGATGCCGATACGGCCTACAACGGCAGCCGCGGATTACGCACCCTGGCGGTACGTCTTAAGCAGCATCAGGAGAGCAGCATCCATATTGCTCGCTGGCTGTCGGCAAGACCGGAAGTGGCGCGGGTGAACCACCCGGCGTTACCGGAATGTCCGGGGCATGAGTATTTCCAGCGCGACTTTGCGGGAAGCTCGGGACTGTTCTCGTTTGTGCTGAAAAAGAGACTGACCGACGAGCAGATGGCGAATTTCCTCGATAACTTCTCGCTGTTCCATATGGCCTATTCGTGGGGCGGATTTGAGTCGCTCATTCTGGCGAACCAGCCGGAAGAACTGAACAGCATCCGCCCGGCCGGGGATGTGGATTTCAGCGGCACGCTGGTCAGGGTACATATTGGCCTGGAAGATGTTGATGACCTGATTGCCGATCTGGACGCAGGTTTTGCACGCATCGCGTAAGATGATGTGATCGTAGCCGGATGCGGCGCAGGCGCCTTATCCGGCCTACGTAACCGAGTAGGTCGGATAAAACGCCTGCCCAACATTCGCAATGACGTTATATTTATAATCAAATTAACTCATTTTTAGTCATATTGGATCATTTTTTATCAAAAGTAATCTTAATCACGATTTTTAGTATCCATCCTGGGTAGCATTGCCACTGATTTTAGTGTTATTAGCATATAAGGGATGATGAGTTATGAAGCTGAAAGATTTATTCACAAGGACACCGACTGAACGTCGCCATTATGGCGCCGCCGTGTTAGTCGGCATTGTTTCTGGCGTACTTTCTGCATTTGTTAAGTGGGGGGCCGAAGTTCCTCTTCCACCCAGGACATTTTCTCTGGGAAGAAATGAGTTTAATCCTCCGTACCTTTTTCTCCGAGACTATTTGGGGATTGACCCCACGCAAACGGTCTATACCTTTTCTGAACATGTGATTAATCCGGTTATGGTCACGCACATCATATTTTCATTGGTGTTTGCGGTTGGGTATTGCGTTGCCGCTGAAATTTTTCCAAAAGTTAAACTTTGGCAGGGGGTACTGGCAGGTTTAATCGTGACGGTGGCGGTTCATGGTATTTTCATTCCCGCACTTCATCTTTCGCCGCCCTTGTCTCAGCTACCATTTGATGAATATGTGTCGGAAATTATTGGGCATATTTTCTGGTTTTGGGTCATTGAAATGATTCGTCGCGATCTGCGCAATCGGATCACGCATGAACCCGATGCGGAAGTTCCGTTATCTCTCGTCAGATGATTAAAAGTAGATGCACTATGATGGATTGCCCCCAACCGCTAAACACAAAACCAGTGTTCGCGAATGGGGGCGGTTCATAGAAGGTTAACTCTCTGTTACTAACGTCGTTGCCTCATGCTGACGTACGCGTTTGAGTAAACCTGCCAGCGTGAACACGACGGCAATCCCCGCAACAACCGCCAGCAGATGAAAAGAAATCCTGCCGCCGTTAAACCACAGCCAGCGTCCGACTTCGACAGAAACGGCCATTACCGTCAGGATCACCATGTTCAGTGATGCGGAGACCGTACCTTTCGGTAAATTGTTGGAAAACAGCGTAAAGCGGAACAGCGTTGGGAAAATCATCCCAATGCCAAACGCATACAGGCTGGTGCCCAGCACCGACCACAGCCAGACGTGCGGCCACAGCAAATTACCCACAATCAGCACCGCCAGCCCGCTTAACTGAACAGGCGCTGCCCGCCAGATAAAGCGCGGCCTCGTCGGATCTTTTACAAAACGTACGACGACCATGTTGGCGACGATCACGGCGCCAAATACCGGCGCCTGTGCCCAGGCAAACTCCGATGTGGTCATGCCGCCAGCGTCGATCAGAATAACCGGTGAGACCGCCACCCAGCTCATCATCGGGATATAGCTCAGCGACAGCGTGGCGGCGCCAAACAGGAACACCCGGTTGCGGAACACGTCGCGGAAGTCACGCAGTACGCTGCACGCGCTGAACGGCACAGCACCGCGCTGGACGGTCTCCGGCATCGCCAGGACTAACCCGATCAGGGCGATAAGCCCCATGCCGGCGATAATGGCAAACAGGATCTTCCAGTGGACAAAGTGCATCAGCGCCGCCCCGGAGAGCGGGCCGATAACCGGTGCCACCAGTACAATGGAAGTGATAACGGCCATCAGCTTAATGGCCTTTGTTTGCCCAAAGGCCTCTTGTACCGTGACATAACCGACAGTGGCGATAAAGCAGATGCTGGTGCCCTGCACGAAACGCGCAACCAGAAATTGCGTCATCGAGGTGGTGAAGAGTGTCGCCGTGCAGGCCAGCGTAAAGATTAACGCCCCAGCAATCAGTACCGGTCGGCGGCCAATCCTGTCGGAAAGCGGCCCTAGCAGCCACTGTAGCGCCATCCCCCCCGCCAGATACAGACTGACTGCCGCCGGCGCCAGACTGACATCGGCATTGAAATCCCGCACCACATTGATGATGCCGGGCTGGATCAGGTCCGTCGACAGATAGGCGGCGAAGTCATACAAAATCAGCGCGATAGGGAAAAATAGCGTTGTGGCGCGTTGAGCGAAAAACGCGAGAATCCGTTGCATAAAACAACTCCTTGTCGGGAGAAAACCCTCAACGGGAATAGCGAAATTCAATACCGTCTTACAGACGTCAGGCTGGTGACAGAAAAAAAACAGACTGCAGCTGTACTGAATTTCATGTAATCAAAAACGCTGCCTGCGTGAAGCGCAAACAGGAAATACGTCTTTCTGACTCAGGTCAGAAAACGTAACGATTACAAGTGACAATCAGCACATTACACCTCGGGAAGAGAACGTTGAATGGAAAATAACCTCCCGCAGTGTAATGCGGATTGGATGATAATTAAACGAGTTTAGCGGGTTAATGCGTAGAAATTAAAGGGGCTTAACGCGGGAATGTGCATTGAAGTCGCGATTCTGCGTGAGGTATTCCAGACAAATGCAGACGTTACAAAGGGACGTTTTTATCTCTGATAACGTCTCGCAAAGAGAGAAAGTCGCAGGTGAGAGAGCGGTTTTCCGGCGCTACAGTCACCGCATCTTATTTCCAGGTGACGGACCGCCATGAATACAGCACCGACTTCCACACAGCATGATGCTGTTTTTAAAACGTTTTTGCGCCACCCAGAGACAGCGCGGGATTTTCTACAAATACATCTTCCCGCTTCGCTGCGCGAACTTTGCGATTTTCAGACGCTGAAACTCGAGTCAGACAGTTTCATTGAAGAGGATTTACGTGCGTATTACTCCGATGTGCTGTGGTCGGTGAAAACAACGGATGGGGATGGATATATTTATGTGGTAATTGAACACCAAAGCACCCCGGATGCGCATATGGCATTCAGACTGATGCGCTACGCGGTAGCGGCCATGCAGAAACATTTAGATGCCGGGCATCAGCAACTGCCGCTGGTGGTGCCGATGCTGTTTTATCACGGCGCTAAAAGCCCGTACCCTTATTCTCTATGCTGGCTGGACGAGTTTGCCAACCCGAAGCTGGCTCGTCAGCTGTATGCTGCGGCGTTTCCGCTGGTGGATATTACCGTTATTCCAGATGACGAAATTGTGCAGCATCGACGCATGGCACTGCTGGAGTTGATCCAAAAACATATTCGCCAGCGCGATCTTATGGGGCTGGTCGAGCAACTTGTTTCCCTGTTAGTTAACGGCTCGACTAATGACAGTCAGCTAAAGACGCTGTTTAATTATATTTTGCGAACCGGCGATGCACCTCGCTTCAATACGTTTATCAGTGCAATTGCCGAACGTTCACCGCAGCATAAGGAGCATTTGATGACGATCGCGGACAGATTGCATGAGGCAGGGCTACAAAAAGGCAGGCTGGAAGGGTTACAGGAAGGGCTGATAGAGGGGCAACGAACTGAGGCGCTCCGTATTGCCCGCACCATGCTGGCAGATGGCATTGATATCAGCACGGTGCAAAAAATTACCCGACTTTCCGTTGAAGATATTCAGGGCGTAAGCCATTAGAAATGACTTAAACCGCACAATCGCCTGCCCGGAAGCACCGGGCGGTCCGGTTTACTCTATCGCCATCTTTACCGCCTCGCCGAGCTTTTGCATTACTTCCTGATGCTTCTCGTTTGGCGGTAACGCACAGTTGATGCGCACGCAGTTGCGATACTTTCCGGATGCGGAGAACAGCGAACCCGGTGCAACCTGGATTTTCAGGCGACAGAGTTGCTTAGCGACGCAGACCATATCGACCTGCTGCGGCAGTTCGACCCATAGCATAAAGCCGCCTTTTGGTCGGGTGACGCAGATCCCGCAGGGGAAGTATTCCCGTACCCAGCAGGTGTAGATTTCCATATTGCGCTGATAAATCTGGCGCATACGTCGGATATGGCGATGGTAATGACCTTCACGCACAAAGGCCGCCGCCGCCAGCTGCGTAGCGGGAACGTTGGTGCCGATAACGGCGTATTTCATGTGCAGCAGCTTGTTGTAATAGCGACCGGGAACCACCCAACCGACGCGCAGACCGGGGGCTACAGATTTGGTAAATGAGCTGCATAGCAGAACCCGACCGTCGCTATCCCAGGAGTGGATCGTGCGCGGGCGCGGGTACTCCGTTGCCAGTTCGCCATACACATCGTCTTCAAAAATCACGATGTCGTGACGCTGGGCGAGGGCGAGCACCGCCCGCTTCCGCGCATCCGGCATAATGAATCCGAGCGGGTTGTTACAGTTGGGAACCAGCAGCACACCTTTGATCGGCCACTGATCCAGCGCCAGCTCCAGCGCTTCAATACTGATCCCGGTATCCGGATCGGTTGGGATCTCAATCACCTTGATCCCTAAGCCGCGCAGTAGCTGCATCGTGCCGTAGTAGGCCGGTGATTCAACGGCGACAATATCTCCGGGCTGGCAGACCGTCAGCAGCGCCAGCGACATCCCGCACTGACTGCCGCTGGTGATCACAATATCGTCTGCATTGACCACTGAACCGCCATCCAGCATCAGCCGTGCAATCTGCTGACGCAGTTCACGGCATCCGGATATTTCATCGTAGCCCAGTATCGCGCGCAGATTATGCTGCGCCACGCGGCTGAGCTCACGCCACAGCGGCTTCAGGCTCGGTTGATCAATGTCGGGTACGCCGCTGCTAAACGGGATTATCGATTTGTCCGCGTTGCCTTTCAGCATATCCAGTACCTGATCCCACTGGGTTATCTCGACCGGACGCTGCACCGGACGCGACATCGGTGGCACGGGTGGCTGCACTTTTTGCGGGGCGACAAAATAACCGGAGCGTGGCTGCGGGGTGATCAGCTGTCGCTGCTCCAGCGTTTGATAGGCCTGCTGTACGGTGCTGATGCTGACGCCGTGCTCCTGGCTCAGGCTGCGTACCGAAGGCAGTTTTTCGCCATGGCGATACAGCCCCTGCTCAATGCGTTCGGCCAGCAGATTGGCCAGATGTTGGTAACGCGTCATGCTGTATCCCTCATGGGTGCCATACAGATTAAAAAACCAGTACAGAATTGCGTGAAAAAAGCGATGAAGAACTCTTTTTAACCAATCTGTATGTTAAATAAAAGTACTTTGTGAGTCTGTATTGTTCCGGGCCAAATCCGTGAAGATAAAGCCTCTGGCAAGACGGGGAGGCAAGGTATGGAATTTCACGAGAATAAAGCAAAGCAGCCGTTTATTGGATTTGTGCAGATCTGGCAGGCGATAAAACGGTGGCGGCTACGGGCACAAACGCGACGTGTGTTGCATCAGATGAGTGATGAGCGGCTGCGGGACGTCGGGCTACGACGCGATCAGGTGGAGTGACTTTCTTTTATCGACAGAGGCTGGGGATTATCTCCCGGCCTCTTTTACATTCACGATATTTATCAATTCATGCTTCTGGTTAGTCCGTTTCTTGATACTTACCCTGATAAGTATTATTTTCTTCTCAGCGATGAGGGAAAAGAAACATGACTGAAGATGAACTGTTTGCCCGCCGTCCAATGGGGATGCGCATGGCGATGGTGGTGCGCCAGTGGCGGGCCATTATTGATGCTGCCATCACTGATACCGGCCTGACGCAGTCCAGCTGGACGGTACTGATGCAGCTGTATCAACTGGGAGACAACGTCTCGGTTAGCGAACTGGCACAAATGCAGGGCATTGAACTGCCGCCGCTGATGCGCACTCTCTCGCAGCTGGAAAAGCAGGGCTATCTGCTGCGTTCTACATCGCCTTATGACAAACGCATCCGCCTGCTAACGCTGACCGCGCAAGGCCGCTCAAGGCTTGAAGAACTAAACAGGGTGATTGATAACTATCAACATCGCGTCACCTGCACCATTCCTGAAGCGGAGCTTGCCTCCTTCAGCGCGACCTTAAATCAACTCGCCTGCAATTTGCGGACAATCCGCGAAGAAGACAATCAACACTAAAAAACTATGATGACCCCAGAACAAAAATTTGCCCGTTGGGTAAGGGTGAGTATTGCCGCTTTCCTGGTAGTATTCGCCTGGTTTATCGTTGCCGATATCTGGATCCCGCTGACGCCGGACTCCACGGTGATGCGTGTGGTAACACCTGTTTCCTCGCGCGTTTCCGGCTACGTCTCGCAGGTGCATGTACATAACAATAGCCAGGTGAAGAAGGGCGATTTGCTGTACGAACTGGATCCGACGCCATTTATCAATAAGTTCGAGGCGGCGCAAATTGCCCTTGAGCAGGCGAAGCTGAGCAACCAACAAATGGATGCACAGATCGCCTCTGCCCGCGCCAACCTGCGCACCGCGCAATTCAACGCCCGCAACGATAAGACCACCTTAGACCGCTATCAGCGCCTGAGCGCCATGCAGAACGTGTCGCAATCCGATCTCGACAAGGTGCGCACCGCCTGGCAAACCAGCGAGCAGTCGGTGGCGGCGCTGAATGCCAGTATTCAGAACCTGCTGATCCAGCGCGGCGAGCGCGATGATAAGCGTAACGTGACGCTGCAAAAATACCGTAACACTCTGGAAGAGGCGCAACTGAACCTCGGCTGGACGAAGGTGCATGCAGAAACCGATGGCACAGTGAGCAACCTCCAGCTCAACCCCGGACTGTATGCCACTGCGGCTACGCCGCTGCTGGCGCTGGTCAGCCATCAGACCGATATCGTGGCTGACTTTCGCGAGAAAAGCCTGCGCCACACTCGGGTGGATACCGATGCCGCCGTAGTGTTCGACGCCATGCCGGGCAAGGTTTTCTCTGCCCGCGTCACCAGCAGCGATGCCGGTATTCTGGCGGGCCAGGAGCAGGTTAACGGCCAGTTGTCGCAACCGGAACAGTCCACCCGCTGGGTGCGCGATGCTCAGCGTATGCGCATTCACGTCGCGCTGAACGAACCGCTCGACACGCCGTTACCGACCGGGGCGCGCGCCACAGTACAGCTGTATAACAGCGAAGGAATGTTCGCCCGCACTTTTGCCGGGGCGCAGATCCACCTCGTTAGCTGGCTGCATTATGTCTATTAATACGCTGGCCCATGTTTTTACGCCGCACGGGAATATTGTCTACACCGCCAATGATTTTCGCCAGACCCTGCGTATCTCCGTTGCCGGGACAATCGCGCTGAGTATCTCGACCTTCTATAACGTGCAGTACGGCGTGTTTTTTGTGGTTTATCCGCTGATGTTGCTGTCGCTGGTGCCGGTGTTCAACCGCCATGTGGCAACACAGTTCGTGTTCAGCGCGGCGGTGAACTGCGTCGAAATGGTGCTGATTGTCGGCTATCTTTCACAGTGGCCGCTGGTTATGACACTGGTGGTGTTCGGCCTGTATGTGATGCGTTTTCGTTTTATGAGCAAAGGCCCGCTGTTTCTGCTCGGCTCGATGGGCGTGGTGTGCCAGAGCACGATGCTCAACTTTATGAGCTATCCCACCACCAACTGGCATACGCTGATGTTCTCCAATATGGAAGCCTGCGTAATGGCGGTGGCGCTGAGCGCGCTGCTGCATTATCTGATCCCGGACGTGGAACCTCGCCTACCGCCGCCGCGCATTGAGAAAGATGTCGTCCGGGTTCGCCACGAGTCGCTGCTTTCCGGTACGGTGGCAACGATGATTTTTGTGGTCTTCCAGATCTGTGATTTGAGTGATTCGCTGTCGGCGCTGATGGCAGGGATTTTGATCCTGTTTCCGATGCACTACCGCGGCGCAGTGATTAGCTCGATCTGGCGTGTGGTCGGCGTGGTGCTGGCCTGCCTGTATATTCTGCTGGTGCAGCTGCTTATCTATGATTTCAGCAACCACATGGTGCTGATGATGCCGCTGATTGGTCTCGGACTGGCGTTTAGCGCCCGCCTGCACGTAATGGAAAAAGTCGGTGCAGGCGTAGGGTTTGCCAGCATCACCACCATCGGCATTATGTTTGGCCAGAACCTGCACCCGGATCAGGACCTGGTGTTCAGCGATTTGTACCGTATCGCCTCCGTCACCGTCGCGCTGGTGGCAACGTTAACCATGGTATTTCTGGTGCATCGGGTGTTGAACTGCTTTGCCGCGACGCGGTTTGTGATTACCGAGTGAGTGGGGAGTGAGTGCCGGATGGCGGCTGCGCCTGATCCGGCCTACGGGAAAGTGGAATTTCCAGGCCCGGTAAGCGTAGCGCCACCGGGCGTTTTCAGCGGGGATTATTTCTGCCTGCGTGTCTTAGCTGAAATCACCTCGATAAACTCCTGTACCTGCTGTTGCTTACGTGCGGACAGCTTGCACACCCGACGCAGCGACTGCAATAACGTGGGTTCTTCCGGCTCCGGCAGCTTTGTCGTCAGCACAATGCAGCCGGGCATCACCCTGACATCGAATGGGGTACCGGTGGAAAAACCGGCAGCTTCCAGCCACTGGCCTTTCATTATAATCGCCGGGACATGCGTGTAATCCGGGTAGCGACTCGCATAGCTAACGGTGCCCAGACGATTATTTGCCGGGGAGACTTCTGGATCGGTGAATTCTGCAATAGAATGCGGGGTAGTCATGATGGCTATTCCTCTAGAAATAGTGATTGTGATTAGCAAGGCGCTCGTGTTGCAGCACGGGCGTCTTGCGAAAAATACCTGTACATATCATCAGGGAATAGAAGGAAAGTCCAGCTGAAAATGAATGAAAATAACGGCGGGGATAAAGGGAAGGATTATTTCTGGTGATAGGAATAAAGCGGCTATTTAGCCGCTTTATTGGTTTCTGGGGGCGGGTTAATTTATGGCAGCGTCGGTGAGAGCGTCGGCCAGGTGGAGCTGGGTTTGTTGGGCTGATTTAATTTTGACTTTTAAAATATTTAGCGTTGATTCTAATGAATGAACATTATCAATAATTTTCTGTTGTTCATTTAAAGGTGGTACCGGTAATAACTTTTTCTTTAAATCTCCTAGCAATAGGTTATTAATAGCACTACCACCAGATTTTTTCTTTAATGCTTCGCTTTGTGATTGAAGATATAAGTATAGATATAAATTCAAAATGTATGGCTTTGTTGGTTTTATAATGGCCACACTCTTTTGAAATGTAGTTCTGCTGGCTAATTCAGCATTTTCAACTAGAGCAAGCTTTCCGATAGTGGCACCTGTATTAACAAGGCAGATATCGCCTTCTTTTAAATCGGTTCTTTGATGAACTTCTTCAAATTGATCTTTATCTATCTGGCGAGCATGTTCATATGATAACTTTCCTTCTTGAATATCTTTTGCGGATAAAAAGTAATACCCAGAATTATCGTGATTTAAGCAATCGCCATGTTTCCCATCTGTAATTAGATTAGTTACATCCTGTAGATAACTCCATTCCCACCCATCCGGCAGCTCAAACGGTTTTTCCTCATCACTAATCGGTGGCAACGGTTTTTGCTTTTTCATTTTCCCGTCTTTTACCAACTGCGCTTTTTCCTGCGCAATACGTTTGAGCAGTTCAGAAGCCGGTTCGTCGTTCGGATCCTGCGGCACCAGTTTGCCCATCACCGCCAGTTGCAGAATGGTCTGCTTTAAGGCGTCAATGCTGGCTTCGGTGGTAAACAGCGTGTCGAAATGTTCGCTGATACGCGCCCAGTTTTCGGCCAGTTCATCGGCGTTCTGGCTGTCGGTTAGCGTGGTTAGCAGGGTTTCAACCAGCTGTTGATGGGCGTCCAGACTGGTCAGAGAGTGCTGTTCCAGTTGATCGCAGAGGATCATTAATTCATTCAATCTGTCACTAATACGCTTCTGTTCACCTAATGAAGGTACAGGTATTAACATCAAAGACAGTTGGCCTAAATAAATTCCTTTTTATGCGGTTCCTTTCCCATTTTCTATAAAATAGTTTTGTGCGGTAATAGCCTTGAAGAAATTAGATATAAAATGTGAATATAAAGATGTGTCTATAACCGCAACACTGCGTTGCAATACAAAGGATTTATCATCTAAAACAACTGCGGATCTTCCGATTGACCCCACAATTGTTAATAAAACATCATTTTTTTGGACGCGTGTCCTGGCATTTTCTTTTTCAAAATCATCTTCACTTACATATCGAGATGGGTTCTCTATATCTATATAACCATCCTGAATATTTTGGCTGCTGAGCATAGGATAACCATTGCCTGCGTCTTTGGGAGGATTGTGAGACCCATCAGTCAATTTCTTACATAAAACGCCCAGCCGCGCCCACTCCCATCCCACTGGCAGCTCAAACGGTTTCTCCTCCTCGCTAATCTCCGGCAGCGGCTTTTGCTTTTTAATTTTCCCCTGCTTCATCAGCTCGGCCTTTTCCGCCGCAATGCGTTTCAGCAATTCCGACGCCGGTTCATCGTTCGGATCCTGGGGCACCAGCTTGCCGCGTACCGCCAGCTCCAGAATCAGCTCTCGCAGCTTCTTAATGCCGTACAGGTCAATCTTACCCGAGCTGCCGCGCCCCGCCGTGGAGCGGGTTTGCAGCGCCGTGGTCCAGGTGTTGATATGGTCGACAATCAGTTTTTCCACCGCCATCAGTTGGCCTCCTTACCGGAGAGCGCCGCGCCGAGAATATCGCGCAGCTGGTGACGCAGGGTCTGGATTGCTTCCTGCTGCTTCGCGTACTGTATGAGTAGTTCGTCCGGATCGTGGCTGACGGTTTCCGCCTGGTGTGGGTTCTTGATATCGAGGTTAAAGTTGCGGGCAATCACCTCGTCGATGCTGACCTTCCACGCCTGCGCATTCTCGACGCGGCTGGCGAAGCCGTCGGCCTCGTTGCCCCACCAGTCGATCTCGGCCTGGAATTCTTCAAACTTCATCGGTTTGGTTTTGCTGTAGTTCTTCACCCCCGCCGGGTACGGGTGCTCGTAGAACCAGATGTCTTTCGTAGGCTGGCCTTTGGTAAAGAACAGCAGGTTGGTTTTGATCCCGGTGTACGGGTTAAACACGCCGTTCGGCAGACGCACGATGGTGTGCAGGTTGCACTCTTCGGTGAGCAGCTTTTTGATCTTGGTTTTCACGCCTTCGCCAAACAGCGTGCCGTCCGGCAGCACCACCGCCGCGCGGCCGTTTTTCGCCAGCACTTCAATAATCAATTGCAGGAACAGATCCGCCGTTTCGCGGGTCTGCATTTCTGCCGGGAAGTTCTTCTCGATGCCGTCTTCTTCGGTGCCCCCGAACGGTGGGTTGGTGACGATCACGTCCAGCTGTTCATCCCACGACGACAGCGGCTTGTTGAGGGTGTTGTCGTGACGAATTTGCACCGGCACTTCGATGCCGTGCAGCAGCATATTGGTGGTCGCCAGCAGGTGTGGGAGCTGTTTTTTCTCCACGCCGTGGATCTGCTGTTGCAGCGTCTGGTGATCGGCCACGCTTTTCACGTAGTGGTTTTTTACGTGATCGAACGCGCAGGCGAGGAAGCCGCCGGTGCCACAGGCGGGGTCCATAATCGACTCGCCGAGTTTCGGATCGACTCGATCGACCATAAAGCGGGTGACGGCGCGCGGGGTATAGAATTCACCGGCATTGCCCGCCGATTGCAGATCTTTGAGGATCTGTTCGTAAATGTCGCCGAACAGGTGGCGTTCGCTGGCGCTGGTGAAGTCAATTTCGTTGAGCTTGTTGATCACCTGACGCAGCAGGGTGCCGTTTTTCATGTAGTTATAGGCATCGCTGAACGCCTGTCTGACCACAAAGCCGCGCGGGTTTTTATCGATGGGGGCGGTGAGGTTTTTCAGCGCCGGGAACAGGTCATCGTTGACGAATTCCAGCAGGGAATCGCCGGTAATGCCCTCGGCGTTCGCCGCCCAGGTGCGCCACAGGTAGCGCTGCGGGATCGGGTACTGATAGTTATCCTGCTCCAGTTCCAGCGCCTCTTCCTGGGCGTCAAAGATTTTCAGAAACAGCAGCCAGGAGAGCTGGCCGAGGCGCTGCGCATCGCCGTCCACGCCGGCGTCTTTGCGCATAATGTCCTGTAATGATTTGATAACCGAGCTGATTGACATGATGTGTTCCATGTTTCATTAACAATAAGGCCTTCTGCTACACGGTGGCAGCAGAAGGCGCAGAAGGGGAGTGGTTACGCGGAGCGGGGCGGTAAGTGGTAGATTTCGCTCTCCAGCTCGCTGATGGCCTGATTATACCCGTTACGGTCGCCGAATCCGCTTTTAATGATCTCCGGCAGCGTACCCATGCTGTCGAACGGCTTGAGCTTCAGCACCTGAATACTCTCTATTTCCTGCACGCCCGCGTCGGCGTATTTATCCAGCAGCGTATTCAGCACCGCCTGCGCGGCGTCGGAGTATTTGGTGAAGTAGTTGCGTTTACGCACGTTCTCTGCCCGTTCTTTGCGGGTTAACGGCGGCTGACCATACACCACGTGGCACAGCATGTCGAACGGGTCGAGTTCTTTACCGACCTCTTCCGCCAGCACTTCCCAGATAATCCCCTGCTGCTCCAGTTCCTTGATGATGGCCTCTTTGCGTTCGGCGTCCTGCCACTTGCGGGTGAAATCATCCAGCGAGGCGTACTCTTTGAGTAGCGTTTTACGGGTGTAGTCTTTGAAGGATTCGGTGACCAGCTTGCCGTCGGCGTCGTAATACTGCACGCGCTGGGCAATCACGCCGACGGCCACGCCGTTGACGTGGAACTTACGCACTTTGTTCTCGTCGTCTTCCGGCAGCGGGCCGACATCGTCTGAGCCGGTGACGGTATACGGTGCGGGATCTTCATCGGCCCCGGTGATGTCGTCTTCAGTCTCTTCTTCGTGCTCGTCGAACTGCTCTTCAAAATCAGAGTCCGGGTCGGCGATATCTTCCGGCGTGGTGTCCATCACCTTTTCCGGGATGCCGTCGAAGCGTTCGTCGGCAAACAGTTCGGTGGCCTTTTTGAAATCAAGGATGGTGAACCATAGCTTGCCGTAGCGCTCGTCGATGCGGGTGCCGCGGCCGATGATCTGCTTGAATTTGGTCATCGACTGAATGTTTTGGTCCAGCACCACCAGTTTGCAGGTCTTTGCGTCGACGCCGGTGGTCATCAGCTCGGAGGTGGTGGCAATAACCGGATAGGCCTTTTTGGGATTAATAAAGTTATCCAGTTGGGCTTTGCCAATATCGTCATCGCCGGTGATTTTCATCACGTACTTGTCGTTCTTTTTGACCTGCTCCGGGTTGAGATTGACCAGCGCGCGGCGCATTCGCTCCGCGTGATCGATGTCGTTACAGAAGATGATGGTTTTATCCATCGGGTTGGTGCGTTTGAGGTAATCGGTAATGGTTTTTGCCACCAGTTCGGTGCGCTCATCAATCACCATCGTGCGATCAAAATCTTTCTGGTTGTAGATACGGTCGTCGATCAGCTCGCCGTTTTTATCCGTCTGGCCTTTGGTCGGGCGCCAGCCCTGAAGATCGACGTCGATATCGACGCGCACCACTTTATAAGGGGCAAGGAAGCCGTCTTCGATGCCTTCTTTCAGCGAGTAGATATAGACCGGGTCGCCGAAGTAATCGGTGCTGGAGACTTCATGGGTCTCTTTCGGCGTGGCGGTTAAGCCAATCTGCGTGGCGGCGCTGAAATAGTCGAGGATTTCGCGCCACGCGCTGTCTTCCGAGGCGCTACCGCGATGGCATTCGTCGATCACAATCAGGTCAAAGAAATCCGGCGCAACTTGCTTAAAGGCTTTCTGCTCTTCTTCCGTGCCGGTAATGGCCTGATACAGCGCGAGATGGATTTCAAATGCCGGGTCGATGGTGCGCCCGGTGACCTTGGTCATTGCCGTGCCAAAGGGCAGGAAGTCGTTATTTTTGGTCTGATCGACCAGAATGTTGCGATCGGCGAGGAACAGGATCCGCTTCTTACTTTTCGCTTTCCATAAGCGCCAGATAATCTGGAAGGCGGTGTAGGTTTTCCCCGTTCCGGTCGCCATTACCAGCAGAACGCGGTTCTGCCCGGCGGACACGGCTTCAATCGTTTTATTGATGGCCTGTAGTTGGTAATAACGCGGCGCTTTTCCGGTGTTATCGTCGTAATAATCCTGAGTAATCACCGGGAGCTGGGCTTGCGTGTAGCCTTTTGATAAGCACAATTTTTGCCACAGTTCCGAGGGAGAAGGGAATTCGCCGAGGGTAATCGGTTTTTCCATTAGTTCGCCGTCAGCAACAGTGGCATCGCGGAAGATAAAACCATCGCCGTTGGTAGCAAAGACAAAAGGAACATCCAGCAGACGCGCGTATTCAATTCCCTGCTGTATCCCTTTACCAATTTCATGTTTATTGGCTTTGGCTTCAATCACTGCCAGCGGGATGCCCGGCTTGTGATACAGCACGATATCGGCGGATTTCACCGTTCTCCGTGCTGCAACTTTACCGCGCACGATGACCTTACCGTCCCGGAGTTTGACCTCTTGTCTGATTTGCGTTGTGTCGTTCCAGCCTGCATCAAGGATGGCGGGCATAACGCGTTTGGTGATGATGTCTGCTTCCGTCAGGGTACTCAGGTTCAGGTCAGCCATTGGGGATTCTCATCAAATAGCGATGCGCGAATTCTACACAAAAAATCAGATGAAATCATTACACTCTGTGTGCATTATTGGTGTTAAGTCTCTGTTTTAGATGAATTCGTGAATTCTGTACCCAACATATAAGGTTTTAATATGGAAGTTATTAAGATTTGGAGATCCTTTCTTAAACATTTTAAACAGAAAAAACTAGACTCTGCGGTGGTTGTCTACGGCATGATCGCAATCTATTTAATTCCCTATAAGTTTCCTTTAAAAAGTTACCTGGTTGCATTTCTTTTTATATCTATTCTAATATTCTCTTGTACTCAAGAAAATCGAGTCAGGGAATATATTAGTTTCTTTGTACGTACAGACAATGACCATTTATTGACTCGGTTTGCTGGCATTCTATCACTAACTGCATGGTCAATTTTTTTGCTTTTGTTGTTGTCTGCTAATGTGTTTGTTAACACCATAACGTATTGGTTAGCAATTTTATTTTCAGTCTCTATCCTCATTAGTAGCATTTTGACTGTTTTGGATCTTGCCAGAAATAATACAGCAAAAACCCTTAAGGTAATCGGCCTGGCTGTTACCGCATTTTCAGGTATTTTTGCTTTTACTAGTAGTTACTCGGCCAGCATTTTTTGGCAAATTAGTAATCTGGCGCTATCCTCATCTCCATGGTTGGAATATTGTTGGAAAGCCACCGCATTTCTTATGTTTTTCTTGTGGTTATCACAACCTATTTGCTATGGGCTATTTCTGCGCTACGGTGATAAAGCAAAAGGGTATCGAATCTTTACATTAACGGGTGCCATTATTATGTCTACGTTTTTGTTTCTGCTTGTTCCTAGGTTAATTGGTGATGCCGCTTATTTTGTGTTAAAAAAGGCCATCAACTATGAATGGCGCAATGAAGCAAAGTGCGGTGAGCTGAAAGTGAAAAATAAAAACGAAAAATATTATGGTTTTAATACTGATAAATATACTGTATTTTATTCTGATAAAAATGATAAATGGGGTTTCTATGAGATTACCTGCAAAAAAGGGAGCGACAGGAGAGATTCTTATATTGTGGAACCTTTGCCGGAATATAATATCCCCTCGTGGTTGAGGTAGCTTATATTTATAATTATGTGGTGGTGCGCCGGTGGAAGATATTATATGGTAACGGCGAATCGAGAGTGCCATATCTGCTCAGAAGGCCATCATTCTGTGATGGCCTTGATGCGCATTACTTCTTCAATCCCGCAAACGCGGCTCGGATCTCGTCTTCCGGCAAATTAATGCCGATAAACACCAGCTGGCTGTGCGGTTGTTCGTCGCCCCACGGGCGGTCCCAGTCGGCGCTGTACAGGCGCTGAACGCCCTGGAACAGCAGGCGGTTTGGCTCGCCGTCAATCCACAGCATACCTTTGTAGCGCAGCAGCTTCTCGGCGGATTCCAGCAGCAGGTTTTCCATCACTCGCGACACGTCGCTGATGTTGACCGGGTAATCCAGCTCGACGACGATCGAGGAGATATCGTTTTGCTTGTCGGCGATAAAGTGGAAGCGCGGTTTGGCGCTGACCACGTTCTCTTCCAGCATAAAACCATTGGTATCGAACAGCAGGGAGAGGTCGATATCGCCATGCGTCACGGTATACACCGGGGCGCGGGCGTTGATGCGCGCCAGGCGCTCACGCAGTTTCTCGCTTTCTCCCGCGACGTCGGTTTTGGTCAGCAGGATGCGGTCGGCATAGCCCACCTGCGACTGGGCGATGGTGAACTGGTTCATCTGCTCGTCGGCATGTACCGCGTCAACCAGCGCAATCACGCCGTCCAGCAGGTAGCGTTCGCAAATCACTTCATGGGAGAAAAAGGTCTGAATGATCGGGCCGGGATCGGCCATGCCGGTGCACTCGATCACCAGACGGTCGAAATTGATGGTGCCTTTGTCGAGGTTGTCGAGCAGGTCTAACAGTGCGTCTTCCAGTTCACTGGAGCGGGTACAGCAAATGCAGCCGTTGGTCAGAGTTTTGATCTGCGTGGCGCGATCGCCAATCAGCTGATCGTCCACCGAGACTTCGCCGAATTCGTTTTCGATAACGGCAATCTTGTAACCGTGCTGCTCGTTGAGAATATGGCGCAGTAGGGTGGTTTTACCCGCGCCAAGAAAACCGGTGAGTAGGGTAACTGCAATCGGGGTCATTCACTTCTCCTTCTAACAGCAACTGCTTCCGCCGCTACCGTAGCGGGCTTCCTGGCGCTCGCGGAAGAATTCTTCGTAGGTCATGTAAGGCTTATCGGGATGGTTGGTCTTCATGTGCTCGACATAGTTGTCGTAGTCCGGAATGCCAATCAGCATCTTCGCCGCCTGACCGAGATATTTCTTTGCCTGACCTAAAGTACCAAACATGAAACGCCCCGGATATATGTTGATCTCGTAGATGCAGGCTATTTCACTTGCCATTTTGACCGCGGGCAGTGCTCGCAATCCTCACGTACTGCGTGTACGCTCCGGTTGCTGCGCGCTGCCCGCGGTCAAACTGACTGCGCCAATTACGCCTGCGGCACTAAGTGATGTAGGCCGGGAACGCTGCGCGCCTCCCGGCATCAGGTTAGTGGTGTGAAGAGGTCTTCACGCCGCCTTCCGGCACCGGTACATACGGCGTCTCTTTATCAGAGCGACCGTTGATGGTGCGGGCTTTCTGCCAGGTACGGAACCCGTAGAAAATGATGCTGTACACCACCACCAGGAACAGAATACTCAGGCCGGCGTTGGTGTAGTTGTTGATGACGATATGGTTCATGTTGGCAATCTGCTGTGCGGTCAGTTCGCCGCCGTTGGCAATCTTCTCTTTGTACTGATTCGCCATGAAGAAGAAGCCTTCCATCTGCGGGTTGGTGCTGAACAGTTTCAGACCCAGCGCCCAGGTGGTGCAGATAAGCAGCCATACTGCCGGAACCACGGTCACCCAGATGTATTTGGTACGCTGCATTTTAACCAGCACCACGGTGCCCAGCACCAGCGCCACGGCAGCCAGCATCTGGTTAGAGATACCGAACAGCGGCCACAGGCTCTTAACGCCGCCCAGCGGGTCAACCACGCCTTGATACAGCAGGTAGCCCCACAGGCCTACGCAGCCCGCAGTACCCACAACACCGGCAACCAGGGAGTCGGTTTTCTTCAGGAACGGCACGAAGTTACCCAGTAAATCCTGCAGCATAAAGCGGCCAGAACGGGTACCGGCATCCAGTGCGGTCAGGATGAACAGCGCTTCAAACAGAATACCGAAGTGGTACCAGAAGCCCATATCAGCCATCGGCAGTACTTTGTGGAATACGTGAGCGATACCCACAGCCAGCGTCGGTGCGCCACCTGCACGGTTCAGAACGGACGGTTCACCGATGTCTTTCGCGGTTTGCAGGATCTGCTCAGGCGAAATGACGAAGCCCCAGGAGCTGACGGTCGCTGCTGCATGTGCGGTGACATCTTTCAGTTGCGCCATAATCAGCGGTGCGTTCTCGCCGCCCATTTCATGCAGGTTCGGCATGGTGATGCCAAGGCCCGCAGGCGGGGTGTTCATTGCGAAGTACAGACCCGGTTCGATGATGGAAGCAGCAACCAGCGCCATAATTGCGACGAAGGATTCCATCAGCATCGCGCCATAACCGATAAAGCGCGCGTCGGTTTCACAGGCCAGCAGCTTCGGTGTGGTACCGGAAGCAATCAGCGCGTGGAAGCCAGATACCGCACCACAGGCGATGGTGATGAACAGGAACGGGAACAGCGCACCTTTCCACAGCGGACCCGTACCATCAACGTACTGGGTCATTGCCGGCATTTTCAGTTCCGGGTTGAGGATAACAATCCCCACTGCCAGACCAACGATAACGCCGATTTTCAGGAAGGTTGCCAGGTAATCACGTGGCGCAAGGATCAGCCATACCGGCAGCAGCGCGGAGATAAACGCGTAACCGATCAGGGTGAAGGTAATGGTGGTGTCTTTAAAGGTCAGCGCCGGGCCCCAGTACGGGTCGTGCGCAATCACGCCGCCGAAGTAGATGGAGGCAACCAACAGCACAATACCAATCACCGACACTTCACCCACACGTCCTGGGCGCAGGAATCGCATGTAGATCCCCATGAACAGCGCGATAGGTACGGTTGAGCAGACGGTGAACACACCCCACGGGCTTTCTGCCAGCGCTTTTACCACGATCAACGCCAGCACCGCGAGGATGATGATCATGATTAAGAAGCAGCCGAACAGCGCGATGGTTCCAGGTACCGGGCCCATCTCTTCTTTGATCATCTCACCCAGAGAGGCGCCGTTACGGCGTGAAGAGATAAACAGCACCATGAAGTCCTGCACTGCACCAGCCAGCACCACACCGGCCAGCAACCACAGCGTACCGGGCAGGTAGCCCATTTGCGCGGCCAGTACCGGTCCAACCAGCGGACCTGCCCCGGCGATAGCGGCAAAGTGGTGACCAAACAACACGTTACGGTTGGTTGGTACGTAGTTCAGACCATCATTGTTGATGACCGCCGGCGTGGCACGCGTCGGGTCAAGTTTCATCACCTTTTGAGCGATGTAGAGGCTGTAGTAACGATAGGCCACCAGATAAACGGAAACCGAGGCGACCACGATCCACAGGGCGCTGATGTGTTCACCCCGACGTAATGCCACTACCGAGAGGCAGAATGCACCGATGATGCCGAGAATGACCCAGGGTATGTGCTTGAATATCTTTTTCGTATCCATAGTAAAACCTAATAATTGGCCGAGGCCGCTGGGGGGTTGATTGTGTGTTTGAGGAGATAAGTTGACTGCTATGTTGGGAGGATCTTGCCAGAGAGTTACGCGCGTAAAGTAAGGTAAATAAGTGAGTGGTTGTATGTCAGCTTAAGCGGTCCCAAGTGTCAGTGAGCGGTTCCTGGTGCCGGTGAGCGGGGATAATTATGTGATTGAGATCACTGAGAAACGCCTTTAGATCCTGGGTTGACTGCGGGGATCGACGAATCGTCGATGCTGAGATCGATTCAGTTAGCACGAATTCCATAAAGTTTTCCCTTTCCAGGCCGAAAATTCTGACATCTGTCTAGCGGAAAGAGAAAACATGTTAAAACGAATGAAGATTGTTACCAGCTTACTGCTGGTATTGGCGCTATTTGGCGTTTTACAACTGGCCTCGGGCGGGTTGTTCTTTAACTCACTTAAGAATGACAAAGAGAACTTTACCGTTCTGCAAACCATTCGCCAGCAGCAGTCTGCGCTGAATGCCACCTGGGTTGAACTGCTGCAAACGCGAAACACCCTGAACCGGGCGGGTATTCGCTACATGATGGATCAGAACAATATCGGCAGCGGTGCGACCGTTGCTGAACTGATGCAGGTAGCGAGCACGGCGCTGAAAATGACGGAAAAAAACTGGGCGGTCTATGAGTCTCTCCCGCGTGACCCGCGTCAAAGTGAAGCTGCTTTCCAGGAGATCAACCGCACCTATGACATCTACCATGGTGCGCTGGCGGAGCTGATCCAACTGTTGGGTGAAGGGAAGATCAACGCATTCTTTGATCAACCGACGCAAAGCTATCAGGATGGTTTTGAGAAGCAGTATGTCAATTACATGCAGCAGAATGACCGTCTGTATGACATTGCGGTTGAAGATAACAACAGCTCTTACAGCCAGGCGATGTGGGTACTGGCGTGCGTGCTGATTACCGTGCTGGCGGCGATTGTCGCGGTCTGGTTCGGTATTAAACTTTCTCTTATCTCTCCGATGAACCGTCTGATTGACAGCATTCGCCATATTGCCAGCGGCGATCTGGTAAAGCGCATTGATGTAGAAGGGTCCAACGAGATTGGGCAACTGGCAGAAAGCCTGCGTCACATGCAGGGTGAGCTGATGAACACCGTGGGTGATGTGCGTAATGGTGCTAACGCTATCTATAGCGGCGCCAGCGAGATTGCGATGGGTAACAACGATCTCTCTTCACGTACTGAGCAACAGGCGGCTTCGCTGGAAGAAACCGCGGCCAGCATGGAACAGCTGACGGCGACCGTGAAGCAGAATGCCGAAAACGCCCGTCAGGCCAGCCATCTTGCGCTGAGTGCCTCAGAAACGGCGCAAAAAGGCGGCAAAGTGGTGGATAACGTGGTGCAAACCATGCGCGATATCGCTTCCAGTTCGCAGAAAATTGCCGATATTATCAGTGTGATCGACGGCATTGCCTTCCAGACCAACATCCTGGCGTTGAACGCGGCAGTAGAAGCTGCGCGTGCAGGTGAGCAGGGGCGTGGGTTTGCGGTGGTGGCGGGTGAAGTCCGTAACCTGGCCCAGCGCAGTGCGCAGGCTGCCCGCGAAATCAAAAGCCTGATTGAAGATTCGGTAAGTCGTGTCGATGTGGGTTCAACGCTGGTAGAAAGCGCCGGTGAAACCATGGATGAGATCGTTAATGCGGTGACCCGTGTGACCGATATCATGGGCGAAATCGCTTCGGCTTCTGATGAACAGAGCCGCGGTATCGACCAGGTCGGTCTGGCCGTCGCCGAGATGGATCGTGTAACCCAACAGAACGCCTCGCTGGTGGAAGAATCCGCTGCTGCCGCTGCGGCGCTGGAAGAACAGGCCAGCCGTCTGACCCAGGCCGTTGCGGTGTTCCGTATTCAGCATGATCAACAGCGTGCTCGCGATGTTGCGACCGCAAAACCCGCTTCAGCAACCGTACAACCACGCAAAGCCGCGGTAACGGATGCCGGTGATAACTGGGAAACGTTCTAAATAATTGCGCCCTCATTTTGAGGGCGCTTTTTATGCGATGAGCAACAGCATGTGTATCAGTCGACAGAAGCGGATGTTGCCGTCGTTGCAGAGCCTGAGGAGCCCGTAGCGTGGCTCTTTTCTGGCGCAGGACTGTCCAAATCACGCCGTATACCAATGCGGAATATCCCTGCCAGCATAATAGCGCCGATAATCGCAATGCCACCCAGCAGGTAAAGCCCGGCAATATTCGAATCAAACGCATTCTCAGCCCATACGCGAATGTTGGGGGCCACGAATCCGCCAAGATTGCCTAGCGAGTTAATGAGCGCGATACCCGATGCAGCTGCGGCACCACCGAGATAGCTGGTTGGGAACGTCCAGTAAATAGGTTGGACGGCCAGCAAGCCTGCGCAGCCAATGCAAAGTGCGATAAAAGCCCAGAACGGCGAACCTGCAAGCATTCCAGATAATGCAACACCAAGCCCACCGAAGAGCAGTGTAATTGTACTTATCCAGCGACGTTCTTTCAGCTTTGTGGAAAGATGCGGGATATACCACGCGGCAAAAAGTGCACATAACCACGGAATACCGGATAAAACCCCAACGATGAAGCCAACGCCTTGCCCTGATAATGCCGCGACCTGAGAAGGCAGGAAGAAAGCAATACCGTAAGAGCCAACCTGAATGGTAAAGCAGATCAAACACAGATACAGCACTCTGGGATCGCACAGTGCTTTCAGGATCCCCTGTGGGCCATGGCTTGTTTTGGTGTGCTCTTCCTTTTCCATAATGGCGCTAAGCGCCCTTTTTTCTTCCGCAGTCAGAAATGTGCAGCGTTTATCTGATGGTTTATCATCGAGATAGAAAAATGCGACCACCCCAACAAGTGCGGCGAGTAATCCTTCAACCAGGAACATTAATTGCCAGTTATGTAATCCCCATAAATCATGGATAGTTAATAATCCACCGGATACTGGCCCTCCGAGAATAAACGCGATCGGCGGCCCAAACCAAAAATAACCTGCCACTTTTGCCCTGGTATTAAGCGGGAACCAGAACGTCAGATATAACATTACGCCGGGCATGAATCCGGCCTCAGAGGCACCGAGAAGAAAACGCAAAATAATAAATGTTTTCTCATCATGGGCAAACATCATTGCAGCTGAAATAAGCCCCCACGTTACCATGATGCGGGAAAGCCATAAGCGCGCCCCCACTTTATATAAAAATATATTGCTGGGAACTTCAAATAGTGCATACCCAATAAAAAAGACCCCGGCGCCAAACGCATATGCCGCATTACTCAGTCCCGTATCAACCTGGAATGCCTCTTTTGCAAAACCAATGTTGGCGCGATCCAGATAAGCCATGACATACATGAGTGCCAAAAAGGGTAAAAGCCGTATAATTGACTTTTTAACCGCCGAATTGACAATCTTTTCATTATCACTTTGACTCATAAATATGCTTCCAATAAAATGATGGGGAGCTACTGTCATCTCTCATCATGAAAATGATGAAAGCGAGTAGACAATATAATGGAAGAACCTTTAAACAGGTATTTAGTGAAATACCTGTTTAGTCTGTATGTTAACTCAACCATTCCTGGCCATCGGGCCATGAATAAAGTGTTAGAGTGTCTGGTTTCATTTTTACACCATAGCCTGGTTGCAGCAGTGGATAATATCTTCCACGTTTTATCACCAACGGCTCTTCGAAATTCTCGTGTAAATGATCAACATATTCTAACACCCTGTTTTCCAGTGATGCGGATACGGCGATATAGTCAAATAAAACAATATTCAATGAATACTGACACAGACCGACGCCTCCGCCATGTGGGCATACCGGGACGCCAAACTTCGCCGCCATGAGTACGACAGCCAGCACTTCGTTTAAACCGCCCAAACGGGCAGGGTCTAACTGGCAAAAATCCATTGCACCTGACTGGAAGAATTGTTTAAACATTACCCGGTTATGGGCATGTTCACCGGTGGCAATGCCAATGTCGCCAATTCGCGCTTTTATTGCCGCGTGACCGAGAATATCGTCAGGGCTGGTGGGCTCTTCGATCCAGAGCGGATCAAACTTAGCGAGTTTGCGCATCGCCGTAATGGCTTCATCAACGCCCCATATTTGGTTGGCATCCATCATCAGTTTGCGTTCCCAACCCAGCTCTTCGCGTAGGATCGTCGCCCGGCGAATGTCCTGCTCGAGATCGGCACCGACTTTCTGCTTCAGATGTGTCCAGCCGTCAGCCACGGCCTGACGGGCAAGCTGACGCATTTTTTCTTCTGAATACCCCAGCCAGCCTGCGGCCGTTGTGTAACCAGGGAAGCCCGTTTCCAGCATTTCTCTTTCACGCTGCGCTTTACCTGTTTCAACTCTGCGTAATAATGTGATGGCTTCCTCAGGCGTCAGAACATCCTGGATGTAGGTAAAGTCAATGCAGCGAACCAGCTCTTCTGGCGACATGTCGACCAGCATTTTCCATACGGTTTTATTCTGCGAACGCGCCCAGAGATCCCACAATGCGTTAATAATTGCTGCGGTAGCCAGATGAATAACACCTTTTTCTGGGCCAACCCAGCGCAACTGACAATCACCAGAAACAAGTTCATGCCAGAATTGGCCAAAGTTAGCCGTAATGTCTTCCAGCGTACGGCCAATAACAAATAGCTCGGCTAAAGATTTTACTGCGCTTACACATAAATCGTTGCCGCGACCAATAGTAAAAGTCAGACCATACCCTTTTAAATTTTCTGTGTGGTCGGTAATTAATGTGACATAAGTCGCGGAGTAGTCGGATATTGCATTCATTGCATCAGAACCATCCAGGTTCCTGGAGGTAGGAAAACGGATATCTTTTACGCTTATATCCTTGATTGTAATCGCCATATTGACTCCTGTTGTGATGTTCTTTTGCTAATAAAATAGAAAAGTTTGTTTAGCAGACACCCCGAGTGTAAGAGGGAGTTAATTACTCAATATGAGTTGATAATAAGATTGTGGGGTATTTTGCAATTTTGTGTTTTTAATCTGCTTTTAATTTTTTCGGCTGTTTTGCTGGATAGAGCGCAGCATTGACTGTTTTGCCGTTTCAAGGTGGTTGCGCAGAGCGAGGATTGCATCCAGGTCACTGCGGCAAATCAGCGCGCTGAGGATGGTCATATGTTCATCGATGGCAATGATGTTGCGTTGCTTGAGGTCGCTTTCATCCCACTGATAGTGGAAGTGGAAAATAACGGATATGATTTCAAGTGATTGATTAAAAAATATATTCTCGGCTGCGGAAAGCAGTAAAGCATGAAATTCTCGGTCCAGCTGTGAGAACATGCGAAAGCTACTGCCGATGCTGTCACGCAGTATCCGGTGGCGTTCCAGCAGCGTTTTGGCCTGCAGCCAGCGCGGATCATCGTCAGGCAGGTTGAGGAAGTGCTGAAGGGAGTGTGTTTCCAGCATTTCTCTCAGTTCGAACAACTGCTCGGCGTAGGCCTGGTCGAACTGTTTCATGCCCCACTGTCCACGTTTTTCGTTTTTTATCAGGTTGTAACGTTCGAATTTTAAAAGATATTCCCGTACCACTACCGGGCTGACGCCCGCAGCTCTGGCCAGTTGCAGCTCAGAGAAGCTTTCACCCGCACGCAGTTGGCGCTGGTTAATCATGGTGAAAAACGCCTGCTCGAAAATTCGGCTTTGCTCGGTCATGGACGCCGTGGTACACGAAAAACCGTCATCATGATCGGGCTTACGGACGATAACGTAGTGACTACCGACCTGCGTCAGTACGCCGCACTCGCCTAGATGGCTCAGCATGTGGCGCACGGTGGTCCGGCTGATGTTGTACATCTCCGCCAGCGCGCTTTGTGACGGCAACGGGGAGGGGATATGGCCACGCGCCATATCATCGATTATCTGGTTAATCACATTGTGGCGTAGGTTCTGTGAACGGCTCATTACGTCTCCTTTTTATCCATTAAAACCCGATTTAAAACATTTTTATGCGTTGGAATTCACAGATTGCGTTTCTGTTTTCTCCGGCATTTTTAAATTCGTCGATATCTGAGGCAACAAAAAACAGGAGAGCAGAATCATGTCTACGATGAATACGCTGATTTGCCAGGAACCCAAAAAATTAGTCTGGAAAGAGCGTGAAATACCTATTCCGGGTGATAACGAAGCACTAATTAAAATTAAATCTGTGGGTATTTGTGGTACTGATATTCATGCCTGGGGCGGGAATCAACCTTTTTTCAGTTATCCACGTGTATTAGGCCATGAAATATGTGGGGAGATTGTTCGGCTGGGTAAAAATATACAAAATATGAAAACTGGTCAGCAGGTTGCGGTTATTCCTTACGTGGCGTGTCAGCAATGTCCGGCGTGCCTGAGTGGGCGCACTAATTGCTGTGAAAAGATCTCGGTGATTGGCGTGCATCAGGATGGTGGTTTCAGCGAATACCTGTCTGTACCGGTGAGCAACCTGCTGGATGCGCAAGGGATAGACCCGCATGCCGCAGCATTGATTGAACCTTATGCCATCAGCGCCCATGCGGTGCGTCGGGCGGCGGTGGTACCTGGCGAGCATGTTCTCGTTGTCGGTGCCGGCCCGATTGGCCTCGGTGCCGCGGCGATAGCCAAAGCGGACGGTGCACAGGTGGTTGTTGCGGATACCAGCCCGGCACGCAGAGAGCATGTGGTTTCCCGATTAGGGCTCCCGGTTATCGACCCGTCCGCTGACGATTTTGACGCGCAGTTGCGCGCACAGTTTGGCGGTTCGCTGGCGCAAAAAGTCATTGATGCTACAGGGAATCAGCACGCGATGAACAACACGGTGAATTTGATCCGCCACGGCGGCAGCATCGTTTTTGTCGGGCTGTTCAAAGGTGATTTGCAGTTCTCCGATCCTGAGTTCCACAAGAAAGAGACCACCATGATGGGCAGCCGTAACGCCACGCCGGAAGATTTTGCCAAAGTGGGGCGTCTGATGTCGGAAGGCAAACTGACGGCTGACATGATGCTCACGCACCGCTATGCGTTTGACACGTTGGCAGAGATCTATGAACGGGATGTGATCAACAACCGTGAGCTGATCAAAGGGGTGATTACGTTCTGAGACAGTTGCCATGCAGCGCCCGGAGTCGTGTTGGGCGCTGTTTTTTTTACTGGCACATTATTGGGGTTATCCGGATGGTTAACCCTGTATATCAACCACTTTGATTTCAACCATCCCGATCCCCAGCTTACGCGGCGAGTGACCCAGAATGTTGCCCTCGTTGGTGGCGACCGGATCGGGTGGGATAATCACCAGCGTGTCGGCGGATGTCGGGTTATCAAAATGCAAGGTGGTGGTGCTGACTTCCTGACTTAAGACCAGCGTTTGTTCCTCGTTGCCTACGCGCACCGGTATCGGGCGATTGGCGTTATCGCCATAGGCTTTCGCGGTGATAACCAGATCGAATTTCTTCGGCAACGGAGCCTTGTATTCGATTTTCACCTCTTCGCTCAGCTGGGCGTTAGACCAGCGCCCCCAGGATTCAGGGCGTGAAATTCCGCTAAACTGTTTCACTTCTTCCGGCGCACCCGCTACGTTGAAAATGAAGCTGTCAGCTTTGTAGCGAATATCGTTATCGACAATTTTTAGCGTATCGACGTTACCTTTATAGCGTTCGATGTCGATGACCGTATCTTTAAACGTCGTCTTCCCTTTCCAGTTGGCTTTATCGACATGCTGCACGATCTGCTGCCCGCCCAGTTGCCCCTGTGATACGCACCAGTCGGTAGAGAGTGCCCGTTCCGGTGCCCACAGCTGCGCCATTTTGTAACAGCGGTCTATCCAGACAAAGTTGTCGCGCGGGGCGAAATCAGCCAGCTGGAAGCGCAGCGGGGCTGAATATTCACTTTCCGGCAGAGGTTCGACGCGTTGATCCGAGACCCGGAGCAGCAGCGGCAGACGGAAATGACTCCCGGAGAAAGCGATCATCTCTTTGTCCCGATCGATGGTGAATGCTTTCATCTCTTTCGGGAAATTCCACAAACGGATGATGTTGGGCTTCCACGCCAGCATTTTCTCTTTGATATTCAGGAACACTTCCGATACGGATTCGCTGGATAAGCTACTGCGTCCAAGGCCGATAAAATTATCGCCGCCCAGAATATCCAGTACGGTAGCACCGTTATCCATGGTATTCCGCTTCACCGCCAGCGTCTCCTGCTGGGGTTGATCGCCGCGTAGCACGAAGAACAGGTTGTTACGATCTTGCTTGTTGAGATACTTCCATGCGGTGTTGTTCATTGCCAGATGATCGGAAGAGACGACGATCACGGTATCTTTAAACCACGGTGAGGCTTTGATCTTATTAATAAACGTGGCAATGTTTTCCTGACTGCAACTGACGGCGCTAAATGACTGATTGGTTTTGCCATCGATATCATAGCGTTTACGGTTGCAGGTGCGGGAAATAAACCCATCCGGGTGATGCGTGTCTACCGTCAGGGTAAACAGTGAAAAACGCTGCCCTGAGCGTGACAGCTCTTCGAATTTTTTCCATGCTTCATCCAGTACGGTGTCATCATAAAAGCCCCAGTCGTTACGATACGCAGGATCTGCAACGACGCCCTTTAACTCTTCAGCGCCGTACAGGTGATCAAAACCGTGGGATTTCAGGAACACGTCTTTCCCGGCAAAGCGCAGATTTGCGCCCTGCACAAAATAGTTCTGATAACCGGAGTTCTTCAGGATATCGCCCAGACAGATGTTGTTGGGGAAGAAACTGGAAACCGATGCCGAGGCGTTGCCTTCAAATGGTGCAAACAGCGGAATGCCACACTGTGAGGCGACCATGCCTGCGATGGTGTAATCCGTACCCGGCAGCTGCATGGTGTTGCTGAAATCCAGACCTTCGTTTTTCAACGCGCCGAGTTCCGGGGTCAGATCCGGGAAGGCGTCGTCGTTAAAATAAGTGCGCTCCAGACTTTCGCCGTAGATATAAACCAGATTCAGCTTCGGATTGGAGATCGTTTTTGATGGCTCTTTGTAATAGGCCGCAAAATCGGGATCGCCATCGCGTGACTGGGATTTGACCAGTTCAGTTATCTGGTGGAACGCCGGGCTGGCATCAACGGAAGCCAGCGCCAGCAGCAGGGCCAGCAGACTGTAACCGACATGATGCGGATGATGGCGACGGCGACGCAGTATCCAACCCAGCGTGACAAAAACGGTGGTCAGCGCCAGGGCTATCCCAACGCCTGGCAGGATATATTTTCCGATCCCCGCGCCAGTCAGACTGTTGGTCAGGGTGTACAGGACCGCATCGTTGATGCCGTCACCTGTGAAATAGTCACTGGCATACAGCGTGATGTTTAAGACAATAAAGATCCCCAGCACCGTTAACGTGGCGGCGAACCACCAGGTGTTGCGACCCGCTTTCCAGGCATAAATCAGTACCGAAGCGAGAAACAGAGTGATGGAGAGCAATTCTGACAACGGTCTATCCTCAGTAACACCGGGCAATTGCCTGGCAGGCTAATCATTTTTTTGAGAGTACAATGTAATAGCGTTGTTATATTGCTGCAATTGTAGTGACATTAAATGAGATTGTTATTCAGAATTGGTTTAGATATGCGGGTGTTTGCGGGCAATCACTCCTCATTTGGTAGGTAAATATCATCGTGGGATTGATTGCTGCCGCGCCGATGGTGAAATGGCCGGGCGCGGCATTTGTTGCATCAGGAAATGAAGTTCATACCCTGTTTTAACACCAGATCGCAGGCCTTGGTTTTGACCTGCTTCGCCAGCGAGCTGTTGCCAATCGTGTTCAGGTCCAGCTGCTGACCATCTTTGGCGTTGAGCAGACCCTGAATCCCGTCCATATAGTTGGTATCTTGTTTCTGTTCTGGCGCGCTGAGCCCCAGTTTATCCAGCACCTGGTTTTTGACGTTTTGCGCATCAGTGACCGAAGCCAGTTTCTGTTTCGCGCAATATTCCAGGATACCGGCGGCGTTATTCATGCTGTTGGAGGTCAACGACTGATTGCTGCCATTTAGCAGGCTGGTCAGGGAAGAGAGCGACGAGCTGCCCTGCGAGCCGGAGCTTTGTTTGCTCAGCTCACTGGCCGCGCTGGAGAGCGAATCTTGCCAGGAGGCGGCGAAAACGCTGGTGGAGATGAGCGTGCTGGCGGCAAGCGCGCAGCACAGCAGACGTTGGGGTGTTTTCATCATTATGTGTAACTCGTGTTATGCATTTTCAGCGCAGTATAGCGCTGCCTGTCTTAAGAGTGTTCCTAATGCTTAATACTCTTTACCGGTCACCCGACTGCGGTAGCTTTCCCAGTTAAAGATCACCCACAGGCTATTGCCCAACCGCATACGGTCCATCACCCGCTCGCCGAGCAGTTTGTTCATTTCATCCATATTGCTGTTGGTTAACATGCCGGTTGGGCGTTTAGACGACGAACGGCGATCGACAATCTGGTTGATGATCACTTTCTCGTAGCGGGATTCGGTCTGCATGCCGATCTCGTCGATCACCAGCAGATCCACATTGCTGAGATCGTTGAGCAGCTGTTCTTCACTGGTCTCACGATTGCTGAAGGTCTCTTTCATCGCCGACATGATATCGGCCACGGTAATAATCAGTACCGACTTGCCGCGCAGCAGCAGTTCGTTGCAAATGGCGGCGGCAAGATGGTTTTTGCCGGTGCCGGGTTTGCCAGAGAAGATAAAACTGGCGATGTTGCCGTCAAACTCTTCAACGTATTGGCGGGCTTTGCTCAGGGCGTTCATCTGACCTTCGCACTCGACGCGATAATTCTCGAACGAGCAGTTCTGGTGTAGAGGACGGATACCGGAACGGTTGAAGGTCCTTTGCATTTTCATGGCCCGGTTTTCACGCGCCAATGCAGCGGCACGAATTTCACCTTGCTCTTTTTGCCACGCCAGCAGCTCCTCGCCTGTTTTGAAGGCTGGCTCAACATTGGGTGGCATCATTTTTTGCAAACGTTTCATCAGGTCGCCAACGTTTTTCATCGTTATCCCCTAAAACCTGGTGGAATATGGCTGTCAGGTTCGCTGACACTGTTCACATCGCGCTTCGGCATTCCGCCATTGCTGGCCCGGCCTATTTGGATACTGCGCGCCAGTTTTTGTTGCCACTGGATATGGTGAAAGACTTTGCCTTCGGCTTGCCAGTAGGCAACAAATGAAGCCAGTTCTTCAGCGGTGACGGGCTCTCTTAGCGCCACGCCCCATAACGCCGCCTGACGCTGGAAGTCAGCATCTGGCTGCCAGTCAGCGTACATCGCAAATTTACCCATTGGCACGGCAACTGGTGCCGCTTGCGGCTCTTCATAGAATTGGGCATCTAAGGTTACATCGCTTCCCGGGCGTGACAGCTTCTCTTCAAGCGCCAGTAATTCTGCCAGCCGTGCTGGGGTTACGGCGTAAAAAGCAGGCGCATTATTGGCAAAAACAGCCACAGCGCCAGCCGCCGTCTTCGCCAGCACCGCGTTGTGATCGTGTAATAAGGCGTCAATACTGATGACGTCCGGAGTCAAAATTTTGCAGGACATAATGTTTCTCAATACTGAACAACAACCGAGAAGGGACTGCTTTTATAGTAACACAGAGAAAGAGGAGAGCAGCAGATGAGGGAAGGTTCCCCCATCTGCGAAGGGGTAAACAGGTTCACTCGTTACACGCGCGGGCGTTTGCGATACAGCCATAGCCCTGGCACGGAAAGCCCAATTGAGAGTGCGCCCACAATCGATGATGCTTTCAGGAAGTTGGTCAGCAGGGTAATCATCAGCGCTTCGCTATAGCCGAAATGACCGATCTTTACGGCGGATATCATGGCGGTGTAGGCGGAGATCCCAGGGAACATAGGGATCACTGCCGCAACGGTGAAGACTTTCGGATGCGCCAGATACCATCGTGACCACTGGATCCCAATGCAGCCTACCAGCAATGAGGCCATAAAGGTGGACCATTCGATGTTGAATCCAGCGGTCATCATAACCATTCGGGAACCGTGTCCCAGGGCGCCTAACAACGCACACCAGGGAAGCGCCCGATGTGGCACATTAAAGACCATGGCAAATCCTACTGCCGGGATGGCAGAAAGGATCATGTCCTGTATGAGTGCAAAAATAAAATCGATCACGCCCATCCGCGAAGCCCCCATAAGGTCATCGACATCACCACGCCAATGCAGGTTGCCAGCGTAAGCAGACTGGCAATCGCCCAGCGAGCAAGGCCGGTGTTAATGTGTCCTTTAAACATATCCGCAACCGAATTGATCAACGGAAAACCGGGAACCAGTAACAGCACGCTGGCAGCCATGGCTACAGTAGGGGTGTGATTAAACGTCGGGAGCGTAAGCAGCAGGCCGGAGATGGTGGTTGCCACAAAAGCGGTGATACAAAAGTTGATTTGTGGATGCAAATGCCGGGAAGCCAGGATCTGGCGAATGTACATGGCGATCATGCTGGCGAAGAAGGTGATCATCGCGCCATCCCAGCCGCCGTTATTGAGCTTACAAAAGCAGGCGCAGGACAATCCGACCATGAAAGCAACCAGCCATCTGGGATAGCGCAGCGGTTTGATTTGGTTAAACCGTTTCTCTACCCCTTTTTCATCCAGCAGATTATGCTCTGCCAAAATAACGATGTGTTGCACTTCCGTCACGACGTGCATATTGATGCCACGATCCTGATTTTTTCGGGTCGATGTCAGGCATTGTCCGTCTTTGATCGTCGTCAGCACGATGGCATTCGATGATATGGCACTTTCTACACTGTCCATCCCCAGCGCCAGACCCAGGCGGGTGGAAAGTTCATCGACCAACGCGCTTTCTGCGCCATGTTGCAGTAAAAAAAGCCCGCATTGTATACATAACCGTGTAACCGTTCTTTGTGACGACTGCTCTGTTTGCATAGCTCGCTCTGACTAAAAGATGCTCTCTTAATGAAGAATATCTTCTTTTTATCATGAAGCGTGAGTCCGTTGGCTCTGGATAAGATCAATCTTTGTGTTGAAAAAAGAAACAGGCTACTTGGTGGTTGCAGGAAATCGTATCGTGGGACCCACGCTTGAACCCGGACTAAATTTTTCGAGATGAGCAGTAATTACGTAAGGAATGCTAATAATTTAATGTAGTTATTTTAATTGTACAATGAATGTACATGTGCGTGATTATGGCATGATGAATTTATAGTGTGATGCTATTGGGAACGTAGCATCGCCATTTTCTATTTATAATAAGGATAAATAATTCATCCTGTCTATTGTTTAACGCATGTCTATTAATTATTTATTTGATTGAAGGTGATACTTGCGTGCGCAAGATTGAGGACATGTGAATATGGAGGAGTTATGTTGCCAGGACGCTGCAAGAACGCAATTATTATTAGTAAATTACCTATCATACAAACTGGGCTTAAAGGGGTAATGCAAGCGCATTTCTCCGATTACAAACTGACCTACTGCCGCGCCGTAGAAGAACTGACATTGCTGCAACTGCGACGTTCAGATCTGGGGTAATGACTCCAACTTATTGATAGTGTTTTATGTTCAGATAATGCCCGATGACTTTGTCATGCAGCTCCACCGA
>NZ_JAWPBF010000020.1:0-82454 GCF_033341895.1 Citrobacter sp. HN-141 | reverse complement strand
AAGGATGGGACAATTCTTTCCATAATTTGGCCTTTTAATTTGGTGGTGCTCAAGACAGTTGCTTCACGCCAATGCCAGCGGCGCGCAGAATTTCACGAATTTCACATTCCTCGTAACACGCTACCTTTCCAGCCCATAGCCTGGTTGTTGGTAGCGTTACAGTTGGTTTGTTTCGCTCAAGTTTTCGAATAATTTCTGCCGCAGAATCGTGAGCCTCGCGGAAAGAGCGAGCCTGACGTAGCATATCCTCATAGCGTTCTTCTGCGGCTTCCAGTAACGCCTGCTTATCACGTAGCGATTCCTCCAGTTCTGCAACATGACATTCGCTATCAATGAGGTTGTTCTCTGCGGCCTCGAGCGCATCCAGCAGCGCAATAACGGTGGACGGGTTAGCGGCAGCGATGAATGCTGAGTCAACTTTAAGACAGTGTTGAGCAACCGCTTTTGCACCAACTCTTACTTCATATCCTCTCGCGCCTTTGTGTGGCTTATACGATTCCCACTTACCCCATGAAGCTATGTTTGCGGCATTAGCCGCTTCACGCAGCGCTTGTTTGTTGAGTGCTGTCATTGGGCTTCTCCTTCGTAACCTATGGCTCCTGCAATTGCCGCCAAAACGTCCTGACTCTCCCCAACCGGCTTATCCATCCAGTCGAACGACATCAGGCGCCCACCATCGATAACACCGATGTTGAAATCGTCGCTACCTTGCTGTTTAAGACCATGTTTGATGGCCTTGTCGCGCTTATCGAATTCAACGCAGTCAGACACATACTCAATCCCATGACCGTTTTCGTTGCACCACAGATATTGCTGAATGACGATGTACGATTTGCTCATAGCGCGGCTCCTTTGCGAAGCTGGGCGGCGAACCTCAAAGCATTTCGACCAGTAGCCTTAATGATTTCTGCGGTTGCTGGGCTTTTACCTTTTGCATAATCGCCAATCTCCCCGGCAAACATCTCCACACCACTGGCCCGCACTTCAGCCAGGAACGCGTCGTAAGCAGGTATCTGTAACACAGCCAGGGAGCGAATCATCTTCTGCACTTCTGGCGGACATTGTTCGTAATGGTCGTCGGTGATAAATACCGCTTCATTGTGAATTTTATCTACAGCGCTTAATTCCGCCGCCAGCGCCCTGCACTTGCTCTCGGCGTTAGCTAAACGAGTCTCCAGTTCTTCGTACGTTGGTTTCATGCTGATGTTCTCCCGTAAAATGCCAGTACACGCTGCATAGCCGGACTTGTACGGCATACTGATGCAACCATGTTTTTTGTCATGTTTGATTTGATCTGTTTGATATTCCGAACCCCGCCGGGTCGAAGTGAATAGACGGGGCGATGCGGTTCGCCAGTACGAATAACTACCGCTCTGCGCGTCAGGTGAAGTAGCAGGTTGTGTGATTTCTTACTGTCACATCCCAGCAGGCTCTGAACCTGGCGCGGCGTGATGGTCTGGTTAACGCGAAGGAAATCGACAATTGCCCACAGTGATTTGCTCGCCACCTCATGCCTCCTTGATGGCTATGCCAATATCGGCAAGGACTTTGCTAACGAGAACCTTGTAAGCATTCTGAGCACGTACAGCATCAACGGAGCGCCATTTCTCCACTTCAGGAAGTGTTGCAGTGCGCGACTCTAGTTCTGCTATGCGCTCCTCATAGCGGGCACCAATGGAAACTGCTTTTTCAAATGCCTTGAACCATCTTGCTGAATCTTGCTTTGCTGCTTCCAGCTCATCCAGCATCGCTAGAACGTCCGGGTCGCTAACATCGACGACAGTGACGCAGGACTGCTCATAATGGTCGTCCACGAAACTACGCCCTTCTGCGTAGTGGCAACCTTTATCGTCGTAGATTGCCCCCGTACACCCATAAGTGATGCGGCTGGCAGACATACGCTGTACAGTCATTTCTGCGCCGCAAATGTGGCATTTCGGTACGGGTTTTAGTGAATATCGCTCACGCAAAGCTGTTAAGTCGGTCAGCTGGCTCATAAACGTTTCTTTGCCTCAAATTGAAATTGGTCTTCCTCTTCCGCTTCGTGGCGATCACGTTCGCTGCAAAGGAACTCATATTCCGTCTGGATTTCTGCAGGCCATGCGTCAGTGTTCGGACCGTATTCTTCCTGAATAGCGGAGATACGCTTTACACACTCGCGGTACGGGTTTTTGATAGGATTTGCAGGGGTAAGCATGGAAAACAGTTCGTCCAGGCTTCTGGCTCCCTTAATGCTGGCGATCAGCTGTTCGGCGACTTTAGCCACGATAAACCTCCCTGGTGGCGAGGAATGTGGTCATCGACTTTTCGATCATTGGCATAGCGCGGTACCGGCTAATGCCCCAAACAATAGCGAATAGAATCCAGCGGAAATGGCTGGTATAAGTCTTATAGGAAATGTCAGCGCACAATTCCCATGTATCTACACAGGCAGGCCAGTTAGCTTCATAAACGGCGTTATATGCCAATACATCGTTATTGAAATCCTCACGGCACAGCTCGCGAACGATTTCACGAATACGGGATTTGTCACTGTCTGGTTCGTCGTCTTCGTCGTTCCAATCAACGTCTGGCTCGTTTTCGTCGTCTTTAAAATATGTGCTTAGCAATTCCTTCAAGGATGAGCAAAATTCGTCATGATCATATGACTTAGCTATCAGCTCACGAGCAGAACAACCGGCACCAGCCTCAAGTTTTTCAGACCAATAATACGTGTTGATCTCCAGCGTATTGCGCGCAAAAAAATCAAACATGTCGTGGGTACGGGAAAACGTCCAGGTCCCCATATCGCCGCAAATAGTCAGGTAGCCAGGCCAGGTAATGAGATCGAAGTAATAGCAGGTGGTTCCCGGTTGTTGGAAACGGATGTGACGATAAACGCCGTCGTCTTTCAGGATGGTCATTTGATGGTTACAAACATCCCGAACAAATTGGCTCAACGTGTCGCGCTGTTTCAGTTTCATTGTGTTGCGTCCTTACGAATTGACTGCAGGTAAGCTTTTAACGGCTCAGAATCACCATGACCTACACCTACACTGTCGGCTCCGAGGGGCCATGAAGCTCTTTCCGTTCCACCAGGGAAACGGAAATAAACGACGATCTCTTTTTTGAAGTTTTGGTGAGCAATGACGTCGGTAATACCGGGAAACTTAGCGATCGCTTTTTCAATGGCCTCCAACTCTGCCGCCTTTATGCGCTGACGCTCCGTTTCAGCATCAATGAGGTAATTCATCCAGCGCGCCTGGCACTCAGCATCACAGTAAGCGGTATCGCCATCCCACACACGACCCTCAGTTTCGTTATCAACGTGACACTGGCAATATGCGCATTCTTGCCACCAGCCAAACTCTTCAACCAGTGCGTGGCCTGGCACTTTCCCCAGCTCTGCATATTTGTCTGCTCCGGGCATGCGCTTGCACGATATGCCGCTAAACTCTTCTTCCAGCTCTTGAGCGCCTTCGCGTCGTGCCACAACATTGCTGGTGGCAAACCGGACAATGCCGTATTCATCACCCTGAATATGGAATGCTTTTAATATCTGCTTTTCCATCATGGTATTAGTCCTTATTTCGTTTGCATTCTGAGCAATTTAAAGCCGGTATTGCATGTCTCACACCGTGCAGACATTGAGCCTGAGCGGGACTGTTTGAGGCTGTATTTTTTGCACTGAGGGCATGCAACCTCAGTTATCCGTATAGCCATGAGACGATTGATTTCATCGAGCAGTTGAGGCGATTTAGAACGGCGCTTTTTGCGTGGCGGGGCCATACCCAGCGCTTTAAGTGTCTGGTTGTATTCTTTGCGAATCCATTTTCCGCCTGGCTCATCGGCTAGGCCGTCACCAATCATGTCACCCAGCTTGATTAACTGTTTTTGAAGGTATTTTTTGGTTTCTTCGTTTAGGTTGCTGGTGCTCATCGCGATCCCTCGCAGGTGTAGTTTTTGCAGCCTTCAAAGTCATAGGGGGTCAGCTGCCAGCTAATACGTCCACAAAACGGGCAATTCCAGCGAGTTTTGCCTGTGTCCTGGTGCTTACTCTTGCGCTTCAGGTGCGCCGGTACGCGCAATCCGGCTCCCTGAGTCATCTTGCGGCGGTTAAGAAGATTGATGTTGAACGTGCGGCGCTTTGCGGCATCTGCGACGGAGAACGGCAACCACACTAGACCTTCGCTGTCTTCCCGGGCATTCGTGTAGATAGCAGCTTTGCTAAAATCAGTCGTTGGTAATGAGCCGTCTGCCAGCCAGTACACGTCATTGCCGTCCCACTCGCCTTTAACGAATGCGACGTAGGCGTGACAGCCGTCCACCAGCGTTGTTTTGCCGGGGATATGCTGGTGGTCAACATGCCATACTGTCAGGGCGTCAATGCAGTCTGCAGATACAGGCAGGTCAATATCCCTGCCGCGATCCCATGCTGATTGTGCTGAATGCAGTGTGTATACATGCGCTGAGTCGATATTGGTGCTGTAACCCTTCCCATTAGCGCAATGAAAGGACATATTGCTACCGACGGTATCGCGCAGACAGGCCATGTAAAAGCGATCGCTCATAGCGCGGCCTCCGGGTTAATACCTTCCGGCGCTACTTTTAGCTTTAACACGACGGGGCCGTCGCGAAAGTTACCATCGACGATCCCGTCAAGCTCCTGGACCTCCTGCTTAGTCAGGTTGTGCATTTTTGCAATGCAGTAATCCCCTTTAAGAACTCCCACACCAGGCGCGCGGCAGGACGTTGAACCGTAGCTGTAACCGTGCTTATCTAGCCAGTTCTTGCATTCGTTCCATGCCTGGAAATCACCGGCACCGCTGAAAACCTTCTTAAACATTTTCAGCTCCCTTGCTCTCAATAGGACGGATGGTGTCAAGCTTCAGACGGCGTTTTGTGTACGGTGCGCCGATACGACGCCCGGTAAACTTGTCGTATGTCTCTCTTGGGCCAGCGCACCAGGTTGTTGCTGTTTCACGCAACTTGATACGCTTATCTCCGTCTTTGGTAACGACTTTTCCGGTATGGGTTTTAGGCTGGCTCATAGTGCTGCCTCCTGGCGATCGAAACGTTCAACTTCAGCGATCAGGAGAGCTATAGCTTTCACCAGGTTACGGCGATAATCCGATGGTTTAAAACTGTCATCATGCCAATCAGCAGGCCAGTAGTTAGCCGCCTCCATAGGTTCGATGTAGCAGATAGCTGCAGCAGCCAGTTCCCCGCAGATATAAGTATCGTCCTGCTGAGTGCTATACCCTTCGTCCGTTTGCTGGCGCTGGCGCTCTAAGAGAACATCAAGGACAGCTGCAGTACGCGTTTGCCCGTTGAGAGTTGCTCTGGATAAATTGCTTTGGAGAGTGGCGATCAGAGCGCTTGCTTCCCGGTTAAAATCTTCCAGTTGCTCGCATTTAGCCTTCAGTTCTGCGTATGTTGGCTTGCTCATTCCGCTTCCCCTTCTTTAATTTTCCGCACCATTTCAGTCCACATAGGGGCCAGTTTTTTTATCGCTTTTTCTCGGCTACCAATTGGGCTGTCGAGATGCGCGCGGTAATGGTCGTATGGGCATTTAATACCGCCTCTATTCAAACCAAACTGATCCTCTTTCAGCGCAAATTCAGGGGTGTTGCCGCAAGCTGGGCATTTAGGTAACGATCTCTGTATTTCTCCGGCGTTCATTCTGTTTCTTCCTTATGCAAATTTGTGGCTATGAAGCACGTCGTTGTTACGATCTCTTCTGTTTTCTACGTCCACTTTTTCGGTAACTGCTACTGCCATACACCAGCGCTAACAGGCTCGATGCCATGGCTATTTTTCCCGCTGTTTCTGTTCCCCACTCTGCCCCCCATGCCAGGGCTATCACCAACCCCCAGCAGAGAAACGCCAGGCCAACAAACAGCGCCCGGACCAGTCTCATTTTTTAGGCCTGAAGACCTGACTCATTTCCTCTCCGCCGGTTTCAATCAGGATCTGCTTTAGTCCTTTTGATGCGGAGCCTTTGCCGCGTTCCTCAAGAAAATCGACGGCTTTTTTCGGTAGGTAGAATGTCTTGGATACGGGGGTATCAATCTTTCTTGGCGCGCCCACGCGGGGGTAGCAAACCGCTTTGATGATTTCTTTGTTATTGGCGCTGGTGGGCATGTCGAGAATTATCTTCCCGGCACGTTTAAGGATGATGCGATCCGCTAACTGCCGCGTTTCCTCTTCCTCTGTCAGAAGTTCATGCAACCGGGCATCAATAAGACGACGTGAATCCGTCTGGTAGTTATGGCTGGTCGCCCCACTTTCGTATGAAAAAAAAATCTCGTAAGCCACGGCAATTCCCTGTTGGATAATTTCAGGGTAAAGATACATGTAAATCTAAATAAAATAAATCAAATCTATGGTATTTTTTCGGGTGGGTTAACAAAGTACAAACCGCATAATCTCTACGCGTCAAAAGTAACTCTCGCAGCCGCGCCCTAAGATAAGGGCTAAATTGTGAGCAAAGATATTTCGCCTGCCCGCGCGCGAATGGATGAAATCAACCAACGCGCCGCGCGTGTCGCAGCATTCACCGTTGATATTCAGAAAAAGAATGGCGTCACCATTACCGATCCTAACGAGCTGGCTCAGGCTTCACTGGATGCGGCATTGCGTGATCCGATGTTTGAAGGTGTTGACCCGCGCTTTGTGAAGCGTGTCGCGAGCGCGTGGACGTCGGCGATGATCGAGCACCAGCAACGTACCGGTGATTTACCATCACCAGACCTGCTGGCAAACGCGCAATACTGCTGTGAAAACCTGATGTTGGAAGCCGCATCTGACAAACATGAAGGCGTTGGTCGCGCGATGTTTGAATCAGCTGCAGCTGATATGCGTACCTCTGATGGTGTTTTACGCCTGGCCCAGTTTGTAGCGCTTATCCTGCCGGTATCTTTGGGTGCGGCAACGTCTGACGCATGTACTTTCGTACCGTGCGATCGCGATAAAGCCAATATTTACGAACTGCTGAACGTTGCAGGGACGGAGTTCGGCTCATTCAAGGTCGGTGACGAGCTGCACATGCAAGCCGCCGGTATGTATTCTCAACTCAAGCGTTACTACATCTTCCCCGCAGAACTTCAGCCGGATGGCGCGAAGAAAACCTTCAACTTTGGAATTAAAGCAGTTGAAGGGAAAGATATGGCTATCCGCGCTGGTCGCACGAAGCTGATCATTAACCGCCGTCAATCTAAAGCTGATGACGGCGACGGCAACCTGTATTTCAACGATAAAGATGCTAACGGGACGGCATTCTCCGCCACCTGTAAAGTTGCTTATGACAAAGGTACCGTCGCTGTTACCTTCACTGAAGCACCTGCAGTGGGTACTGAATTAGCCATTCAGCTGGAAATCAACATCGAAAAAGCGCCTGAGCTTATTCCTGTGATTAACCAGTCCATGCGTGAATGGCAGGTTAGCCCATCTCAGTATGTTGTTGCCTCTGAGCACACTGTCATGTCTGCATCTGATGCCAGTCGTGAATTTGGCCTCAACATGCAGTCGATCCAGTTTACTGCAATGCGTAACTGGCTCTCTCATGAACAGGACATGATGCGTCTGCGCCTGATGGCATTTTTCTGTGTCGATAAATACGACTTTGACATAGCACTGCCGGAAGCTCAGCAATATGAGTCCTGGGTTGGCCTGCTTCGTCATCGTGTGAATGAAATGAGCACGGCGATGGTCAATAAAACCCGTAAATCCGGCATTCGTGGTGGTTTTGCTGGTGGGGAAGCTGCGAACTTTATTAAGTCTCTCCCTTCGCCGTATTTCACCCAGGACCCGAACTACGTTGAAAGCCCTCACGTCCAGTACATCGGTACGCTGTTTGGCTACATCCGTATCTTTGAAGTCCCTGGCGCTGTTTGTGACCAGTTCGTAAAAGATGGCTACAACTTTAATTCAAATGAAGTGATTTTCTACGGTCGCGGTAACAACATTGGTGAAGCTGGTCTTATCACCGGTGATGCCGTACCTGCCATTCCTTACATCCACGAAACGAACCCTTCTTTGGTGAACCGCACAACTATGTGGGGATCTGCGCTTAATGAGATCCATCCGCGCAAAGGTGAAGCGTATTTCTGCAAGCTGCAGCTGACCAACGCCAAAGTTGGCGCATTCAACATGCTGAACGGAAAGAAAATTGAAGCGGATCAACCGACTGAGCCTGAAGTGCCGCCGGAAGGAACTGACGCCAAATCCTCCAAATAATTGCAAAGCGGCATCTGAATAGGTGCCGCTAACAGGATTCTGAACATGAAACAAATTCCTTTTGCAGTTGGTCAGGCATCCGGTATCGCGATCATGCCGGTTAATGCTGATGCGACCAACACCAATTCGTCAGGCGGTGCTTCTGTTTTCGCTGGGTTAGTTATTTCCCGCCGTGGCAAGCCTGGCGTTGTATTACGCGTTACTGCAAATAACTATCAGTCGGTGCTTGGCGCGGCTATTCATCCGCGTCAGGGCGCTATGTTTGAGCCATTGCGTCACGTCGAACGTGCGACAAAAGGCGGTGATGGTTATGTCGTTCGCGTGTGCGCACCAGACATGAAAATCCCGACGCTGGCCCTTACGCTAAATGCGGAAACAAAAGCGTTCACAACGACAGCCTCCACCATGAATGTTGGGGCGCTCCCTGCCCTGCCTGATGGCGCTCACGCGCTGATTTACATTGATGATGGTGATGCCTCTACCTCTCGTGCAATTAACTTACATGAGGATGAGACTTCCGAAGGCTTATTCATTCTGGAGCTGCAGGAAACTGATGCTGCAGGTACCGTCACTATTCTGGAATCGCACCAGGTATCCTTTGATCCTGAAGGTATTACCGACATGGGTACTCCGGCATTCATGGCTACGGCCTTGGAAAATGGTTCTACGCGATTACGTGCGCTGGTGGCGGATGATGCACATGAAGCTATCTCTCAGCTTCAGGGTGAATTGACGCCAGTTAAAGCAATACCGTTTGCTGGCGGTAGCGATGGTGATTTTTCGAAGATTAAGGCTGCTGATTATCAAAAAGCGCTGACGGTTCTGAAAAAATCGATGTTTAGCTTTACTGCAGTCCTCTCTCTCGGTTGCTACGACCCGACGGTGATTGCGGATCTGGATAAATTTTCCCAGGATATCCGGGTTGATATGTTCTATGACCTGCAGGGCGCACAAACAGCCGCGTTAGCTATCGCTGAAGCTAAATCACATGGCCTCGGTGGATTTCATCAATCATGCCGCTATTACTTCCCGTATTCCTGCCGCGATGTATTCACTGGCGCGAATGTCGTATTCGGGATCTCCTGTGAGGCATTTATTGCTAAGGCAAAAGGCGTTGCGCTGGTCCCTGATGTTGGTGGATGGCATTACGCCCCAGCTGGGACTTCGCGGGGCATCATTAGCCGTCAGAACATCAAACCTATCCCTAATTTGGATGAGATTGATCTCGAAGAGTTCGTTAAAGCCCGAATCAACACGGTTGCGATGAATGAAGCCGGTGATCTTTATATTGACGATTACCTGACGACTATCACCAAAAACAACTACCTGCGCCTGCAGCCTATTAGCTCATTGATGAACGCGATTGCGCGCGGTTTCTACCAGGTTGCTGAGACTGCAAAACATGAGCCTGATGGCGTTACGGCAACTGTATTGACGTCGGGCATGACAGATTTGCTTGAGCGATTTGTTGCCGCTGAAGCACTGGTAAAACCTCGCGATACAAGCCAGGGCGACTCTCCTTTCACCCTGTCACTGACTCAAAAAGACATTGATCTGTGGGAACTGGAATGGGCTGTTTGCCCGACGGGTTCGTCACGTCGAATTGTCGGTAAACCGATGCTCTTGCGCTAAGGAAAAAGAGATGCTGAATAAACGTAATATGAACCATAGCCTACTGCTTCAGGCCGGTTTTTCCATGGATACAACCGCCGAAGAACAAGCCATGCTTGAAAACAATACTGATAAGAACAAGCGGGTTAAAAAAGATGGCGATAAAGAAATGGCCATGATGGAAGCGGTAGAGCGCCGCTACAATGAAGACCGTCGTAGTGTGGCTGCTTCTATGCTGGTGGAATGGGCTAGCGACGGTGAACCTACCTGGCTGGATTTCAGTGCGTTGGCTATTTCCCTGGCTGACCTGCCCGATCTGGAAGATGACAACGCCGACTATACCGACGAACAGGTTGATGCTTACAACGATGCTCTGTCTGATCTGGCATACGCCGCCATTGCACTTGGCGCAGACCAGGAAGACGTCACCAGTATGATCGACGATGAGGATGATGACGCCGCAGCTGCTGTCTACGATGCAATTAATGACATTGATGACAGCGATGAAGCTATTTCTCAATACACTATCGCCGGTGATGACGATGACGCTATGTTTGAAGCGCCGAAAATTAAGGTTGTTCGCGACGGAAAAGTAAAACTGATCCGTAAACGCATCCGTAAACTGCGTCGAACCTCCAAACAAAAAGCGGCCCTGAAAAAAGCACGTCGTAAAGCGCAAACCTCCACGGCAAAACTACATCGTCGTAAATCCATGAAGCTCCGCCAGAAACGCGGAATGTAATGAGCCTGAGCCACCAGCAATATGCTGGTGGCTTTTTTAGGGAGCCTTCACAATGATTTGTGGTGCGATAATGCCAGATGGCGTAAGCCCCTTCCTGAAAGTCTTTATTACGTCAGAAACGCATATGGTTGTGGGCTATATAGGCCAGGGTAGCAGTGCTGAACTGCAATCTATGTGGGAATCACCGTTCGGTAATGACAGCTTAGGGGGGATGGCAGGGGCTGTGAGTTCTGCAGCCGGTAAAGTGGCCTCAACCGCGCAGGCTATGTCAGACCAGACAACCAAATCGACTTTCAATAGCCTGCTGATATGGGAAGGCCAGACACCACCGACATTTAACCTTGTCATTGATCTGATGGCTACAATGGATGCGAAGGTAGAGGTAAATGATGCTATTTCCACCTTGCTGCAGATGGAGTCGCCGGAGTTGGCAGCAATGGCTGCTACAGGACGCCGACCCACCCCTGTTATTCTGGATATCGGTCGCAGACTGAAACTGATGGATGTTGTGATTCAGAACGTCAGCTATCAACTCGATGTTCCGAAAACTGCCCAAGGCTACTATACGCATAATACCGTTACACTGCAGTGCTCTGGTATGGCTGTACAAAATCAGTCTGACATTCCCTACATGTTTATCTGATCCTTTCGTAAATCACAGACTACTTATCCTACCCCCAGTGCAATTTTGGCACTGCCACTGTTTCAACTGAGGGGTATTTATGTCTGGATTTTCCAACACCAAAGCCGATATGGGCTTTCTCAAAAAACGCCTTAATCAGAGCCTTGCCGCCGGTGAAAAACTGGTTGGCTCTGAGTTCTGGATGCGCATCAAGGGTTATGACAATTTGTCTATTCTTATTCGTACAGCCCAAATTCCTGAAATGACCCGTGAAGACGTAGAAGATTTCGCGCCGAGTGGCATGAAAATAAACCAACATGGGCCTGTTCGTAACTCTGGCGAAATTCAGGTGACGTGTGCAGAAACTATCAAAGGCGATGTCTTTAAAGCCGTGCGTCAAATGGTATATGGCAAAGAGTATGTCGATATCGAGCTGCAGGCAGCTGCAGAATCTAACAGTGGTTCAGATGGCGGTATTACTCGCAAATTGCTGCATTGTAAGGTCTACAGTGACGCCATTGATTTCGGTTCAGAAGACGTGACTACTGTTGTGCGCCCTACCCTGCGTATCGTTTACAACTGGGCTGATTAATTATGACGCCAGTCGATATGCTGGAAGGCGTTAAAAAGCGCTTTCAGCCGCTTCTCGCGGATGATGAGACATTGCTTAAAACCCTGTTACGTCAAGCGTTAACGACTTATCAGGATAAGGCTGGCGTAATAGGCCGAGTTCAGATAAGCAAGCAGGAAGGCGTCAGCCTGAAGCTGCCAGAAGATTATCTGGCATTAATCCATGTCACAGATAGTCGCGGTGGCCTGGTGTATGCCGACCCCTACCCTGACTCGATCAAACTGGATTTGGATGGTTGCGAACGTTATCCACTGACAATGGCGTATTTGCTCAACCTGAGAGATCGTGATTTCGAAAAATGGGTTATACCGGCTGACATTATCGGGAGCCTGGAAGACTATCTGGAGGCGCTTATTGCGATTAAAAACACGGAGAGACTCCGCATTGTAGCCATCGCCGGGAAATTGGATACCAGTGGATACCCTGATGAAATTACTCTGCAGCAGCGCAAGCAAGAGCTGGAGCTGCAAATGTCGGCGAACAGAGCGATTATCCCTGGCGCAACCATACTGTAACGCGTGGATCAGTGCTGCATAGTTTGCAGCACTCCACCAGCTCACGAGGTGATTATGGGTTTTTTTGATGGGCTGGCGAATAACATCACTGGTGGTGCCAGTGCTAAATCTATCGGCAGTAATCTTATTTCCAACATTCTTGACCGGGCCACATCGATCACCAGCGGAAGGTCGGTTTCGTTCGGTGGCATGCCTGCGGAACTATCGACCGCTAAATCAATCCTGCAGGCCGCAATGCGTATTCGTTATGCGCAGGGCTGGCAATGGACGGTTGAAGCTGATGGGATGCCCGGAATAGACATGTATGCCAAAGATGTCACGTTTGGTTTTGGCAACATCGAAACTGAGTCGAAAATTATCGGGGGGATTGAATTTAACAAGCCAACTCACCGAACAGCGGGAAACCTTACGATGACCGTTCGTGATAACGAGAATGGTGATCTGTATAAATGGTTCGATCAGCGCCGTGCAAAGGTTATCAATAATGACGGTACCATCAACCTCCCCCCTTCCTATCTTATGAATGTTCGACTCTATCGGATATCTCAGGACGGTCAGCGCACACTGGCTGAAGAAGCTGCAATGATCCCTACCACGCTGGGAGAAGTCACTTGGTCGCGAGACCAGGTAACAGAGTTCATGTCATACCCTCTATCATTTGTTAAAGGTTCGTCTATTAACAAGGGGTTGAGTGGGCTTGCGGGTAGCGCAATATCTGGGCTGACGGGTAAAGTTAGTGACGGTTTAAACTTTTAATTGTCATATCTTCATACTATGTGACAGTCATTATTTGTTATTCAATGATTGTCATATACTCATCCTATGTGATTGTCATAAACAGTCGCGTGGACACGGTTGTTCTACCTCAATAAATTGGCTCATACACTCATACACTCATACACTCATACACTCATACGCTCATACGCTCATACGCTCATACGCTCATACGCCCATACATTCATATATTCATACTGTCACATCATCACACTATCGCATTGTCGTATTGTCGCATTGTCGTATTGTCGTATTGTCGTATTGTCGTATTGTCACGGTTTCATGTCGTCACTCAGTATTGGCATGTGTTTGTAACATGCTTTTATTATCATGTTTTATGATGGTCATTACATATGACGGTCACATGATATGATTGTCATACTCTCTGCGCGCGCCACGAAATAAAACACAGACTGCCTATCCTACTCAGCATCACTTCATTGCTGGGGCAAACTTGACATTCCTCGCCCTAAGAGCGAGAAATTCCCAATTCAACGAGTTGAACCTAAGCCACACTAAGCGATTTAGGAATTACAGACTCTCCAAGGGCTAACACTGCCAGTCCTGCAGCTTTGATATTTCGGGCCGCGTTAATATCCCGATCATGGTCTGCCCCGCATTCGGGGCATATCCACGAACGAACGTTAAGCGCCATTTTGGGCATGGTATATCCGCAACAACTACAGCGTTTTGAGGACGGAAAAAACTGGTCAATTGCGACCACTGACCGCCCAGCCCATTCGCCTTTGTACTGTAGCTGTTTGACCAATTCAGACCAGCCTGCGTCTGCTATCGCTTTAGACAGCTTCGGGTTGCGGATCATGTTCTTCACTTTCAGGGATTCGACGCAAACAACTTGGTTTTCGTTAATCAGTTTGCGGGATAACTTGTGCAAGTTATCCAGACGGCAATCGGCAATTTTTGCGTGGATGCTCGCGACTTTTAAGCGGGCTTTAGCGCGATTTTTTGAGCCTTTTTGTTTCTTGCTCAAACGGCGCTGCAGTAATGCTAATCGCTTCGCATATTTAGCGGTATGGCGGGGATTGCCTGTTTTGAATCCGGTATCAGTGACGAACAAATATTTTAAACCTACATCAATGCCGACCGTTTTAGCGGTGATCGGCAGTGATACAGGCTCAAATTCGCAAAGGCAGGATACAAAGTATCGTCCGGCGGCATCTTTGGAAATGGTAATCGAGGATGGCATAGACGGCAATTCGCGGCTCCAGCGCACATCTAACGGCGCTTTGCTCTTTGCCATATACAACTTGCCGTCGCGGTATTTAAACGCGCTGGCAGTAAATTCCGCCGCCTGTTTATGCCGCTTGCTTTTGAAAGTCGGGTATTTCGCCCGTCCTGCAAAGAAGTTAACAAAGGCGGTTTGCTGGTGGCGTAAGGCTTGCTGAAGCGGGACGCATGAAACATCGTTAAGCCAGGATAGTTCAGGTTCTTTTTTCAGGGAGGTAAGTCGTGCGCTGGCTTGCGTATAGCCAATGTTCTCCTGACGCTCAGAGTACGCGTCAGTGCGCCAGCGCAAAATGCTGTTATAGACGAAACGCACACACCCGAATGTTTGAGCCAAAAGCTCAACCTGATCGGCGGTCGGGTAAAATCGGTATTTGTATGCGCGTTTCATCTGGTTAATTTCCCGTTAAATCAAAATCCAGTCATCAACCAGCAGGTCGATAACGGAAGGTTCGTAGGGTTGAATTGCACCTTTTTCATTAATGAAAATAACCAGTTCGCCGTCATGAACAATAAATTCGTTTCTGCCCCAGCAAAGACGGCGCGACATGGTGTTTTCTATTACAAGCAATCCGTTAAGTGCTTTATTTAAATCCATTTTATTCACCCCGCACGATACGACCAGCGAAAAAACAGACGTGCTCGCGGAGTAAAAAATGGCGGGCTTCACGCTCTGTTTCTGCGGGAATGTGATGGATTTTTGCCGAAAGAATTTTGCAGTCGCGACGGACAGCCGCTATCAGCCAGATATATTTGGGGTGTGTTTGGGTAGGGGTTGCCAGCATGTGCTGATCTCCTTGAAGTAGCAAAACTTGCCACCACCAGGAGTTTCCACGCTCTGATCTGGTGGTGACGCTGACGGGGGTGGAAATACCGGTCTTCAAGGAACCCGGCCAGCCCGAAAGCTGCCCCGCCAGCGCCACCATAATGCATTGCGGAGCCGGTCCGCTAAAGGTGTGCGCTAACGCTGCGACAAAAAAAGACGCTAATGGCGTCTGTGTCGCCTTGAAGATAAACAGGTTTCCACGCCCGGTAGACTTTTTTTGCCTACGGGCCGAAATGTATCAATCTTCAATTTTTAGTGCAACCTGTTTTAAGAGGCTTATTTTGTGACAGTCATAGTGTCACACAGTCATGCCGCGCACAATAACCATCTTAGATTTAATGGTATTTTAAAGCACAAATCCTTTACCCTCCAACGCGAACAACTAAATCGCGTGAGGTTTTCTCATTGAAAAATCGCAATACAACTGACCTGAAGACCACCTTCTTTCCTCCCCAGCCTGAAGGCAGTGGTTTCCCGGAGGTATGCTGATGAAAATTCCTGATTTCCCATTACCATCCCAACCAAGAACAGAGATCCACTTCCGCATGCCAACGGTGGATGACGCTATGTTGTATAGCGATAGCCTGCCGGACCAAGAGGAAGCCACGACAACGAAATACCTCAACGCCATGCAAGCTGGGGAGGTTAACGATAGCGCCCTCTGGACGGCGCAGGATCGTCGTACTGCCCTTTGGTGGATTTATATCAATTCCCGCACGGATACAGTCACCACGTACCCCTACAACTGCCAGCACTGCGGAGAAACTCATTTCTATGACTTCGACCTGAGAGAGCTTTCTGAAAGTGCAGAATTGCTGACAGAGGTTCCAGAACGGCGCGTAACGGTACCGGTTCAGGGTGTTCCGACTGAATGGACATTAAAGCCGTTGGATGGTCGGGGGATTTGTATGCTTGAAAAACTCCGTTTCATGCTTCCTGAAGAAACCGACCCTGAATACAAAAATGCTGAGCGTCGAATGCGTCTGGCTGAAATTGCCCTGAATACGGCTCTTGATGACGACCCGGATGACTACGAAGCTGCAGCAAATCGCCGTTATGACTTGATCGCAACCATGGCTACAGATACCGAATTTGTACCGTTAGTTGCCAAAATTCACTTAATGCAACGTGAGCTACGGCATGGCTTAGACGTGAGCATTGAGCGCGGTGTTGTGTCCCTTGTTCTCCCTCCGCATAGCTGTGAAGCAGAGGGTAAGGAGGGCAAGGCAACTCGATTGCTGGTTCCCTTTCGGAATAGCTCATTCATTCCAAACTTTAAATCTGAGTGGCTGGTTAACCGTTATTAACAACCTCACGCTTTACGGCTATCAGCCGGTAAGCGACGTGGAGCGACTGCCGGAATGGAGAGCACTGGAAATGAATAAAGCGCTGCAGGATAAGTACAAACCCAAGAGGTCTTAAAGATGGTTAAAAAGGATCGGTTAAGCATCATTGATGCCATCGAGAAAGCCAGCGAAGCCGAATTAGGAGAGTTAGCTAAGATCTCCCAGGCGTTACAAAACTTAGCCCCGGCAAATGAACGTGGACCTGTCGATGGAGAGTCGAACGGTTCAGCTCTGGTTGTTAGTCGCCGACTGAAGCAACGCACAAATGTCCCTGGCCCTAAAAATTCAAGACCGCTACAGGCCGAAAAAGCAGATACAAAAAGCCCACAAACAGCCAAAAAAGAACAAAAAAGAACTTATGAAAGGGACCTTTATGATGAGCGCCCAGCGCCATCCCAAAAAGTACGTATAAAAGGGACTAAATTAGACGGCGAGGGGCGCGAAAAGGGGCGTGTTCGCGCGGCAAATAATCGAACTTATGCCGATGTGCTGGCTGCAAATGGGCAGACATTGGTACGAGCGAGGGGGCCAAAACCATCCAGTGAACGGCGTCATCAACAAGCACGAGAAATCAGAACGAGTGAAGAAAGTAATAACTCGCCAAATCGTGATGCGTCCGGGCGCTTTGTTTCCCGCGACAAAGCTGAAGAGACAAGTCGAGTTCGCCAGCAAAAGTTAGGGCTGAAAGAACAGGAAAAGTTACAGGGTGGCTTTTTCAATCGGCTGGGCAGCATGCTCAAGGGTAGCAGTGAAAAGGATTCAAAGCTGAATGCTGACGGTGCGGAGCTGGTAGGTGGTGCTGCCGTTGGTGGGCCTGTGTGGATGTTGGGCCGGGGAATGTTTGATCTCGGCAAGAGCGTTAGCGATAACGTTGTATCCCTGCAGCAATGGGTAAACGATAAAAAAGAAGGTAAAGAGCCGAATGAGCCTTCCCCCGCGAAGACATATCCTGATGTAGTGACGCAGCCCTTACCGCCACCAACAATGGGTAGTAAATCTTCAGCAGAAACCTTCAGCAAAGGTGCTCAGGAAAAAGGCGTTCAGGCCACTCAGGAACAAACCCAGGTTATTGCAGCCAATGATGAAAGGATCATTGAAGGGCTGGACGAAATCAGGGAAGAAATTAAGCGTAGTGCAAAGGGCGCAGCCGGAGGTGGATTAGGCGGCTGGTTCGCCGATCGCTTCGGTCGAAAAGGGAAAAGGGGGCGGTCAGGCCGTATTGGGCGAGGTGATGTGTCTTTGCCTGAGAAAGCCGGTAAAAAAGCGCGGAAGCCTCGTTCTGGCAAGTTAGGCAAGCTGAAGGCCGTCATGACCACAGCCAATGTACTCAAAGGTGCTGGTGGTGTTGCTGCCGGGGGCGCTCTCGTCGCTACAGGGGCTAAAGTCGCAACGGATGTTATTGCCAAACCCGCTGCGGAAAAAGCGACCGCTAAAACGGTTGAAGCTGCCGCCAAACCTGTTGCGGAAAAAACGACCGCTAAAACGGCTGAAGCTGCCGCCAAACCTGTTGCGGAAAAAACGACCGCTAAAACGGCTGAAGCTGCCGCCAAACCCGCTGCGGAAAAAACGACCGCTAAAACGGCTGAAGCTGCCGCCAAACCCGCTGCGGCTAAAGTTGTTGCTCCTATAGCGGAAGAAGCTGGAGAAGCAGCTGCCAAAACAGGAGCGCTCAAAGCTGGTGGAAAGATTGGCGCAAAGACAGCTTTAAAGGCAATACCTCTTCTCGGCACAGCGCTTAGTATTGGCTGGGACGCTTATGACGGGGCCACCGATGAAGAAGGGCAGAGAGCAGCATTCAGCGTTGCCGATGACAAAGAGGTTAGCACTCGCCAAAAAACGGCATTTACCGCCGCGAACGTACTCAATATGGGGGGGCTGGTATCTGGTGGCGCTGGCCTGCTGGCTTCCGGTGCGCGCATGCTTGGGATGGACGGCGTTGCCGATGCGTTGACTTTCGATACATCGAGCATTGCAAAAGGCCTTGATTCCGGCATGTCTGCGGTTGGCGATGCCATATCAAAAGTGACGTCATCCTATGAGGATAAGGGCAACGAAATAACCAAAGCCGTATCTGATGGTACCGATAAAACTGTTAATGCAATTAATCAGTTGGGTACACCATTGCAGGGTGGCGAATGGGGTAAAGATAACGTTGGTTCCGCTGGTAAATCTGTCTCTGATTATGCATCCGTTCAGGCCAATGATATAGGCGCAGACCTGAATATCGGCGGGAAAAACGCTAAAGTTCGTTCATTCCGCAACAACAACTTTGGAAACCTAAACTACGTCGGGCAGGAGGGTGCGAGGCTCGAAGACCCAAACAGTAAAGGTGAAGCGAGGTTCGCTAAATTCAATACGCCGGAAGAGGGTTTTAGAGCGCTGGCGAACCAACTCACGCTGTATTCAAACGGAAAATCAAAAGCTACTGGCGGTAAAAAACTCAATACTGTTGAGGATATTATCAAGGTCTACGCCCCAGAAAGCGAAAACAGCACGAAGGACTATATCAGTTCTCTTTCCAAAAAAATGGGGGTGGAGCCCGGTCAGCAACTGGATATGACCAATCCCGAAGTAATGACTCAGCTAATGCGTGGTATTGCTACGATCGAAGGTGGCAATCCACAGGTTACGGATCAGTTCATTAAAGACTCAATCGGCACCCATGAAAACGGTAAATGGGTTGGCGGTAAATTTAGCAATGAGTCTCTGAAAGTAGTCAATGAAGCCCGAGCCAGCAAAGGCCTGGCTCCAGTAGCGGAAAACTCCCTCTATAGCACCGGCAGCAAAGTAATAACAACCGCACCAAAAGGAGTAGTCTCGCCGTCACCAGATCCTGCTCCAATCGCGACACCTGCAGCTGTCGCTGACGTCCCGGCTAAAGTGGACAAAGTTGTTCAGGAACAACTGAATGAACACGGCGTTCGAGGGATGACAAAGAATCGACCAGAAGAGGGCGTGTCGCAACCTAAATCAGCCATTAAATCGAGCGAAGAAGCCGCAAAAGCCATAGCTGAAAAAGCTTCGTCAGGTTCAGCCAGTATATGGGACAAGACAAAATCTGCAGCTGCAACGGGGGCCAGTGCTGTAATTGCGGCTCCTGGTAAATTGGATGCCGCGCTGCAGGAGAAGATGACGGAGTATAACGTCAGGGGAATGGCAAAGAATCGTCCTTCAGCTGGGCTATCACTTCCCGCCGGTGCAACGATGCCATCCTCGCTTGAAGTTGCTGCACTACCGGCAGCTGAAATTTCGCGCCGAGGCAGGGATGCCGCTAATCGTCAAAACACGCAGGCAACTACCATTGTATCGGCGTCCGGACGTCCAGCTGCAGGCGCAGCTCCTGGCGCTACTTCTGGCATTCCGAGAGTAACCGCGCGCGATGCTGCAGTGCCAGAAGAAAGCATGTTTGAGAAAGCGATGGGGGGCGCTGTTGACGGTTTAAAAGCTGTTGGTGCATCTATCCTTCCGGCAGTCAGTGACACGCTAAATCAGACTATCAGCGGTTTTAGTGGTAATCAGATCGTGGGTGATGCGCTGAATGCTGCAGGTATGTCTGATCCAACCATTCAGCGTGCTATAGCTCCTGTCACCGACAAGGTAGGTACCTGGCTTGATAGTGGCATGAGTTCGCTTACAGACGCTTCAACTTCTCTGTTAACGAAGGACCAGACTGCTCAGCCAGCCTTTGTGCCACAGCAATCGTCAAGCCTGTCTATTCCGAAGTCTATGCCAACCGTTCAGGACCTGGCGAGCAGTGGAATTCGTCCGTCATTAAGCACTGACACTGCAAATCACGATGTGGATATTCTGAAAGAGCTAAGAGGTATGAGATCTACGATGGAACAACTTTTAGGTGTTTCAAAACAGAAAGATGGCGCACCAGAAAAGGTTGTTCATACCGCGCAACCAGCACCGCGTAGAGCTGCATCATTCTCTATCAGAGATGCGGCGCTCGATGGCCTTTTGAGGGATTAAGTTCGTGATATATGAAATTGACGGGTTACTGAGAGTTGATGCTGGTGGTGTGATCGTGATGGAAGGGGCTGATAAGGCAGATCAGGCCCGTCTGGATGAGTGGCTTAGAACACCTATTGGCAGTATTTACGGATTGCCATCATGGGGTAATCCGTTAGTGAATTTCAAACATGAACCGCTTGGATCGGAAAAAAGCGTTTTTGTGGAAGTTGCCATAGAAAACGCATTGATTAAGAAGCTGCGCATTGATTTGCCTTCACTCAGAGTTTTTCAGGTGCGGTGCGCGGCGCTTTCAGTAGATATGTTGGAAATCATCTTTGCGATGCCGAGCGGCACATTCTCTACAACTTTCCGCATGAAAAACACCGATGGGAGAACATCTTGAGCATTCAGGAGTTATTGGAAAAATTTAATGGGTTGCTGCAAGACAAACCATGGTGGGCGCGTTTTGCAAATAGCCAGTTTATACAGATGATGAGCATTTTTGGCGCTCAGGTTATCTATATGGCGCAGAACCATGCAAGAAGGGCGCTGGGTGAGGGATTTATTTCTACAGCAACAAAGCGCTCAAGCATTCTCGCTGCAGCTGAAGATAGGGGATACGTCGGCCCACTGATCACGCCGTCGGCTGGTGCTGTCAGTATCAGGAATAAAACTAAGCAAGAACTACAGTTGCCGATTTATTCAGAATTCCTGTCATCAATGGAATTACCCTATGTTCTTTCAGACGCTGTTACGATCCCTGCAGGTGAAGCCGTCGAAGTCAGTAGCGTCAAGCAAATGGAGTTGGTCCACATTCAGGCGAATATTGAGAAAGAAAGTGCGTTTTACACACTGCTTTTGCCTAAAGATATCACCTCTGAAACGGCCTCTATCGACGTGTTTGTCGTGGTGAACGGTGAGCGAAGGAAGTGGAAGTACAATCCTATGTTCAGGCTGTCACGCGCCACAAGTGAGCATTATGTACTGGTGTATAGGCCATCTGAGCAGTTGGGGGTCCGATTTGGTAATGGTTCGACTGGCGCCATGCCTCCAGCCGGAAGCCGGGTCGAGATCGAAGCCTGGTGTAGTCAGGGGGAAACAACGCTGGCCCAGGGCCAAAAGTTGACGCCTGCAGGCAATATCGCGTCAATGGTAGAAATGCTGGAAGTGGTTACAACCACTCCGATCACCGGCGGTAGTGGCTTTGAATCTACGGAGGATACGCGCTATCGCGCGCAGTATTACGTACCGTTTGATGAGCAAGTCGTTTGGGGTGGGGACTATAATTATTTTATCCGGCGACACGTTCCCGGCTTGAGCTGGCTGGCGGTGTGGGGTGAGCAGCAGCAAGAAGCAGCCACAGGCAAAAAAGACCTTCTCAACATCAATACGATTTTCTTCAGTGGACATAAGCCCGGAGTAAGCCAAGAGCACCTGTCAGAGCTGATCTATAGTGCTCTAAAAGGCGTACCGAATTATCTGAATAAAAATTTCCGCTGGGTGCCGGTTAACCCGAAGCCCTTTACTATTTCGCTGACCGGTAGCGCAAATAAGAACGTGGTAATTAACGACGCGATCAAGGAGATACGGGACACGCTGGAAGCTCGTTTCGGCTATGACTCCACAAGCTTTGGAGCTGAGTTAGAAGATAACGACGTGCAGTTTGTGCAGGTTAAAGTGAAAGACATGTGGGCGTGCGTCAATGACATGAAGTTACTCAGTACGTTCGAAATAGTTGTTAACGGAATGCTGCCTTCTGAAAACCTGAATGACTTTATCTACCTCAACACTAAAGACTCTGTGTTTGATATCCGTCTGCCTGGGGGGGGAATTCGATGATAAAAGACTGGTTGAAAAAGCAGTTAATACCAGAAAAACAGGAGACAGGACTATGGCCTGATTTTGCTGATGCTGTCCAGGTTGTTTACGAGGACGAAGTAAAGCCTCTACTTTCTCGACTAAGCGATCGTAAATCATTTTTCACTATGCACTCTGAAGATCTGGATACCCGTATCAGTGAATACGGACGATTTTTCGTCATGGGTGAAACCGATAAGGCAAGCAGGCCTATTTTGCTGGCTCAGCGTCTTGATGAGGTCCATTTCAAAGGGACGGATCGTCCAATTATCTCGACGTTCTGGCGTGAGTTCGGCAACCTGCCGGTAAATTGGGAGCCTCTGTATGCGCCACTTGATCAGGAGCGCTTCCCATACGGTACTTTTTTCACAACCGAAAATGGCGTTAAAGTAGCACAGGAGAGTTACGGGGATTTCTTTCTTACCTCCCGTGGCACAATCAACGTCGATCTGAACAAGTTGTATGAAATATACGGTTATGAGGAACAGGACAAACTGATTAAACGCCTGATAAAAGACGTTGATCGAATTGTTGCCCCCTTACTCCCATTGGAGACTGTTTTTGACGGTATTTCACTCAGGCTTGATTTCTGGCTGGAAGAGGCAGAAGAGGTTATGAAGTATGCCTCTGCAACGGTCGGGAGTAGCCGCGCATTTCTGTTTCAGCCGTTTCGTGAGTCTATAGAGCTTCAGTATGTGGAGGCTAGTTATGATGCTGGTGAAATTACGCCACAAACGTGCTCGCAAGATTCTATTTATCTCAGACTGGACACTATGCCGGTTGACGCCTGGCCCCTCGATTTGCATATCCTCAACCGTGGGTAGGAGAGTTATGCGCCAGGTACAAAGTACAGACTGATTATTATCCCGTCATAGTTCTAGTGACGGGGTTTTCATATGTCAGATAGCATCAATTTATCTTCACCAGACGGCAGGAAGTACAAGGCAAAACTGCTTGATTATTACTACACCCGTCGTGCGGAATCAGCGATCGGGATTGGTAGCCGCTTTAGGCTAATGAAAGCTTATTGGGGTCGCTCTGATCTGGTAACAAAAAATCCTGACAGTGGATGGGACATTGCCGAAATTCCAGTTGATTTCACCAACGAGCAGCTAATCGGAAAATTTGCTGAGAGCGAACTGATTTGCACTTTGCAGGGCACTACCATAACGGTAAGTATTGTCCTGCCTGAAGCGGCTCTGCCGGAAAATGATGTATTCGATTTTAATACTCTTGCGCTAATCGACGATCAGGGCAATACCTTTGCTGTGCTTTGCGCCCAGCAGGACAGTTTGTATAAGGGAAAAAGATACAACATCTTGCTCACGATTGAGCAGAAAGGAAACTCAAGATGAGCGAGACTGTTAACAAGATTGCCATCCTGAGTTCTGCAGTTAAGCATGCTCTTCTGGCAGATGTTCAATACTATGATTTCCACGCTTCCTCTGCATTTAACCGCAAGATGAAGGGGATCATTACTCCTGGTATTTATGGCGGATTTAAACCTGCTCTTGCTGGTGGTCTGAACCTTAAAATTACATCACTTCAGGGACCTGGCGGTCATGGTGTGGCCTCGGTTGATGTAAATAATCATCAGATAACCGTTCAACAAATTGAAGATGTGACGCTGGCGATCCCAGTGAATGGTATTACACGCGTAATGCTGGAAGCTAATTACCAGTACGGTATCAAAACCAGTCAGGTTGACGATAGTTCAGATATCCATGCAGCGCGGATTTTTACTGCAAATATTAGTGTGCCGTTGGCAGATAATCATCTGGAGATATGCCGTGTAACGGTACCTGCTGATGCGACAGAGTTAACGCTGGATATGATCGATTCTTCACACCGGCAAAACAAGGCTCTTGGCATTACATTAAGCAGCGAGATAGGCAGCGATGCCGATCATATTGGCGCATCATCTCACGCGGTAAAAAAAGCAGTAAAAGCAGCTCGTGACGAAACAGAAAAACAGATTGAAGAACTGGTAGATAATGCGCCAGCGAGTCTGGATACGTTGAAGAAAATTGCGGATGCCATTAACAATGATCCTGATTTCTTCAACACACTTAATGCTGTCTTGGCGCTGAAGGCTCCGCTACATGATCCAGCCCTGACTGGGATTGCAACCGTACCCACGCCGCCATTAAGTGTCAGCAACAAGCAGATTGCGAATACTGAGTTCGTTCAGGCTGCGGTCGCGGCGTTAGTTGGCTCATCTCCTGAAGCTCTGGATACACTGGCAGAGTTAGCTGAAGCATTAGGCAATGATCCAAATTTTGCCACAACGATGACAAATTCACTGGCAGCCAAACAACCTCTTCATGAAATCCTAACAGCATATTCAGCCCTAAATACCGCTGCAAACAAGCTGGCTTTTTTTGATGGGCGCAACAGTGTTTCATTGGCAAATCTCACTGCTGTTGGTCGCGTACTGATCGGGCAAGAGTCAGTGTCAAAGGTTCTCGAATACCTTGGTTTGGGAGCAGGCGCTCCCCCTATTGGAATCCCGTTTTACTGGTCATTGGCTGCAATGCCAAATACAGTCGTGCCGGAATGGTCAAACATGATATTTCTGAAAACCAATAATACGTCGTTCTCTGCCGCCGAATATCCAAAACTGGCGCTGATGTGGCCGGGTCTGTTTATTCCTGATATGCGGGGGGATTTTATTCGTATTTTTGACGATGGGCGCGGCGTGAACCCGACACAGCCATTACTGGGGTGGGCGGACTCACGCCTCAAGGAGCATACGCATGTGTTACCAACAGGCAGGATGGCCGTTGGCGTGGACGATTTCTCTTCTACCTGGGTCACGGTAGAAAATGATGTGGCCACCCCAAAAATATATACAAAAACGCAGAGCGGTGGCGCCGGTGAAACCGCACCACGTTCAATAGCATTTAACTGTCTGGTGAGGGCAAAATAATGAAACCTGTTTTTGATGAAAATGGACTGGCTATTGAGCCGGGAAATGTCGTCTGCTTTTACTATGATGCAGCCACGGGAGAATACTGCGGGTTTTCCGATGAATTTATTCATCCTGGCGTCAGCATGCCAGGGTATTCAACGGATATCAATCCGGGAGAGAAACGGTCGGGATTTGTAGCTGTATTCAACGGTACTGGATGGGAGCAACAGCCAGACCATCGCGGCATTACGGTCTATTCAACTATGGACAGAACCCCGGAATTCGTTGATTACATAGGGGAGATTCGTTCAGGTTACACAACCGTTGCGCCATCCACTCAGTATGATAAATGGGATGGCAGCAAGTGGGTTACAGATGCTGACGCGCAGCGAAATGCGGCGATAGCCAGCGCCGAAAAACTGCGTATTCAGTTGCTGTCCAGTGCCGATAAAGTAATGCTCGACTGGCGAACAGAGCTGATGCTGGGTGAAATCAGCAACGCCAACAAAGCTAAATTGTCGGCGTGGATGGCTTATAAAAACGAGGTTAAGGCGGTCGATGTGACAACTGACCCAGAGCATGTTAACTGGCCTGTTCCCCCGGAGGTGTAGGCCAGTCAGGTTTTGACGTATCAACCCGCATCAAATCCAGCTGGTAATCCTGCCAGTTTATCAGGTCGGCGGCTTCTTCAGCCGTCGCTTTGCCTGCATCAACCGCGTACTGTACTCTGTACATCGCCGTTTCCGCTATCGACCGCCGGTTATAATCTGTTGTCCATTTCCACCGGGCATTGCTTCCGCTCAGTCGCTGATTTGCAACTGCACGGTTCCTGTCTGCATACTTCCCCGACCAGTAACCAGCCCCCTTTCGGGGAGGAATTAAGGCCCTGATTTTCTTACCCCGCAGTTCATCGTGACACAACCGGGTATCGTAAGCTCCGTCTGGGGCGTTCACTCATAAACCTGGCTGATCTGCTACAAACATTTAAACAGAAAAATATCAAGTTTCTGTCTCTGACCGAAGGCATAAATACCGATACATCAATGGGGCGTTTCACATTCCATATTATGTCGGCGCTAGCGGAAATGGAGCGTGACATGATCATTGAGCGAACGCGCGCGGGCCTGGCTATTGCACGTAAAAAAGGCCGAATAGGTGGTCGCCCCCCCAAATACTCACAGGAAGATTGGGCGCAGATGGGGCGTCTGATCCTCGACGGCATGAGCCGTCATCAGGTCGCCATTATTTTCGATGTTGGTGTCTCGACGCTCTATAAAAAGTTTCCGGCATCACAGATGGAAAGTCTGGACGATGCGTATACGGATGCCGATGAACAAGCCGAGTTCAACAAGCGACCGATATGGGAGCAGGCCTTGGAGGAAGGCTAGAAAAATTCAAACGGCCCCAGCCAACTCCTTTTATTTGCAATACACATACTCACTACTCTGCACCTTTCAAATCAGTAGTTTTACGGAGGGTTTGTGGCAGAAGTAGAAGCGAATCTCATACAGGCGCTTTTCCTGTCGCTACTCAGCGGCATTGGCGTTTTCCTGCATGGGGTGCGCGAGGAAAGGATAAAAGCGTCATCCCTTAACTTGCTCACCGAATTGGTGTTAGCGGTACTCGCAGGATTGACCGCTTATTACATCGCCAGACATAAGGCCTGGGACGATAGCTTGCTATATCTCGCTGTTCTCGTTGTTAGCAACAACGGTCGCGAGGTGTCTACAGCTCTCAAAAACCGTCTTATCGACACAATCCAATATTTATTTGGGCCAAAAGGGGGCCGGGGCTAATGAATGATATTCAACAATATTTCCTTGTGGGAATGGCTGCGATAGCGGTGCTCGATCGTTTTTTGTGTAAAAGAAAGCAGGTCGTGCTACTGGAGGCCGGTGAAGGTGTAGTTAAGGACAATGCTATAGCTTTTCCGGTTAAGTTTAAGGTCAATTGCGAGAAGCTAACCGGCGCGCATATCGAATACTGGTTGCGCGACTCCAGTAACCCCACAGCGGTAATTACGGGTAAGACCAGAACAATGGATTTAACGCCCAAAGGCTTAAACCAGGAGTATTTACTTATTGATACTCGCTATCTGGATACTGGGACCTGGGAACTAACGATCCGTGTAACGCACGGCAATAGTCGAATGAATCCGCTGTATCGTATTTTCCCGCTTCAGGAATCAACTTCCCGTAATTACCTCATCACAAAGGAGAAAGGGGGATACAGTGTCATCAACTAAAGATAAGGGCTACATCACGCTTAACTTTGACGAGTTGAACGAGAAAGGCCTTGATAAGCTGAAGAAGGCTATCTCTAAATCAGGGTATGAGGTTGTCAAAATCATACCTGCAGGCACAGCCCGTCGAAAAGATGGTATCCCGGTAAAAACTTTCGAGCTGAAAGGGATTGATGAACAGGCTATGGTTGTTCAGGTCAACAACACTGGCGATATCTCTGGCATTAAGCTGAACGGCAAGAACGCACCATACACCCCCGTAAAAACTATGGCTGAGCTGGGTAAATCATTAGCTGATTTATTCCGTAAAGGCTCCACCGCATTTCAGAAAGCGCTAGCCAGAAAACTCGCGCGGGCTGCGAAAAAAGATGAGGCTGGCAATAAACCAAAAACTACCAAAGGCGTTAAATCCAGTGTGCAGATCCTCAGCGATGCGCGCGCACGTCGTGAGGAACTGAAGGGCGGTATTACCGCGACTCAAAAGAAAATTGAGTCCTTATCCTCTGATTCCGACATGACGCAAAAGTCGCGTGAAAACATCCAGGCCGAGCTAAATCTGGAGCTGGCAAAAACCAGTCAGTTAGAGAAAGAGATCGCACAACTGCAGAAGGGGGAAAAATGACCGTAATACTGACTGACAAAATTCTTCTGAAAGACGTGCCTGGCTATATAGCGCCTGCAGTTTCTGATGATATTTACAACGAACTAATGAAGGGCCAGAGCGCCGATTTGATGCTGGAAAGCGCCACTATTGAAGAAGTGGACCAGTCTTATCTTGGCGATGAGCTGGTCTATGTCTCTCATGCAGCAATGTTTGAAGCGATTAGCACTGAGCGCATGCGTTTGTCGCAGACCATGCGGGCGTTCGTAAGGGCATTAAATCGCGGTTTGAACGGAACCGACATTAAAGCAGGTACGGATGATGCTGGCCTGGACGATAGCGGTGAAAAAACGATTGGAGGGGCTGTCATCGGTAAGGTTCGCCGGGTGAACAGTATTCCAATTATGACGGCGTTGATTCCATTATCAGATGGGCAGTCAATTTCCCTGGTTTTCCACTCCCCGACTGCAGATAACGGGCGCGTAAAGAACAATGATTTGCTGGTGGCCTTCCGTTTCTTGCTGAACAAGCGCGATGTAACACATATTGTGGCCCCCATTGGCGGTCGCGATGTGTCTTTGCAGCAAGTAACGCAAGCTCTTGCAAACCTGGCAGAGCGTAACAGTGCAAAATTCACGAAGCAGCAAGATGCTCAGGTTAAATTACGCAGTGATATAGACGCGCTGAACGCTGAAAACGATCAGTTAAGCGAACAGCAATCCTCGCTGCTAACTCAAGTTGAATCACTGCAGACCAAGTTAATCACACATCAGAGCGATGAGCGGAATGTGCGGGAGAAGCTCGCTAACCAGCGTCGAATCAATGCCGAACTGGAGGCTAAAATTGTGGCTTTGCGGGGAGTATCTCAGGCCGGTACCACTGATACCGGCTCATCTTTCACAGATGCAACGCGTAAAGTGAAAGAACGTATGGGCATTGATGGTAAGGCAACTCTAAGTAATGGGGCCATAATCCGTTACAACTCCTATGACCATGACGGCGAGCTGCAGGGCAGCGTAATTATTACCGATCCATCTGGTAAGGTTTATGAAATGCCATCCCCATCATCCCAGGGCGGGGCTATGGGGGTTACAGCAACTAAATTACTTAAAGCCTATCGAGAGAACCGCGCTGATCGTTACGTTGTCACGACGCCACCACCAGAACTCCCCCCTGAGCAACCGCCAGAACAACCGCCGGAGTTGCCACCAGAACAGCCGCCGGTACCAACAGCTAAATACCGGTATGCTCTTACAAGTCGCCCAGCAAGTATCGGCTCTGTCCCTGCAGATCACACTGCAATTTTGGATGTACCGGAACAGAGCGATAAATATGGTCGTTTGGCACGTCATGGTTTCATTGAATACGATCGTAAGCTGACAGAGCAGGAGGCCTCTAATTTTGAGTTGAAGCTGATTCCGACCGAGGCGGATCTCGATGTACTGGCGAAAACCGTCGTTAGTGATTCAATGGCTAATTACGCACAGCAATATGTTGAAATGGCTGAGAGTGACCCGGCAACGTTCGGCTCTCAGGTGAAGCTGAATACGAAGAAAGCTGCGCCGAACATTGCTTACCCGGAAGGCGACGATCTCGATTACTTTATGGAGAAAGTTAAGGCCGAGTTGGTAAGCCAAACACCTCCCACGCCGCCGCAGACTAATGAGGAAACTCCCGTGGTATCTGAAGCCGATACAGCAGCGAATGATGCGTTGAGTTATCTGGATGCCGTAATGCAACTGCAGTCGAAAGACATAGCGGAAATCCGTGACGCCCGTAACAAGGTTCGCGGGGCTATTGCCGCACTACAGAATGCTGGTCGTTTTGACGAAAATGAAGACAAAGTGAATGCCGCTGCGCAACACCTGTCTGATTTACTGGTGGCAATTCAAAGAGAGGGGGCTGGAGCATGAATTTAAGCGCGCTGGAACGCCTTGACCTGAATGATCGCCTGGATGAATTGATGGTTCAGGCCACAACAGCTAAAGGGCTGGATTTGCTGGATTTGAATGACGAAATCGACGCTATTTTGGTGAAGCTGGGTTACGGTACCGAATCAATCCCAGCCGACCCAGCTGAAGATAATACGCCGTCTATCGTTAAAGACTTTCTCTCCGGGAAGTTTGTAAAACAGGCCCAAATGGATTTTGTGGATACGCTTCGCCAGGTCGGTGAGTACCTTAACGAATTTCTGACACTGGATGATATGAAGGGCCAGGCCAATGCGTGGGTTGCTCAGAATGACTACGCCATCTGATCTCTGATAACCAGCCCCGTTAATCGGGGCTTTTTCTTCTCCCCTCTGAATAACACACACTCCTTATCCTTCACGAAACCTAAAACGTGGAGGTATGACCGTTGGAAACAGCACAACAGGCCATTAGCAACACACCAGGTCTGGATAGCCTAATTACGCTGGTGGCGTCACTGCAGTTGAGACAAACCCCCATAGGGCGAACGTCGTTTGTTGTGACGAGCAAAGGGGATGAGGTCAAAACGGGCTTTAAAGTTGTTAATGCCAGTAGCCTGATAATTTCGAATAACCTTGATGGGACGATAAACCCTGCATTCCCAACGGAGCTGCAGCCGAGGGATCGTACCCGAATGTCGAGTAAGATTCAGGTGAGCAAGATCGCCGGAAACTTACGTCCAGCACAATTAACCGATTCAGGGTTAAGTAGCCACGGTGCGCCTATTGTCGGCCCTGACAACGTTGTTGAGTCGGGGAATGGGCGCTCAATGGGAATACTACGGGCCTATGAGCAAGGGCAGGCTGACAGCTATCGCCAGTATCTGATCGACCATGCAGCCGACTATGGGGTTAAGGCTGAAGATATTGCCCGGATGGATATGCCGGTGCTGGTGAGGGAGCGTGTCACCGACGTTGATCGTGCTCAGTTTGCCAGAGATTCCAACCTCTCAGATCTGCAGGAAATGGCAGCGAGCGAAAAGGCATTCGTAGATGCCGAAATGCTCGATGAGCGGCTTATGGCGATGTTTTCCCCTTCCGAAGAGGGAAATCTACTTGCCCGGTCTAATGACGGCTTCATTCAGTCGTTTATGCGCGAAATTGGGGATACTGCAACTGCAGGTCTGGTAACGACTGACGGCAGGCCGACCAAGCAGCTGATTGATCGCATTCAGAACGCTATTTTTGCAAAAGCGTACAAAGACGAACGACTTGTAAAAATGGTCGCAGAAGAACCCGATCCCGAGATGCGTAATATCCTGACTGCACTCAACACCGCAGCCAGTGATTTTGCACAAATGCAGATGCTATCTGGTGACGTTCACAAAGAGGCTGTGAATGGGCTGGTGGGTGGTATTGAGGAAGTGGACGGTCTTGATAAACAGGCCATTGCCGCGCTACAGGAGGCCATTAACCTTGTGCGCCGGGCCAAAGACTCAGGCCAGGCAATCGAAGAGGTGATCGCACAACAAGGGCTGTTTGAAGACACCAGCAAAGAGGCTGAGGCCCTGGCGCTATTTATCGTTGCCAATAGTCGCAGTTCCAAGCGTATAGGCGCTGCCTTCAAGAAGATGGCGCAAAAAATAAATGATGAGCTAATCCACCAGCAGCAGGCGCTGGGGGATATGTTTGGCGGCGGTAGCCTGTCACTTGTTGATGTGTTGTCTGCAGTCTCTACCGAAATTGAAGATGAGTTTGGTGAGGGGAAAGGGCTTAACTTTGCGATGTTCGAATCAGCACCGGGTGATAACCGTGCCTATATATCGCAAATGATCACGAGTGCAACAAGCGTTGACGAGCTGGTAAACGTCATCAAAATGACCGGAAAGCTTGCTAAGGCCAATCCGAATACTGAAGAAAATCTCGCGCGCCTGAGTGCTTCTGTGGGCAGAAACATGCTTTATTCACAGCGACCTCTAATTCAGCCATGGGTGGAAGCGCACGGTTATAGCGGCAATCTGCTTGGCGAAATGGCAACTTCTTCAGAAAATAGCGCCTTCTACTACAAGGCGTTGCAGGAAGCCATTAAAAATAATGAACCTGCGCCGTCACTGGCGGATGCCAGAAATATTGATTACCGGGTGAAGTTATTTTTGGAAGCATCAGAGGGTGGGGCCAGTCCGGATCGATTGTTCATGCTTATGCACAAGCTTGAAGACTTAATGCAATCAGACTTGAGCTGGCAGGAGTTGCGTAAGGCCTGCAGAACCTGGCTGGACAAATTCATGAAAATGCCGCATGCCATCTATGCGAAAGTCACGAGTAAGTTTGATAAAAAACTGGCTGATGCAAAAAGTATCCCTGAAACGATAGCCGCTCTGCAGTGGGCGATCGCTGCAGGCAAAAAGGCACTCACGGACATTAGCGATGTAATGGAAAGTGGAAAGGCTTCGCTCGATGCGGTAGGGCTGTCGAAAGACTTTAGCGGCGACGAGCTGGCAGATGCTTACATCGATGTTTTACGCCGCTTGAAAGCGCTTGCCGAAACTAATGATAAGGATGGTCGTCTAAAGCTACCTGAAGAGGTCGATTATTATATTGAGCAGATTAATAAAGTTCGTGACCGGCCTGAAAAGTTGAAACCATATTTGAAAGATGTTTTCACGCCACATGGCGGGATAGGTCTGGAGGTAGATCGGCTTAAATGGTTTATAGACCGTGAATCAGATGAAGCCGTTCAGCTATATGAACTTGAGAGGTTATTCAAGGATAAAGCTCCATACCCGCCTCTAATTGTTGAGAAAATACACAGTAAAGTTAAAGCGGCTATGGATGCCGTGATGCAGGCATCCCCAGTGTCAAAAGAAGATGCCGAAGCGTGGGGCAATGCGATTGAACTGGATAGCGACATTATTGAGAAAACCACTGTTACAGCAGGATGGCGTACTGGGTACGATGCGCGCGATGTTGCGGAAAAGGTCTTTACCTTGACCGGCGGCAAGCTGGATACGATGAAAAAGATTGAGCACCAGGCGAAGGTTAGAGCGAGTGCAAGCCAGAGCCGCCAGTCTGTGACGATCGACGCGGATACGGATGCCGAACATGTTATGTGGCACGAACTTGGACACCATGTGGAATTTTCTAACCCCCATTTGCTGGAGCGCGCAAAAGGCTTCATTAAATCAAAGACTGAAGGACGGTTGGTATACAGCAATTTTGGCGGGTACGGCGATGCTGAGTACAAGGTCAAAACATCACTAAGTCATTACTACATGTCAAAAATCTACATGGATAATAGGGTAAGTCTCGCGAGTGGTAAGTTATTATCGAAAGCACCATCGTTGAACAATTGCCGCTCTACTGAAGTGTTTTCAATGGCGCTGCAGTGCTACGCCGATCCTGAATTGACTGCAACTTCATACTTAAACGGTGACGGCATTATCGAGTTTTTACTGGGATGCTTTAAGGAGCTGCAGAATGCGCATTAAGGTAACAATGCCCGGAGGAAAAGCCGGTATGGTTGAATGCAGTAATGCCGGTACGCTGGTAATAGTTGAGGGAGATATCACCCAGGATGATATGCGCAATGCTCTTAACGGTGTACGGCCTAACTCTGCCGTGGGAGAGGTGAACTCTTTAAATGCTGACGCACATTTGGTCTTACGTAGCCTGGAAAGCGCTGGTTGGCAGGTGGACTGGCCTGAAGTTGACGCTGGCGATGATGATCCGAATGATGAAGATACCCCGAACATAGCCAGCACAATCCACTAAGAAACGCCCACTTCGTGTGGGCTTCTTTTTGCTCGCTACCGGTTGCAAAGTACAGAGCGGTTACTGTTTCGGCTCATTGCTAACAGAGGAAAAAAGCATGAGTCAGCCCAATGAACTCCGTTGGATAGTTGAGGCCCGTAAACACATCGGGTTACGTGAAATCAAAGGTGCGGAACATAACCCCGAGATCCTACAAATGTGGAAGGACATTAAACGTGGTGGCATCAAAGACGATGAAACTCCGTGGTGTGCTGCATTTGTAGGTGCGATGCTTGAGCGTGTAGGCATCCAGTCTACTCGATTTGAATCGGCACGAAGCTACACCTCTTGGGGAACCGCGCTGCACGATCCGGCATATGGTTGCATTGTGACGTTTACCCGTGAAGGTGGCGGTCATGTCGGCTTTGTTGTTGGTCAGGATGCAAACCGTAATTTGTTAGTGCTGGGGGGCAACCAGGGCGATGCTGTAAACATTCGTGCATTCCCGCGTAGCCGTGTAACCGGTTATCGCTGGCCTGCCGGTGAGCCGGGGCCGGAGTCATACAAGCTACCACTGCAGAATGCGCAGACGTCCACCAGCGAAGCGTAATTACCGAAAACCATCCGGTTTTTTGCTGTAATCCACGTCTTTAAAGCTGGCACGGAATATACCGTCATCACGCTGGTGGATAGATTTTTTCATGGTATCCATCAGCTTGATGAACATGTGCTTGTAACGCTTCTCGTTGGCACCGAGTACAGACTGTCGTTCGTGGTAATTGCGTTCTGCTGTATTGAGCTGCCCCTGAATCCGTGTTTTGTTAATGCGCTCATTCCACTGCTTCAGCGTTTTGCCTTTCACTCCTTCTTGCTTATCCACAGGATCACTTTCACCGGTCCCAATATTTGTCTTTTCTTTCTGACTTTTAGAAGGGGTTAATATCTTCTTTTGTGACGCATTTTGCGCCCCCTTTTCGGGTTGCGTTTTGCGCCCCCCTGATTTGTTGAAAAGCACAGCTGACGCGGCTTTCAAAGCGAAGGCCATTACTTTTTGTTTCACTCTGCTGGTGGTTTTACGAAACAGTGCGATCGCAAGGCAAAACAGCATGGCACCGCGCGTTAGTGTGCGTCTGGCAGTTTCAATACCAATTTTGTCTTGGGGTATTTCAGAAGTAAAAATAGCGCGACCGGAAGCGCCTGCAGTGAAGCGGTCGAGTGTGGCTATGGAAACTTCGGCATCGAGCGCGAGCGTTTTACGGCTGGCATAGCAAACGCCGGTGTGGGACGGATTTACTTTGTTGGCGATGCTGGCAGCAATCAGTTTCCCGGTCCGGCTGATAAGCGCCGCTGGCAGGAAAAGAAAAGCGTGACTTAGTTTATATCCCGTGGGGTAGTTCTTTTGTACTTCAAGCCAGAGAGCCTCATTGTCCATGTGGTGATAGTGTTCAAAATCTGGCAGGTCAGCGCTAATGACACAGCCCGTGATAGCCGACGACATGTCATTCCATAGTTCCTTTGCATTATCCATTCTGCTTCATTTCCATCGTTATATTGATTTAGAAAACCTCAAGACGCGGGGCTTCCTGTCACTGAGTAACATTTGGGCAAAGATGGTCACGGGCGAGCAAAAAAAAGACTTGAGTGCCGAGATCGGCGCTAGTAAACTGGACGCTAGTCTAGTAACCAGACAACAAAAGGCCTCCGCTCAGTAAAGAACGTTTTCATCTTTGTGGGCTGGGAAAAACGGATCGGGTTAATTCATATTTGCCTCCTTTTTGTCTCCTTTTATTGTTGCCTCTTTGTTTCGGCATAGTTGTTGGCTTATCACATTGAATTTCAGGGGCTTAACCCCCGGCAAGAACCACCTGGCAGGGTGGTTTTTTGCTTTCAGCGGGTAATATCACCCACAGATTCCCAAAAAGCACGATCTTTTTAGCCGTTACGATCCTGATCGTCGGGAACTGGATACTATTCTGATCTCTTGTTTTTGACAATGCTGTGTTTATTTACACCTTAGAATTAACGTTATTAATTTATTGCTGGAATGGCATAAAAAACCGCCAGTTAAGGCGGTTTGAGCGGTTTGCTACGAAGTTATTTATTCGGACGTAACCAGAGTACATCCTCATCGCTGGCGATGTTGGTTTGTTTCGCCGGATCGTGTTGGCGGGGAGGGTGATCGCCGATAGGTAGGCTGGAAGACATATTTCCTGCAGCTGATTCCAGCATCGCAGACAACACATGAATATCTTCTTCAGATTCCATACGTAGCAGCGCCTGACGTTGTTCTTTGCTGAGAAAAACAGGCAGGCTGTTTAATGTTTCTCGCATAATACGGCGGCGGGTTTTCGCCAGTTCACCGGCGCTTTCCAGCATGGCGTTTTGCTCACTAACTCGCGCCTGCATTTCCGCCAGTTGGCCCTGCAGCGCCCACATCTTACTTTCCAGGTGGCTGGTATGCTCTACGGCCTCAAACATAGCCTGATCTTCTCGCAAGGTTTCAAAGTGATGGCAAAGGTCCGTTGCCGCGTTTTCACTGAAACCTGACTCAATCAGCCCAGCAATCATAAGCTCGGTGCGTGTACCGGCAGACTCAAGCATTAATGACGCCCTGTCCAGGCTGATATAATTTGGCGTGGTTACATAGTCGAAACCATAAAAGCCGGTGACTACTGAACGGAGTGAACTGTCATTGCCGCCGGTAGCCCAACTCCAGCCACCAGCTCTTGACGCCTCCATGCCACTGACAATATGGCCTGGCTCAGTATCAAGAATCTCCTGTGTGTGCGTGACCACGCCATCATCATCTACTGATACTGAAAGGGTGCGGTTGGACGGGACATTCGTCAGAGTTACGGGTTTGCCTTCCACAACCGCTACGGAGACTTCAGGGAGAGTTAGTTTTCCTGTTTTGGCGTAGTGAATTTGTCGGCGACCATGACCATAGTAGCCGTACATTTCACCGAGAGAGATGCATTCTTTTACTTCAGGATCGTTGAAGGTATCTCTAACCGATTTCAGGATGTAATTGCGCGTATTCTGCGGTGTGTGGCGACGAATGGTGTCCACCAGAGAAAAGCGATCGGTAACTGTCTTTAGTGATTTCAAGGTGTGCTCCGTATTACTGTTGTGTCATAACAAATTTGGCGAAGTTAAGCAGTTGTTCCCGACTCCATGTTTCCGGGTTACTGTCATCACCTCTACCTGGGGCGGATTCGTACATCATGTCGTCGTGTTCTCCTGCGTCTTTGGTCGCATTGAACTCTTTGATCATGGACTGCAGCATCTGCTCATCCATTTTTAGCTGGTCGCAAAACAGGTAACGCATGAACGTTTCACTACCAGCCAATTTGGGGCTTTGCTGGATCTGGTCGAGAATTTGCGTGATAACAGCGATGAAGTTGGCACGGGAATCCTGATCTCGGGCTTCTTCCTGCATCAATGCTGTGTTCATTGAGTTGAACTGGACGGAGTAGGGGCGCTGGTTAGACAGGTAGGCTTTACCGTGTTTGTATGCCAGATGAATATCCGTGAGCCGGTAAATCACATCGCTTGCTGCCTGGCGGAGCCATTGAGCACGGATCGCGGCTTGAATAGCTGTTTGCGCCCAACCACCTTCACCTAATCCCCCTGACATTTGGTCTGCCCAGCCGAGCATGGTCGAGTCTATGCCCAGGCTTGAGCACAGCTGGCGAAGATGAAACATGACGTCTTCAATGCCGGTGATATCAGCTGGAATGTACTGGGTATCAATAGTGATGTTGTTCTTGCCATCCCCCATAACTGGTATCAGGTGGTTAAACACCGTCGGCATGGTATTCGCCTGCTGAGAACGGCGTGACAGAGATTCGCTGTTACGCTTCAGGGATTGGCTGACCGTGCGCGTGTAGTTTGCGGCGTTTACCGGATCGAGAGTGCCGGTCGTCAGTGCGATCAGCCGGTCAATTTTTGCAGCGTTGTAACGTGTGGCCTTCAGTGCATTCAGTGCGCCGCAAAGGTTCATAAACGCTTCATACGAGTTTTCCAGAAAGCTGGTCCCGTAGTTCTGCGTTTCGGTGATAGGGTGCTGGTTTTGTTCCGTTAATAGGGAATATCCACGCGTACCGGTTGTGACCGGAATAATTTTCCCTGATGGCATCCAAAACGGGTTTTTCATTGCCACGATCTCCCACGGGTCAGCCAGCATGCGCTGCATTGTTTCCGGTGAAAGAAGGTAATCGCCTGAGAACCCCGCGAGAGTCCCGCCTTTGTTAAATTCCTGAATGAAGTACGGGAGGGTGTAGTAAGACGATTCGATATTTACGATCCCGCGACCAGGCTCACCGTAGGGGCGCATATATCCGACGCCGAAAATAGCCATGAGCAACCCCCACGACGGCAGGCCGGTATCAATCATTTCCCCCAGGTCATTCATTAGCTCATTGCAGCGCGCCACGGTTTCTTTATCCCCTGGGTCTTTAGCAACGATGGAGAACGCCAGGCCCGTCCGTTTACTGGGAGATAAGGCTTGCGCGAGGTGGATATTTAACGCCTGGGAAACCGTGGCGCTTTTTGCCATTTCCTCCAGCACTGTGTACCGCGACAACCTTTCCAGAGGCAGCTCAAGGTTGATACCTATCTGATCCGCCTGTGTTGTCAGTTCTCCAGGCGCGTCTTGCCGGTTGCCAGTCAGAAATGACAGCCCCGACCGTGAAACCACATTGTGACCACTGCTGATGGGGAGTTGTGCCAGTGGCGCGGCAGGCGCACTGGAGAACATTTTTTTCAGGGCTGCAAGTGGCCCGGAGCTTGTCGTCTTTCTGTTAGCCATGTTTTGACCAGTACCTTTGTTAAATACAGACCGCTTAGATTTACGTGGATTTTATTGGGTCTATGTTTTACGGGCATAAGGTTAAAAAATGACAAACCAGCTTTCAGAGGCAATTGGTGGGGCATCAACACTAAGTGAGTTGATAACAGCCATACTTCGCGCGCGTAAGGTGCGATCGGTTGTGCAATTCGGCATAGAAAAGGAGAGCGGAGTAAGTATCCAGCGAGCCAGGCGACAAGCGAACAATGACGCTATGCGATTGCTGAATGAGCTACCTCAAAATTTTAATGGGAACAACCTGAGCGCTGAACAGCGTGAAATTCTTGCGGGTTACACCGGAGAAGGTGGCCTGACCGATGGGGGAAGCCAGTACGAATACTACACGCCGCAATTTATGGCTGAAGGTGTGTGGGATCTTCTGGCTGATTATGGCGTAACGTCTGGTCACGTTCTTGAGCCGTCTGCAGGTACCGGTATTTTCCAGGAAACGAAGCCTGCAGGTGCCATTATGACTGCAGCGGAGATCTCGTTAGTTTCCGGTCGTATTAACCAGTTGCTGCACCCTGAAGACAGCGTACAGCTGGGGGCGTTTGAGACTTTAGCGGCTAAAGTACCGGATGATACATACGACCATGCAGTCGGAAACGTCCCATTTGGCGAAAGCCGAACTGGTTACGCTGAGCTTGATCCCGCTTACAAAAACGAAACGAACGTCGGGCATTACTTCATCCTACGAACCATAGACAAGGTGAAGCCTGGTGGCCTGATTGTGCTGATGGTACCGAACGGTATGACCGACGGCGGAGGGACAAACAAGAAGCTGCGCGACCGCGTATCCCGTAAAGCGGAGTTTTTGGGTGCTCACCGTATGCCGTCCGGTACCTTTGCCGAGAGCGGAACATCAACGGTGGTCGATGTATGGGTGTTACGTAAGCACACGAAACCCCTGGCGGAGATCGTCAATGATGCCACTGACAAAATGCTCACCGGCGCGAATGTGCTGTGGCCTGTATTCATTAAGGGTAAATGGTTCCTTAGCCCCGAGGGGAAACGCTTTGTTCACGGAGAAACAGAGCGCTCATCATTCAATAATATTTTGACGGTCAAGAAGGATGGCCAACTTACCAATGCGGCAATGAAACAGGCGCTGTCACGTCGCTTTGATAGCCGAATTGACTGGTCCATGCTCACCATTGAACAGGATTTGTATCAGGGGGCCGTCGAAGGTGACAAGCGGCTGGTGGGCGATATCTGGCATACGTTCGACGGCGACAAGTGGATACGAGACACAACGACTAACCATACCGCCATTGATGCTGCCAGATTCGGTGTAGCAACGTTTGGGGATTTACAAACGAGATGCCGATCTCTGCAGGGGCTGCTATCACTGACCGCCAGCCAGATCGCCGCCGTCATGGATGTTTACCCGTCCCTTCTTTCCGATCGTCAAAAAGGTATTGTTTCATTTGCTCTAAGGCAGAAAGCCAGCCAGCGTGAACGGGTAATGCGTGGGGGCTTGATTGGCCTGACGATTAACGATGCACAGGACATGATCGCCCAGGGGCGTGACGCGGGTTCTTTGCTGGTGGACGCGGCAAGGATTACCGCCGAAGAGGTAGCGCGAAACGGATCACCTAATGGCCTGCGGTTATCCGGGTTGTCCGATAGTACCGCGAAGGCCTGGCTCACCTTCCAGGCGAACGTAACCAGAGAAGGCCAGCTGTCGGATTTGTTGACCGGTAATATGAATGAGACTGAACTGAAAACGCTGGATACCGCTAATCCAGAGCAAGTAGTCAGTCATTTATTTAGCCAGATTGACCTGATTCCCGTCACGCTGGAGCAATTTAGAGAGGTCTGTACTGCAAAGCTTCCTGAAAGTGATGACGCATTACTGGCGTATCTTGCCGGGTTCCCTGAAATTGCGCTCGATGGCTATGGAAACATGCTGCCAATGTCCCGCGCCACCAGCGGAAATGTACGCGGCAAAATCAACCACCTTGCAGGGCTGGTAAACGAGTACCCGGACGGACCCGAAAAGCAAAACTTTGTTCGCCAGATGGAGCTGATTAATGCCCGTCGAAAAGCGGCCCCAATCGACAAAATTAAAGTCAACCTCAACGCCCGTTGGCTTGACCGTCGCCTGATTAAAGAATTTCTCGCCGAACAGGGTTATGACGCCTTCCGCTATACAAAGGATCTGGAAGTTGAGAATGGCTACCTGGTGTCGGCGGATGATTACGAAGGTAAAGACGGTATTTTTACCGGGTATCAGCTGCGAACCGTCACCAGCAATAGCGGTGTAACTGAGTTTAAAAAGGCTAATAACAGCGATGGTTTCCTCAACCAGCTGGAGAACTACCTTAACGGTGTGAAGCCGCGCGGCCCGAAGGCGGGGGAATACCTTTCTCGCATAGCTAAGCTGGAAGGTAGCTTCAACGATTGGTTGCGATCACATCCTGACGTTGAGGGTGTTGTGAACGACTACAACGATGCCTTTAACAACTACATTCCGTTCGAACATTCCAGTGAGTCACTTCACTTGGAAGGACTGTCTGGCAAGCGCATCCCATTAAGCTATCAGAACTCTGAGGTTCGCCGCCTTTCGGAAGATGGGCGCGGGATCATGGGCTTTGGTACCGGCCTGGGTAAAACGACGACGGCGCTTGCCCTTGAAGCATTCAACTACCAGCACGGACGTTCAAAACGCACTGTTTTTGTCGTTCCAAAGGCGGTCTACCACAACTGGTACCACGAGGCGCGGGACTTCTACAGCCCGGAGGTCTTTGCGCAAATGCTGTTTGTCGGCATTGACGAGGTACGTGGGGAAGATGGCGAGATTCAGACATCCCAGGTTCGCAATGAAAACAACGAGCCGATGACTGATCGTGACGGCAACCCGGTAATGCGTAACGTCATTAAGGATGCCGATAGCGCCACGATTCTGGAGCGAATGAACCGCATACCGGCGTCGAATTTCCGTAGCGTCATCATGACCAAAGAACAGTTTGGCATGATCCCGCTGCGTGAAGAAACCATAGAAGAGAACTCGGCACAGGCGCTCTATAACGCTATTGATATGGGCCGTACCGATCTTCTGAAAAGTAGCCATCGTGCTGAGCTGGCGAAGAACAAAATTAAGGACAAGGCCGCTGACACTGGCACAGCGAAAAAGCACCAGGTTCCGTACTTTGAGGACATGAATTTTGACAATGTGATCGCCGATGAGGGCCACAACTACCGAAATTCACTGGCTGCTGGTCGAGAAACCGCGCAGTTGGCCTATTTGCCGAATCCTGCAGTCTCGCAAATCGCGCGCGACATGGCTGTGAAAAGCGCCTACCTGATGAAGAAATTCAACGGTCGCGGCGTAACCCTGTTAACAGCTACTCCACTGGTAAACAGCCCGTTAGATGCCTTCAACATGCTATCTCACGTCGTGCCGGTTGAAGAGTGGAAAGCCATGGGGATATTAACCCCTGATGACTTTGTTCGCGTATTTGGCGAAACCGCTAATGTGGTGGTGCAGAAGATATCCGGCGAGGTTGTTGATAAGCAGGGGCTGGTGGGCTTTAAGAACCTGGACGGCTTACGCGGTATTTTCCATCGCTGGACCACTCTCAAGACCGCTCAGGACGTCAAGGAAAGCGTCAAAATCCCCGACCTGAACGAAATCAACGTAGACGTGCCGCTAACGCAAGAGCAGGTCGATATCTACGAGGAATTGCGCCAGCGCGCGGCGAAGATCGGGCAGAAAGACGTCATTGAACGCAATGAGGATGGCACGATTTCCATCACGGCGAACAAAAACGATGACTTTATTTTCTCGGTGATCCGCGACATGGATAAGCTGGTCATTGACCCTGATCTATATCGGTCGTCAATGACGTTTATCTTCCCCGAAGACCAACGCGAAAAGGTTATGGCTATTGCCGCCGGTCTTCCCGCTGCGGCTGGTGGGGTAGAGGCTGATGACGATGAGTCTGACACGGGCCTGGTGAGCACGTTATCCAGTAAGGTAGTCGAAACCAAAGTTAGTACCCGTGGGGATGCCGTCGAGCTGGTGGTTAGCGTAGACCTGGAAGCTGCAGTGCTTCAAGCCATTGCGAAGGCCGGGATCGACATGAAGACGGTCACACATCCGATCCCACCGAAATATGCCGCTCTGATTGCCAACCTTAAAGCCGGACTGGTTAACGGTAAGCAAATCATCTTCATGGATGAGAAAAGCCAGCACGGTAAGCTACGCCGCATTTTGTCGAATGCGCTGGGTATGGATGAGAGTCAGATCGGGATCATCAATGCCACCAGCGTACAGCAGGCCACCGGCGTGAAGCTGAAAAAGGTTAAAAAGCCGGTCGAACCGACGGAAAAAGCCGACGGTACATACAAAGACGGTGCTTGGGAGAAATATTACAGCGAGCTGGCAAAATATGAGGACTACATTTCCGCGCTGAATGATATGTCGCTCACCGGCATGGAAGGGATCGCCGCTGATTATAACGAAGGTCGAACGCCGATCGTCATCTGCAACAAAAAGGCTGAAGTAGGGATTAACCTTCACAAAGGTACCACGGATATTCATCATCTGACGCTACCATGGACCCCTGCCAGCATCAACCAGCGCAACGGGCGCGGCGCGCGCGTAGGTTCATCACAGGATAGCGTGAACGTCCATTACTACTGTGGCAAAGGTTCATTTGACGAATTCCGGTTAGGTACGCTGAAACGCAAGGGTAATTGGATTGGCGAAATCATGACGTCTGATGCCTCAACGCTCAAGAACGGCGACATGGATGAAAATGACGATATTCAGCTGCTGCTGGCGGCGAACCAGGATGAGCGTAAAGCGCGTCTTGAAGCGCAGCTTTCAGCCCGACGCGAAGCGGAACGCCGTAAGGCCGAAAAAGAAGCTGAGGTAGCGCTTGATGTGTACCTGCGTTCGTCCATTGCGGCAAACGAAGATCCGACCGCGCTGGCTGACAATCTCAACGAACTGACTGCACAGCTTGGCACCCAGGAGGAAGCGGTAGAAGAGGCGCGCAACGAAGTTACGAAGGAGGAATCCGAATATAACAGCTGGGCGGAGATCCACGGTAAGCGAAGCGCTGATGTTTATCACGGTTCGTCACGACGCAATGCCCGGACCATGTTGAAATATCAGATTGAGAAACTAACCGACCTGAAAGGCCAGGTTAAAACAGCCCGTAATACCCTAACGCGCAATAAAAACGCCGCCACCATGCTAAAGCGCGCCAAAGGCGATCTGGAGCGTAGCATTGCTGCAGGTGTGATCGATATTGACCCGGATGTATTGCTGAATCCGTCTAATTACATGAAAACGAATAGCGGTCGAGTGTTAAAAACCGACGCTTATTACACCATCAATACTGATACCTCACAGCAAGTGATTGTGCGCATTACTCGCCTGTTACCGGAAAAACAGACGGTAGAAACTGAAATCACTTACACCTCAGTTTATCCGTACTCCACGTATCGCATCGGATCGAAGAGAGAAATGCCGGTGAGCGATATTATCAACCAGGTTGATGTTTCACTGGATACGGTAGAGGCAAGACGTCGGGCAGCTGAAGGCCTCACACCAGACAAGGTTGCCAGTGTCCTTACCCGTGCGCAGTTTTACGATGCGGTGACGGAGAACGTCTTACGCGTGAGGGATGATTACTGGATGGCATACAATGACGGCAAACTTGAGCTGGTCTATATCTTGCGTGGAGCCTTGCCGGATGATATCGCGCCAACGTCTTATGTTTACCCGGACAGTAGTGATGATGGCCTAAAACGTGCTCTGTTTGCATACAGCCGTAGCGGTTCGAGCATGTACTCGGCAAGACTCTTTTTCATTGCTGTATTTGGGGAAAACTACACCGCCGAGCTGGAGGCCTTTGGCGAGCAGGGGACCGTAGAGGATGTATTGCCGGTGCTCAATGAATCAATCGCTAAGGCTGAGGCCATGTATAACGATTCATTGGCAGGGGCGTCGGATAGCGACATTCGCGCCCAGTTTAACGGTAACTATGAGTCGGTTAGGGCTATGTGGAAACACCGCATTTCAACGTCATCCCTGTCACAGCTACACGAGCGATTCTCAAATAAGAGCCAGCTGGAAAACCTGTTCCAGAAACTGCGTGATGAGCGCCTGGTGGCAAAGCTACAGGTCATGAAAGATGGCAATGAAAAGTTGGCGCAAAAACTGTATGAGCAATACTCCCGCCTTAGTGGTGTGCGGTCGCTGAAGGTGATCCGCGATCTGGTTGACTCATCCACTGCCGACTTAATTAAACAGGTGAATAGCCATGATTCGCTGCTGACGTCTTCCCTCGCTGATTACCTGATGGCTGGGGTGCTGGTGGGCGCATACTCCGAAAGCCGTATATCGGTTGAGGATTTCCGCAGCGCAGAGCTGGTGCGCCGTCACATTGACGTAATTAAATATAAATTACAGGAGATTAAGCACGGGGGGGTTAAACAATTTGCTTCATCATGGGAAGAATATCTCTCTATGATGGCAGGGGAAAAAACAGCTGAAGAAATTGAAGCCGAAAAGCAGGAGCGAGAGGCAAAACAAGCGGAAGCAACAGAGTTTACCCAAGAGCAAACTGACGAGAAAGAATTAGGCTTCAGCATTCAGCAAAACTCGCTGAATCTTGAAGGAAAGCGCGTCTGGCGTCGTAGAACGTTCAAACTCAGCTATCCGGCTGGTGGTGCGCACGTTTTGTGTGATACGTCGGGACGTGCCACGCTCAAGAAAAAATCCGTGCGGGAAATGCTTAAAGAGAAATACGGTGCGACGTTCTGGAACTTTGAAGACGATCCGGTTGAAGGTAACGAGTTTACCCAGCCTGCGTGGGTAGTCTCAAGCCGGTACGACAAAGCCGAAATCCAAGCCAGCATTCAGGCCATCATTTAATTTTCATGGAGAGGCCCAGGTGACTGGGCCAAAAAGAAATGACGACATTAATCGACACCATTAAGCCGACAGAAGAGTACATAGAGACAGTATTGCTGGAGCATGCCCTGTTAGGTCGCAGCGAAGAAGAGTTTACCGCAGCATATCTAAAGGGGCTGGTGGAGCGCCTGAAAGCAGATGTTAAAACATATCGATCGTTTGGCCCATGGTGGCCCTCGCTCAAGGTCTTGCTATTGAAAGATGGCCATACTGACTTTGGGCAAATCGTTGATGGGGATGTGGCGGCGATTTACACCATGAGTCGCCCAGCTCTGACGCTGGTGGCGGCACACCTTTATGCTGACGAAGTGCTGGAGTCTGGTAATATTCACAGTGCTGTTCATTTTCTCAGTGTTATGCCGTCGGCGGATGATACTGAGCCATACCAATACACCAGCTACGACGAGTCCATCGAAAAATTCAAACTGACCAGATAAAGGAGCATACATGTCAAAAGTCAGACCCCAAACTGAACGCCGGTTTTACACTTCGGACCAGTTGCGGGAAAAGGCTGCAGCAATGGGTTGTTGCTTACGATTTGCGCGGTCACAGGGGGTTTTCGAGTTGACGATTGATAATCAGCAGGAAAAAAACTGGACGTGGGTAATGCGCCCTGGAAGCAATGAGCGGGTACGGCTGGTGCGAGAGTTGACGCGGGATGAGTGGGATCTTGCGCTCGCGAACGCACGGGAAACACTTCTTAGTTTTTCAATCTGAAGTTTTCTAACAGAAAAATACCTTGCTTTAAATATATTAAAGCCTTAGATTTTAATGGAGCAAAAGAAAAGCCCGGCATAGCCGGGCCTCACATTCACCTGTAGGTTTTCGCCGTCAAACTTAGGCCTACAGAGAACAACGGGACTATATCATGAAAACTTACGCGCAACGCGATTTTGTAAACCACCCTCAGCTTTCTGCGAAAAAAAACGACGTTTCCTCTCTGGAAAAGACCCTCATCGTATGGGGCGCACTGCTTCTTTCAACCTTCGGCGCGGCCTGGATCTTGAGTCTTATCTACCAATTCGCGATCCGTTGAACAATCTAACCTAAGCCCACGCGACAACCGAACAATATCATCGGTTTTTGCATTCTCTTCGGCGTTTACATAGCTAACAGCCATAAGCTTGGCTGTTGCTATTGTGTTTTTTTTGAAACGCCGTGAGAATAAATGTAATTATTCATTATCTCTTAGATAGCTTGATATCTTTCGGGGTGTGATACTTCATTAAGCTTCATGGAAAGGGTATGCGATTTTCATCGGAATGGCTTGAAGGATACAAAAAGAAGCGTCCAGTTCGCGCCGCCTCTTCTGACTCAGACTGGTTAAAAACAGTTGTTAAGGTTTCAGTTCACGCAGCAGCACTCGCGGCCCTGATAAAAAAACCAGAGCTGCTTAAAGGCAACCAGGAACACTACGATCAAGTACAAGTTTTTGATCGCATAGAACGGAAACACCCCGATCTCTACTCACTTCTTCATGCGACTCCGAACGGCGGATATCGCACCAAAAAAAGCGCGGCGCAAATGCCAGCGGAAGGGCAGAAAAAAGGCTATCCAGATATGTCTCTTGATAAGCCAGCCGGTATTTATCACGGGATGCGAGTAGAGCTAAAACACGGGAAGAAAAAGCCAACAAAAGAGCAGATTGAATGGCTCAATTTGCTGACAGATCAAGGCTACTACTGCATCCTGGCATTCACACCGGATGAAGCCGTCGCGGAGATGGTGGCTTACTCACAGCTTGCCGCCGGTGAATCGATGCCAGAGCACCCAAATAACAGCTACTGGAGGGCGGCGGCTTAAACGTAAGGCGATGATAGTGAAGTCAGATGTGCTGGTGGCGCGTTGCCAGCAGTTTTTTTTACATAGCATGGGTAGAGGATCGGGGTTACATGGACATTAATTACGTATACAACACACTCGAAAATAACCCCGAAATGATAGGCCAACGGGAAGGCTCTGCCGATTTTGTAACGTATGAGCCAGATGAATCTGAGGAAGGGGGAGTGTTCGTAGTCAATGATATGAAGGGAGGGATGGCACCGTTTGAGCCGTCTTTAGATGATTTGCTTGCTGATAACTGGGTGTGTCATGCGTAAACACTACTACAACCTGTCATTTGTCGGAGAAAAGGGGCATTTCAGGAGTGCGGTACTCGCATTGGATTATGACGTAGTGACCATACCTGATATCAGTTTAGCCAAACAGTCATTGGACATGGATGAGTCCACTGGCCTGATCTCAGTAAGCTATCTTGGCCTCATGACTGAGAACGAATACTTTCATGGGCTGGGGAAAGGTAGGGTATGGCGTAGATGGCTAAACGTCGCTGCATGGTTCGTACCGTTCCTGGTATTAGGTCTGGTGCTATTACTACAGTGATATGCGCATTAAGGGCTGCAGTGCGGCCCTTTTTTATGTCCGTTATCAATAGACTATTAGGAAATTACAGATTATTATTCGCCTTGTTAAATACCATAAATTCTAACAAGGAATCTTAGAGAAAAATGTCTAATGCCGCAGAACAACTCACCACTCCTACCCGCATCACCGATGAGGTTCTTCACCTTTCCTTTGTCGGCGTCTATAACCAACTGAATCTGACATTACGCCGTATCAGCGGTGACGACCTCGACCGGCGCGCGCTGGAAACCAGTATAAGCATGATCGAGCAGCTGCAGAGTGACGTTAATACGCGCCTGGATGATGAAACCAACGACTGTAACGCACTCATTGAACAGCTTGAGACAACGAAAAACCAACTACTGGAGATGAACCTGTACAAAGTAGGTGTGCAGGAAGAGGCACAGGCGAAAGAAGACGAGCTGGAAGGGTTACGTCATGACGCCAAAATGAAGGCGCTTGAGCTGGAAAACTCAATTATTAATTTGCAGAGCCAGATTGAGTCATCAGCACAGGAATTAACAACGATGCAGCTGGCCTACAATTCATTGAAAGCGTCCTTTGATACCTATAAGCGCTTACATCCTGAATCTCTTCTCCGTGAGCGTGACGATCTGACAAAGCAAGTCTCCAGGTTGCGAGCAGAGCGCAAAGACACAAATAAGAGACTTCAAACCATGCAGGGCAAGCTCAATATCGCCGATAAAGAGGTCGCTACAGCCCGTTCGAACCTGATCACCAAACGTCAGGATTTGGACCGGCTTAATGCTTTGTACGAAAACCTTAGAAAGCGGGTGGATTTTCACGACGGTCGCGAACAAGTGAAACTTCATACTGTCGTTACTGAGCAAGGGACTGAGCTTAACCTGTATATCTACAACTTCCACTTTGGGTTATTGGCGCGCAATAGCTACATTAAGGGGCATGTGATTGAGCTGGCTGATTTCCATTTCCAGATCCGCACAGCCATGTTGGTAGCGATGGACGTGGTGCCTGGTGTGTGGGGCAATCCGATTTACGAACGTCTGAGCGTATTTAAAAATGCCTGGAACCCAGCGATAGACGAAGAATTACACCAGCGGATCATGACCCGGTTAGAAATGGACTTCCCGAAAATCCACAAGCGCGCGCTGGATGCTATCGCAGCTGGCATTGATGAGTTGACGTTACCGGCTAAAGTGCTCTCTACCCTGAAATGTGCGGGATTTAAGAACGTTCAAGCCATTGCATCCGTGTTACCTTTTGAGCTGGTGGATATTAAGGGGATTGGAGAGCAGACCGCTACGGAAATCACTAACGCGATAAACAGCTGGGCTATACGCTGGGCGCGCGAGAACGGCGACATTGAAGCGTATAAATCGAATGTGATCAGCAGCGCTAAACCAGTAAAAAACAAACGCAAATAAATTAAATCCTTAGAATTAGCTTGATAATAAATGGAGCAGTACGTAAAGTACGAGGCGACATTACGACATTAATTCCTTTGCAAACGGGCTGACCATTTAATCAGCCCTTTTTTTTATCCATTTTTCTCCAAAACGTATCAGGCGCACTCAAAATTTGAGGGTACGTGATTACCTATGCTTATATTTTCCTTAGAATTAACGGTAATGTTAAGCGGAGGAAATGGAATGTCTGAACGTATAACCAGTGTCGAAGTAGCCGCAGTTATGCTGAAGTGCGGTCGTTACATGACGATTTCTGAAATCATGGCGGCACTCACCGAAGCCTATCCCGAGCTTGAGAACGGGCATACATCAGTCACGAATATCGTGCGTACCTTCATGAAATCCCCGTCTGCCAGCTGCTTCTCTTTCCCCGGCGCATATCCTCGCATGTATCTGCTTACGTCGGTTTCAGGTTATCTATTCAAGATCAGAGGTAACAGGCAGGTTTGCTACGACGATTTGCCGTTTCATAGTGGGAGTAAGAAGGATCTGGAGTTAGAGAATAAAAAAAGCCAGGAGGTTTCCCGGCTGGCTTTTAACTTATTCAACAGCATTTGCCGTGAGCGGATCGCATCAGGTATTACTATCGTCTGAAGGACGGCTAAGCCTTGCTATTGGGCGTGATACACGTTCACTCTCCACCTGGTAGGGCTTAGTGCCAGGAGTGCTGCTTTCCACTGGTTTAACAGACGTTGCATCATTCGGTAGTGGAGCTGGCTCAGACACCTTGCCCGGTACCAAAGCCTCAGACTCAACTGGGGCAGCTTGTCTGTTTTGTTTCTTTGGCTGGTGGTCAGCCGCAACCATTCCCATCAATGACATAGCCATACTGATAAAGCGCTCAGCGCGTTCGCTTTCCGGCAATGCCATCAGATCCTGACGTTCCATTAGTGCAACCAGAGCGCCCAGCCCCATTTTCTCCAGTGCATAACCGTAACGCAGACAATCCAGCATCAGCCGACGTTTAGCGGCGTTACTCTGCAGACCGTTGTATTCATTTGCCAGCGCGTCAGTTAAGGGGCTGTACTCAGCCAGCCCGGTAATCTTGATGGTTTGTTTTGTCATTAATTCCGCTCGCTAAGTTCAGCCAGTATCTCGTCACGCACTGGGTCAAGTGCGAAGTAAACGCCGCGTACAATGCTTGTTTCCGGGTATTCAGGAATGAATACCAAATCATGCCAGTCGGCGGTGTAATCAGGCATGCCATGTAGACGACCACCAATATAGTTTGCACCACCGCCTACCAGCAATAGTGCATCAATATCCAGCATGTTTCTGTGAACCTTGCGAATATCAGCGCGGATAATCTCAGCCAGTTCACTGGCGGCCTGACTGATAACGCCAGATACATCAATGCGCTTGCTGCGAGCTGCTTCCAGGCGCGAACCAATGAACCCCTGACGAATTATCGTATCAATGCTCTCGATGTTAAGGCTCTTGGCGTTGATATTTTTCCCGCTGGTGGCCTCAAACTCCTGCAGTAGAGCATAAACGCGCTCAATCATGCGATGAATACCGTTCTCAGTCGTTCGACGGCTAATAACCTGCAGGTCTTTATCCACCACAGCCATGTCACAGGTGAAGCGCCCTAAATCAACGACCAGGATGCTTTCTGCTTCTAACAAATCTGGAAAGTCAGACTGGGCAGAAATCACGGCAGGAACAGCTTCAGGGAATACCTCAACATGTGCGATACGGGCTGGCTGAATATCGGCGCTGTAATTGCGAACGGGTATCAAAAGGTTGTCGGCTTTAGCCTTGGTACGGACGCGATCAATCTTACCAATGTCAGAGTAGAACTGGTTCACCGGCAGTGTTTCCGCAAGTATCACGTCAGCACCGTCAAGACCGGCACGAACAAGGGCTTCATTAACTAATACACGATGTGCTGCACTTACCTGATAGTCAGGGTCGCAGGTATCAACCAGGTCCGTCCCTTTGTTAACGACAACATAGCTGCGCTCACGACCATCATCGGTGGTTAACCATGAGGATGATGTTTCACTGGCTAACGTTTGCTGGCTACCTGAGCGAATCAGGGACGGAGTTACATAAGTCTCCATCTTGCCATCACGTTCAAAGGTCAGGGCCACATTGCCGGAGCCTGCATCCACTGCAACAAAAACGTAGTTTTTCTTACTCATATCCTAATTCCTATTAGCTAATTTCAAAGTAATAAATCGCAATGGGAATGTACCATAAAGACTTAAAAAGTCCATATTCAAAGAACTATTTAGCAACCATATGGGCAATAAATGTGCTTATTAAAAGGACAGATAATGATCAATAAGCAGGGGGAAATCTAAGTGATCAAATAAGTGATCAAAAAAAAGTGATCATTTGCGTGATCACTCTAAAAACCAGACCGCCTATCCTCGCGGCAGTGTGGTTTTTGGCGGTAGGCGTAATGGCAAAGATTGACTGGGATTGGCACAGGGAAAATTATAAAAAACATAAACTTGAGTCAGGCGTGACTTACAAGGAGTATGCCGAATTCCATTCCTTAAACCCGAATACCGCACGTCGCGAACTGAGCAAAAAGACGGATGAAGAGGGGCTGGCGCCCACGCTGTCGGCGCGTGATCAGGCAGATGATCTAACCATCAGAAGGAAGGGAAGAAAACTCAAGCACAGCAGTGCCTTAGAGGAAATTACAGGAGAGAGTGAACCCGGCGAAACACGAGCAGGCACGAAAAATAAAAAAAATAATTCCAAAGGCACACGCGCCAAAATGATCAAACCAGTGCATGAGGGGGAAGTGATCCCACATGTACCGAAACAACGAGGTAAGGGTAAGCAATTCGAAACCGGCAATGAGGTGAATGTTGTCGCGAATACCAGAGGGAAGCCCCGCGAGGTTGATCGTGATGCGGCTGTCTCATTGTTGGAGGCTGGCCTGGAAGAATGCGAGGCATCCACAGTTAAAACAGCCGTCGAGCATATGCAACTGTTGTCGCGAACCACCGCAAGGGCAGTAGAGCTATTCGAAACAGAAATAGCCAACATGAATACCCCACGAGAAAAGGGTGACAAGGAGGGCGATGACGATGCACCGTCCGGGCCACACCCGCTGTTAAAGCTGACAAAACTCCTGATTGAAGTCGGCTACAGGATGGATGACCACGCTACCCGTATCAGTTCTATCCGTTCCTCACGAGAAAAGCTCAAGATTGACCGTGAAAAGCTGGGCGCAAAAGCGACCGAGGCACAGGTTATTGCCACCGCCTACCAGCTGCGTGATGAAAACGACTGGGATATAGCAGAAACCGCTGAGTACATCGAGCGTCATGGGGTAAAACTGCCGGACTCCATCGCCTTGAGGCTGGCTAAGGAGATCAAGGAAGCAGAACCGCCAGTAAGTGACGCCGGTGCTGTTGATGATGACCAGCTGGAAGAAGAGGCCCGTAAATATCGCGAAGCGCAGGCCGGTAAAGAAGCCTTCCTGAAAGAGCGCCGGGAAACCGTCGCCAGGATTGTAGACGAGGGCGGGTATGGCGATACGAACCATGACGGCATCCGGCGCGAAGGGGAGTTAGACCCAGATGAAGAGGGGTTAGATCTCGATTACGAGGCGACCCGCGAGTTATACGGCGAAGGCGATGAGATCGCGATAGCGCCCCCGGATGAGGACGAATAATGGCATCCGGGAAGAAGAAAATAAAATGCGTAACCTCTGATCCGCGCTGGCGTGACATGGCTATCCGCTATCGTCATGACTGGGGATTAGCGGTCGTTGAATTGTTCGGAATGCAACCGAGCTGGCAGCAGGATGAAATACTGCAGTCGGTTCAGCAGATAAAGAGCATGACGACCGTTACATCGGGGCATGGTACCGGTAAGTCATCCCTGACAGCTATGATGCTGATGATTTACATGATTCTGTACCCGGATGCGCGCGTCGTTATCATCGCGAACAAAATTGCGCAGGTAAAATCTGGCGTCTTCAAGTACGTAAAAACCTTTTGGGCCAACGCCGTAAAACGTCACCCGTGGCTGCAGAACCACTTTGTTTTAACCGACACCATGTTTTATGAAAGAAGCCGGAAAGGTGTGTGGGAAGTTCTCTGTAAAGGCTATCGCCTGGGTAATGAGGAAGGGCTGGCAGGGGAGCACTCCAAACACTTACTGATAATTCTGGATGAAGCGTCCGGTATCTCTGATAAGGCTATCGGCATCCTTACCGGCGCGCTGACGGAAGCTGATAACCGCATGCTCATGCTTTCCCAGCCGACGCGCCCGTCTGGTTACTTCTACGACTCTCATCACAGCCTGGCGAAGACTGAACATAACCCTAAAGGGATCTGGACGTCGATTGTCCTCAACTCTGAAGAATCACCGTTTGTAACTGACGACTTTATTGTCATGAAGCTGGCGGAATATGGCGGTCGTGACAGCATGGAGTACAAAATCAAGGTACTGGGCCAGTTCCCGTCCGTGATTGATGGCTTCCTGTTGGGCCGCGATGCCTGTGAGCGCGCCCAGCGTCGTAAAGTGTACCTTGAGAAAAACTGGGGCTGGGTGGCGCTTGCTGACGTCGGGAACGGTCGAGACAAATCCGTCCTGAACATTATGAAGGTAAGCGGCTATCGTGAGAAACGTCGGTTCGTTCCGTTCGTTGTGCTTGAAATGCCGGGTACCATGAACCCTACAGAGTTCGGTGACTTTATTGCGAACGAATGTACTCAGGAGCGGTTCCCCAATATCACTATAGGCGTGGATAGTGACGGCGTAGGCTCAGCTACCGCCGACCAGCTGGAGCGCAGGGGAGTTAACGTCGTCCGTATCCGCTGGGGTAAGCCTATGTTCGCCAAAACAGATAAGGACCGATTTGTAAGCCAGAGAGCCTATGCCAACATAGCAGCTCGTGACGCCATACAGACAGGCCGGATGAGGCTGGATTCGTCGCCTAAAACAGCAGAACAGGCCTCTAAAATACCCTGGAAGATAAACGAGGATGGGCGTGTTGCGATGATGAAAAAGGACTACATGCGGCAGAAGATGAATATCAAGTCACCTGACCGTTGGGATACGTACTGTTTTTCAACGCTGATATCGTATCGCCCTGCTAATGATGACCTGGGTGGAGACATGGAAGAAACCCGCGCAGATGCACTGGCAGAACTGTCGAAATATGATGATGTGATTTAAGGAGGGGGCTGGTGGCCCCCTGCCAATTTCAATCTTTCTTAATCAGAATGTTAAAATTCTTACCGCGTCGGCTGCGTGTATCTCCAAACATGGAACGCAGCTCTGAGATAGAAAGAATATTGTTATTATCGGTCGCAAATTTTCGCTCAAGTAATTTCCGATCCTCTTCTGTAAGCAATTCGAGCTTACGCCTACCCGCCTCTATTGAGCGGTTAGCTTTTTCTATTTCAGCCTCTGTTTTAGCCTTTGCCAGCTTAGTTTTAGCCCGTCTTTCAAAGTGGGTAATACGGCTTAAAATTGATTGCTCAACGATAGTTTTTTGCGCAGCCTTAGCCTCTGCAATCTCTATTTGATCAATGCCGTAAATATCCCCAACCGTAAATATTGAGCATTTCAATGGTTTTATAAGACTATACTTATTGAAATATTCTGTTTTAGGCTCTGTTGATATTTTTATGTCGTCCTTTGTCCATTGCGGGTGATAAATCATGACGCCATGAGTCCCGCAACGTGCGCGCGTACTCTCGTTTTCACCTTTAAAAACAACATCTAAGACAGTATCCTGATACCCACTAACACGGTGTCGGAACTTGTGTCCTTCGGGGTATGCTTCAAATGTTTCCATTTCCTCAGTGAGCGCTTTAACGGCTTCATTTGTATGAGGAAACTTTCTAAGTTTCTTTATTTGCTTTTCATACCTATTAAGCAAATCCTCGCGTGTATGAGTGCATGTTGTTGCAGCATTAAAAAAACCAATAGCTACGGACACTGGTTCAATTATTAACATTGGAACCGGTGAATATATAGCTGTCGATATGGCTATGCTTTTGTTTTTCTTCATCTCAGTAGCAAGTTCAGCAAACTTTTTCCACCGAATTTGTAAATCAACAGCTTTATTAAAAATAGCCTCATCGTTTGAAAATGCGATAGGACGAATCTTCTCGTCTTTGGCATTTCTGCTGTGACAGATGGCGAGTGAATCAACCAGTTGCATCCAGTCTTTTTTGGTCTGCAAAAACAACTTGTACTGCTGCTCAAACATCACGTCATTAAACGCTGGCATTGTGTGATTGTCCTTTTGGTTGTACTAACACGTTCTTACCCACTTGCTACCCACATTGAAAGTAATCAACGAACACGATAAAGCCTTAGAAAGACAGCGATCTCAATAAAGCCATGCTTCCAGCACCTTATGTGTCACGTCGTCTGGCAGGTGATCACGCAAAATGATCACCAATCTGAGGTAACGACGACCAGGTAACACAATGACCGACCTGAATCCCATCGCCCTCATCCTGAGTTAGCTCATTCATGTGGCCTGTCATGGGTACATACTAAAGCAAACCTTTCCCTTTATATATACTTTTGATTCTAAGCTCACTCACGTTTGAGCCAAAATAGGCAAAAAAATAACTATAGATAATGGGGGTTATATAAAGTTACGTGCTATGATCAGTTTAACGGGTTATCTTGGTGATCATTTTAGAGGCCTGTGAAAGATTGGGACCATTGGCGTTGCTGGTGGCCTTATTTTTTACGTAGCACGTCGTTTCTTAGAAAGTATGTATTTTGCATGAGGCCGTTTCACACGGTTCTCACGTTATCAAGGAGGTCATAACTTGAACTATCCGAATATTATCGACATGAATTCGAGTTTTCCCGAGCTTACGGGGATCACTCCAGAGGAAGTTGCACAGAATCTACGCAAATTCATGGCGGATAAAGAGGCATATTCTGAAAATACGTTCAAAAAACTAACATCGGTTGTCCGGGCGTGGGCTGTGTGGTGCCAGAAAAATCAGATCGCGCCGCTGCCGATTATGCCCGATTGCGCCAGAGCTTATTTTCTGGAACTACATGAAGCCGGTGTTGCATCCACCAGCATCACCAATCATTTTGCGATGCTTAACATGTTGGCCCGAATTTGTGGGCTTCCCGATCTGAAAAACAGTACAGAAGTGCAGCTGGCGATGAAGAAAATTCGCCGCCAGTCCGTTCTTGGCGGAGAGAAAACCGGACAGGCCGTCCCGTTCCGGCTCGCCGACCTGCAGTTAGCCAGTCATATTTTGTCCCAGTCCGACCGGCTTGCCGATTTGCGAAACCTCGCTTTTCTGTATGTAGCCTATAACTCGCTTCTTCGAATACAGGAAATCGCCCGAATCCGGGTAAAAGACTTATCCGTTAACGATGAGCGGATAATCATGGACATTTCTCACACAAAAACAGTCGTGACCGCCGCAGGTGTCATCAAGCATCTGAGTGTTCCAGCCAGTAACATGTTGAAAAAATGGCTAAATACTTCAGAGCTGATCAGCCATCCCGACGCGGTTGTGTTTTGTCGTGTATTTAAAAATGATCGGGTACAGATATCAGAAACGCCGATGACGACGCCTTCACTGGAAAAAATATTCCAGGATACCTGGCGGCTGCTGGGCAGACCATCGCAAACTACCAACAAAGGCAGGTATGAAATGTGGTCTGGACATAGCGCCCGGGTCGGAGCTGCACAAGATATGGCTGAGCGCGGTGTGAGTATGGCGCAGATAATGCACGAAGGAACATGGTCAAAACCAGAGACAGTAATGCGCTATTTACGACGCCTGAAGAACGAAAACAGCGCCATGAGTGACATCATGGAAAGGTAGATACATATTATTCTAAGGCTTTTATTTGTTGTAACGTGACTGTTATTAGGACAAAATCGGACACACGCCAAAGGAGGTGTTATGTCGGATCTTGTCCTGCTTCACAGACACTTTGTCATTGACCATTGCAAGGTTAGTTTTACTGCAGGCATCAAACATGGTCGTGCCGTGGTAGTTTTTGGCATTGCCACCCAATCCGAAGTAACCCCCCTCCTGACGCTTGAAAAAGAGTACCCGGACCGTAACGCCGCTTGCCAGTACGTACAGCGAGTGACCGAAACGGCAGCGCGCAAGTTGCTGGTTTACTACCAGAACGAGCACCAGCCATTAGTTGACCGCATCAATAACGTGTTTTCCGGGCCAATCCGACTGGAATATTCCAGTCGCCACAAACCAGCGTAAGAGAAGCGAATGTCCGTATCGTCAAACGTTGTGCGCCTGTTCGTCGCCGTTGCAAGCGCCCATGACATAAATGATCCAGTCGGCAACTTCAGCAACGGGTCTTATGTGGACTCATACAGTGGATATTACTTCGGTCCTGACATTTTCCAGCATCCCAAGACATTAGCCACTCTGGTTAAGAACGGGGTGATCGAGTTTTGCCGCGACCAGGAGCATGGAGAAGTGATCCGTTTCGACGACCGGCGCGACGTTCTTGACGAGTTCCAGCGCGGGATAATTGACGCGGAGGCCGGTAATCCTGATGACGCGGAGGACTCCACCAGCCCTTACGCCTACCTTGCCGGTAGAAAGTTCTTCAATCAGCGCCAGCGCTACGGGGGAATGGCGTACAGAGAGGACCAGGGACGTGTCTGTCATGGAATGGTGTGTGCTGACACCGGGGAACGATGGGAACAAGGGTGATAGACAGAAAAAAGGGGGCCATTACAGCCCCCCTTCTTCATTGCGATTTAGCCTTTGAAAAAGCCACTGACAGGATAGCAAATTGAACAACGCCTTCCCACAATTACAGATCTTTTCTTCTCCATACCCGGACGTTGCCGCCGCCATTATCGCGATCTATTGCGGTGAAAAGCGCGGCCTGACGCTTTCCCGCCGGGATTTTACCGCCCTTCTACCTGGCGTCAGCACCGATCACATTCGCAAAACGCTACGTGACTTTCTTGAAAACAAGACGCTGGCCCGGAGCGGATGCCGGTACCGGCTCGCGGTTACTCCCGCCAGAATTATTGGCATGAAGCCGTACCGCCTTTATCGCGTGGATTTACAGATTCTGCGACTCATTCAGTCAAGAGGCGTCATTACGGCAAGCGACATGCTGCGGGTAAACGGCGTGTCACGAACGATATTTCTGAGATCTGCCGCAAGGCTGAAAAAGCTGGGACTGATTGAGTCCTATCAAGACAAACCACTCCCGGCAGCATGCCGGTATTACAAATTTAAAACACAGGAAAATATCCATGAGTAAATTACAGATTTGCAAGATTGATGAAGGCGCAACGGTACCAATGCTGGCTGGTGGCTCTACTTTCCCTATTGAGGCTACAGACATTCGTTTTGAGGCCGTCATCCGCAATGCCGGTAATCACGCAAAGGCGTACTGGCTGAAAACAGGGCTGGCGTTTAACGTCCCTGAAGGCCACGTGCTGAAGGTTTATTCTGCACCTGATATCGCAAGAGCTAACCATGCCAGACTTGCCGAATGCGTAGCGCTGGTGGAGCCTGGCGACCATTCAGAGCTTATTCTGCGAATGGTGATCGACGATGGCGGTAAATCATTTGAGCCTAAAGCGGGGATGATTGTCGCCCGTGCAATGCTGGAAAAGATTGTCTGCCCGGAGCTGGAAGAAGTAGACAGCTTTGATGTGCCGAAATCGGCTAAAAACACCAGCCAACCCAAAGGGGATGTAACCGCAAAGGCTGGTAAATAACATGGAATACATCATCGGCAAGGGGGTGAGTGTCTTCACCCTCGATGGCAACGAAATAGACCAGAACAATATTGATCTGGCCTTGTTTACCCTTACCGGCTTCACCCCCATTAATACCAATGGCGTTACGGTATGGGAGCGCGGTAGCGAGCGCTACTGGACGCCACCAGACACGCAGATAGAGGACGCGGATAGCATTTCTGAACATCTGAATGCGAAGGTAATGGTACCGTCACAGGATGCCAGTTTCGCGCAACGGCTTTTGCGCCTGGTGCCGATGGTGGTCAATCCGATCGTGTTTATTGAAGGTCGTTTGGTTGGTGGCTGGCAGGTCGAGAATAACCCGGAGCCGAGCACCGGCGACATTATGACAAATGGTCATCAATCCCATTCTTACCAGGACACCGTTTTGCCCATGGCTATTGCAATGGTGTTTCTGCAGGTGCAGGGGCTGGGCCAACAAGCCTGGGTCTATATTGGGGAGCACGATGGCGCGCAGCCGGAGCTGCATTATGTGGTCCCTCACCCGCGCACACTGGAATTGCTGGAAAGCACACCAGCATTCATCCGCGCGCCGGAGCTTGATAAGTTCGCGGTAGTCGGCCCGTCGCCAGACTTGATACAAGAAGCGTTTACGACCGCTAAGCTAAAGCAGGCCGCGCGCGTTCCTGAGTAATCACCGACCGGCCCCCACCAGGGGGCTGTTATTCACCCTTCAGCATCTTCCGCTAACAATTCAAGCATTGACGGTTTAGGGTTATCAGCCACGATCTGAGTTGGTGAGCTGCAGGCGTCTACTTCCGCCTCTTTGCGGGGCTTGCTGTCGGCATTCAGCCACTGATGGATTAGCGCAGGCATCTGGCCCTTAGTTAAATCGGGTTTAAACCACAAGCTGTACGCCGTCCGGGAGCCACCAGCAGCTGCATACTCCGCGAAATTGACAATGTAACCCTCCACTCCCTTTTTAAACTCTACGTCATCCATTTTATTACCATTTAACGCGACCATGCCTGAGTCCTGATAAATGATAACTTTGCGCGTACCGCACTCGAAATTAAGCGCACGTAAGCTGGTGGATTGTCCTACTGTCGGAACAGAGATTAGCAATGCAGAAATTAAAACCCGTTTTATATTTTTCATATTTCCCTACCAGACTAAAAAGCAATAAATATGCTTTCACTTATATCTGGCGAGATAGGTTATAGGACTTTCCGCAACAATAGTATGTTATTAAGCAATAATCTTTAACGCCCCAACCTGAGCGCGTCAGCTGCCGCGCGCCCTGTGGCTCATGGCTTCTTGCTATGACTGGGCGTGTTGGCTATTAGACATTATTTTCTAAGGGTTTACTTTAATTTTAATTATAACAACTAAAGGAGGGCAATGAGCAGGTTACTATAAAAACTCATTTGCTCACCTGCCCCTGAAGAAAATAACATAGCCACCAACGAGAAATGATAAAAACAAAGGGCTGAACATGAAAATCAAACTAAAGCTTGTTATCTTTACTTTTAAAATAAATCTTCATATTGAAAGATTGTGTAATTGAATAACCAACAGTACGTTTACGCTCCGTAGTGGTCTATGATTAATCCGCTATTCAATAAACAAAAACGAGGCTTTACATGGATGAAGAATATATCGAGGCTTTAAACCTGAACCCAAACCATAGATTTGAGTTAATCAGTAGCCGAAACGAGGACCGCAAAGGGCGTGATACGGACTATTACACGTATCGTGAGTATGACGAACAAGGCAACGACCTTGGTACCATTACAGTCGCCGATACGACGTCACATTTCCCGCCACAAAGACGGACGATTACACGGGCTTAGAAAGTTAGGTAGGAAAGGGGGTAATTGTACCCCCTATATGGTTAGTTACCGACGGCTACTGCAGCATACGCTTCACGCATCGCCTCATGGAGTTCCGCAAACTTCTCTGCCTTGTACATCGTTTCCCATGACAGCCAGTTGGTTGTGACCATGGCCCAATGAGGCCCGCAATTAAGCATAGGGTCCAGAGGCACCTTTGCCCCTTCCTGGTACACCGCCTCTATCATTCGAACGCAGCCCCCAAAATCATCAACGTCACGGGGGTAAGCATGCTCAGCGCTACAGCTCCCCGTCAGCATAGCTGCCATATAAAGACTGCTGGCCCCCACATCATCACTGGCAAGCCACGCATTCAATCCTACCCCCTTCAAGCCCACGACAGGCTTACGGGCGAACTCCTTAACGATTAAATTGGCTGCTTCGATTATCGTGTTGTAACGGTGGTCTACAGTGAGGCCAGGAATCTGGCGGCACAGTTCTGTAGAAATGGCACTTATTAAAGCAATCTGGTCTATCTGGTGGGTGTCGCTCATTGCTGGCTTCCTTGTAATGGATTCAGGCGACCTGGTGGCAGGTAACGCCCATAGAACGGATAGCGGCGCACACGTCCGGGTTATCATCGAACGCACACAAAATGTTTTCGGTACCGATGTTCCTGATCCAGTCGCGCTTAACCTCAGCTGGTGGTCGGTGCTCTTTCTCCCCACGCATGATCAGGCGGTCATAAGGGATCTGGAATAGCGATAACCAGGCAGCGGTTTCCGCATAGGCCACCTCTCCCCGGCTGGTAAGTATGAAAATCCTGTAATGTCTGCTCAGTGCCACCAGCAACGCGATATTCGCCATGATGGGAGTATCTTTCTCACACGCCAGGCTAAAACGGTCCCAGTTCGGCGCGTAACCCATCATGTCCGGGCCAGGAATCAGATACTCACGGTGGCGGTGGTCAGCCAACGTATTGTCCAGGTCAAACACCACGATATCTGCAGTGGTCACAAAAACACTCCTGTCATTCGTAAGTGAACAATAAAAATTAAATGTAATTCTAAGGTGTTTGTATTTATCGAATGGATAAATTACAACATTCCGTTTTATACTCTGAGAATACCATTAATTCTAAGGTATTTTAAAAGGGTTGTTCATGCTTAGTACAGAGGATCGGGATGCACTCTACGAAAAACAGCGAATCGCAGCGCAACGGCAGCGCGAGCGTCAGAAAACCAAGCTGGCTGACCCAGCTTATCGGCAACATCAACAGGAAAAACGCCAGGCGGCAGCACAACGATCCGCCGAAAAACGATTAGCCCGTATCCGTTCGCCGGAGTATCAGGAAGCGCAGCGTGAAAAACAGCGCATTAAGCGACAGGAATCGGCACAGAAACCACGTACAACACTTACCGTTACCAAACCCCGCAAAACCTCAACGCGAGGACTGAAAGGCCGAACCCCGACAGCAGACGAACGGCGCGTAATGAATGCGTTAGCCAAACTCCCCTGCACCGCTTGCTGGCTGCATAAGCACCACCAGCCAATTGTCAGTCTGCATCATGTAAATGGGCGCACTGCAGCTGGCGCGCATATGGATGTTTTACCGTTGTGCCGGTGGCATCACCAGGACGCGGCCCCAAAAGCAGATCGCGAGCAATACCCGTGGCTGGTGCCGGTTCATGCCAGCGGGAACGTTGGCGGAAAGGCCGAATTTACGCGCCTGAACGCCTCGGAAGAGGATTTGCTACTCATGGCCTACAAACAGGCTGGAATAACCAGAGAGGGGCGCTAATGGCTCGCACAACAACGGAACGGGCCTTAAATCCCCACGGTCACGTATATGTACTGGATGGATTGACCAAACTCCATATTTGCAAGATTTGCGGAACCTGTGAGCGCCGGAACGGACAATATTGGTGGGCTGGTAAGTGGAGTAAGACAGAGCCGCCGTGCGGCCTCAATACTGAGGAACAACGGGACTGGCATAAAAGCGCCAACCCCGACAACGAAGACAGCTAACACACTGCCTGCTTTCTTATCACCACATCTTTCTGGCGCGATCAATTTGCTTACGAACATGCTCGCTGGTTGCATTAGGATGCGCGCCACCAAGATACGAAGTCATTTCTTTAGCAAAATCATCAAATGAAGCACCATTCGCTTTTGCGTCTTTTATTGCTGATTTTGCTTCTTTTTGGTCAATTGGATGACCAGCAAAAACTCCATCAGCACATCCAAAGCTACGCCCAACCTTTTTCTTCCAAGGCATCTTCTTCTCCTTTTTTGATTGTCATAATCGCCGAGTACACCGGCTGCGAAAACGTCACCGAAAACAAGCGGTTGAATTCACGCAGACCAGTATGGCGTAAACGATACATAATTCCACCGCTTAAGCTGCCTATTCTTGATTATGAAGGAGGTCAACCAACCCTTACTCAACTCACCGTGACTAATAATTTTTCCTTTGACATGAAAAAACACAAAGTACAAACCGCATAAAATCCTCGCAGCTTTTGTGTTCCCTTGAGGGTACTTTTGACAATTTAACTTCCTGCTTTAGCGCGGTTGGGAACATCAATAGCCAGTAAGGGGCCGCAATCGCGGCCTTTTTGCTTTCTGGAGGATAGAAAATTGAGTCAAAAAATAGCTGTTTTCAGTCTCTCAACATCAAACCCGCTCTATGTCACCGCTATCTATAACGATGACAACAACCTGATAATGAGCATCCCGAAACCACTCCCCAACTCATTAAAACAACAACGAGTAAAAGTGATCCCCGCCATCGAGAAGCTACTTAAAGCTGACTTTAAGGTGCTGGTGGATGAAACCAGTGGGACCATTGCGAGTGAAAGCGGCGCTCACCATGTTTCACTGAAGACGCGACATACAGACTCGCGCGCAGCCGTTCTCGTCGGCATCGAGCGCTACAACGAATTGCGCCTCCAGAAAGCCATTTCTCTTCCTGAGAAAAACCCCGGCGCATATGAGATCCCGTCTTCTATCGTGGACATTGATTACAACGCCGCCGGTGACGAGGTGTATCACATCAACTGGCAGGATATTCGACCCGAGCACCTGCTCACGATCATGTGCTGTTTTGCCACGGTATACCATCCTGTCACCTCTGCTGCGTACATCAAAGCAATGACCGGCGGCGGCGAAGAACGCGAGCAGCACCCGCTATTACGCGTTTTCGGGAACCTCATTAAGCATCAGGAAGTGACCAGTGCAAACGCCGTTCCGCCATCGCTAACCGGGCAGCGAATCAGTGATAACGAGGTCATTCTATGAGTTACAACCGCCTGGATGACCGCACAATTGACGATCCTATCCTGCTGGCATTGTTTCATCAGGAAGTCATTGCACGGGCCACCAGCTACAGCGCCGACAACATCTCTTACACCATCAAGCCCGATGAGGTTTACCGTTCTGATTTGTCGGCGTTTCGCTGTTACGGTAATGAAGAATTACGTTGGGTATTCCGCCTGCTGGTGGGGCATGAATCTGAAACTGAAGCCATGCCGGTTGGCACAACGTTAACCGTGCCGCCGGTGGCCTGGATACGTGACCGGATGCGAGACTATGCGTCGGGAACAGTGGAGTTAATCAGTGGCTGATTTTCCCCGCGCCAGTAACGGGCGATACCAGACAGAAGGCCTCAGCGCGCGCGAGTTCGAACGCCTATTCAACCAGATTGAGAAGGATAAGCGAAGCAAGCGCCGCGCTGCTCGCCGCACTCTGACGCCGTTTTCACTGAAGAACAAAACAGCCGAAGATATCATCTCGCTGGGCAAGAAGAAAAAAGGCGGTACGTTCTTCACCGTCGAAGATCTAAAGGCATTTGAAGGTCGCCGCAAGGATATTCGACAGACGTTCAATTCAGGCATAGCCGGGATCACCTATGCCCAGCTCATAGCCGGAAGTGAGGCGATCGACGTTAAACGTGCTAACAACGCCGTAGACGACGGTTCCGGCATTAAGCGAGCCGTGCCTTCATCATTGAAACATAACGTCGTCACGGTCAGCGTGGAGGCCTCAGAACGCTCCGAAGACCAGCATCACCGCGTGAAAGTGCGCTTTGAGGAATGGGATTCACTGATTGATGAGCTGGGGGATGAGACTAGCGCGGTAAAAGTGACGAAAAAGCTGTGTGCTGGTCGCGTATCCTTCGATTGTGATTGTGGTCGTCATCAATACTGGTATCGCTACATCGCGACCGCCGGTAACTTTGCCCTGGCACCGCCAAAAGAATATGCCTTCCCCAAAATCCGTAACCCTAATCTCAAAGGGATCGCCTGTAAGCACGTGATCCACGCAATGACCCGACTCCAGTCGGCAAGCTGGCAATTGCGGATCGGTCAGGCCATGCTGCAGGCCGCTAAGCGTGTAGGGTTCGGTGACGACAAGCGGCGTACTACTAAGCATTTCACCGAGGAAGACCGGAAAAGATTCAACAAGAACCGTAACTCACAAACTAACCAGGGGGCGATGCGTCAGGAGTGGGATAAATACCAGCGCCGCCAGAAAGCGCTGGGTAATCAGATTGCGCGAGACAGTACAAAGCTACGCACCCTCAGCGATAAACTGCTAAAAGCCCGTAAAATGACGCAAAAACAACGGGCAAAGGCAGAAGAAAGTCAGCAAAAGCTTAAAGCCGAGCAGGATAAAAATAAGGTGCTGCAGCAGCAGCTCGCCGACCGTTTCAAGGTGGAACGCCAGGCGTTTATTGATGCGATGATAATGACTGGTGTATCACGTCAGGATGCCGAGAAGCGCTTCCTGGACTACGTGAAAAACAAAGGCAGGGGTTAATACAAAAGCCCCCAACCTTTCGGTCAGGGGGCTGTTTTACGCGTCCATGAATGAGCTGGGCGGAATGTTGAAGCGCCGCGCAAGTGCTTTCATGTGATCCAGTGTTAATGAGCGAGTCCCGTTAAGGATACGGCTCACCAGCGATTTCTTACCAATCTCTTCCTCAAAATCACTCTGAGTCAGTTTGTGCTGGTCCATCAGGACACGCAGCAGGGCCACGCCGCTTGGTAACGCTGCAATACGGTCGTTGAACTCTGCGAACTCTTCCGCCTCATCTTCATACTGGGCAATTTTCGCAACCAGCATGTCCACCAGCGGATGATCTGGCTCGTGTTCAATCAGGTATTCAACCAGCGTCAGCGCGTCTTCATAGTCCTTGCGAGAGGCATTGCCCCCCAGGAGGGGGACAATGCTAACCAGGCTGTTTGCCGCCTGGATAGCATCGGTGTACATCATTCTTTAGTTCTCCGGTAAAAATCTGTCAGCTTGTCGTATTCGGCGTGTGTGGTTATGTGCTTTATAAAGATTTTTCCACGTTCAAAATCAGCAAAAAACATCACCCTTAAATTCCCACCGCCAACATCGATCACCCACCACTTCTCCCGATATTTCATTCTGTCCAGCGAGGCAAATCGTTTCTTCATTTCGTCCGGTGAAGTGTAGTTCTCTCTCTTCAAAGTCCGGTATACGTCGTCTAGTGCCGCTGCCTGATTGGGGAATTGCCTGGTGGCTGTATCGAAAGGTGCTCTCGATACAACGTGCATCCTTCGCTCTCCTTATGTTTCCATCTTGGAAACATAATATCGCACTCCCGCAGAGTTGACAAGTTGGAAACTGAAAATAATTTGTGCCTCTGCAATTCACAATCTCCATACAGTGCTCACATACGCAAATTAACCCCGTCAGTGAGGCACAGAATGGGCCGTTTTGATGAATGGTTTGACGACACAAGGCCGGTAACAGTCACACCGGTTAGCCCTGCCGTTATCCAGCCAGAGGAAACAACCGAAGCCACCCCACCAGCAATTACCGATATGGATGAGCTGGTGGAGGTGGATATTGCTGCCCCGCAGCAGCCAGAAGAAACGCTTTTTGATGAGATAGGCTCAACAGAAAGCGCGCCGGTCGCAGCATTGCCAGGTGAACTGGCGACACGCGACCAGGACATAAGTCTGAAGCCGCGTTTTAAAGGCCACTCCCCGCTCAATTCGATGGTGCGCCAGGACTGGATGAAATTCATAGACCTGCACCCGGATAACTTTGACGCCCTGCTCTTTCGACCAGACCCCGAGGATGTGGGCGAGGTTGACGAAGAAAGCGGTATTGAAGGCCCGTCCTACACCGAACTGAACAACAACCAGCGTGACCTACGCTATCTCGATCCGGTCCCGGTCAAGGTGTTGGATTGTCCTGATGAACGGGATTCATTTCAGGCCGTTGATTCTGACGGCGAACAGGACGGGCTGAGTGATGAGCTTCAGTTACTGCGTATAGCCGCAGAAAACGTTTCTATCGGTTCAATACTCACCTGGAATGAAGAAATGGCATCCGGGAAGTTGGCCCAGCGCTGGTGGTATGTACATCGCATTTACAGCTTAGGTACACAGCACGTCGGCTCGCTGTATTACTGCATTCCTGCACGAAACATGGATACAACTGAGGGAGGGATCGTTAAATGAGTAGAGAACTTTTAGCCAAAACGCGCCAGTGGAAAAAAACACGTACAGGGAAGTTCGAAATAACCGGATTTTCCGCGATCGATGAAGCAGTGGCGCGGGAAATTAATAAAATTTTCAGCGACGTCGTAGTGACTCACCCCAACAGGGGCCGTGAGCGGTTTGCTGAGTTCCTGAAGCGTAAGCCGGAAGACCGCGTATTCGTGGGCAATTTTGATAACGTGGTTGAATTTTTGGGCGCGGTTCGTCGCGCAGCTGCTGGACGCCGTAGCATTCCATCCGATAAAAATATTAACCGCGATGCCATGCCGTTTATCAACATTTCACGGACCTTTGACGCTGACTACGAAAATAACGACAACCAACGTCATCGGCGCGAAGTAGGAGACTTAATGGCTGATGATGGCGAAACACCGATCGCTGAGGTGGACGCCATGCAGGTATTGCTAACCTACAGCGTTACGTTGATTGCTGCCGAAAAATCCACTCTCAGCCTGATGTGTAACACCTTAGCGTCATCATTACGCTGGCGCGAATCCACCAGCTTTACGGCTATCGACTATCTGGTTAACGCAAAAACGGAAATTGATTGCTCTTTCCAGGATGCAAAGGCTATCGGCTACAGCGATTTATCAACTCCGATTACCGAAAACCGGATATTTGCAGCCCAGGCGACGTTAACGGTTATGGCAGACATGCTAACCGCGTTCGAGGTCGATGCGAGCGAGGTTCGTGTTCATACGTACAGCGGCACTCAGGGTTAGTTATGGCTCAGTTACAGCAATACTTTCTTCAGTCGGCAACGCTTAACGATCAGGTCATCCCCCGAGAATGGATAAATTCGGTTCTCTATATTGAGAAAACAGCGCTTACCGGCCCCCTTCTGCGTCTGGAGGTGAGGGATGCCACGGGTTCTATTGTTGACGAATACAAAGCGGCCTACGGCGCTAAGCTGGTGGTCGAAACGGGCGATCCCACCGGCGACCGCAAGACGGTAAAAGAAACCTTTTTCGTTACGTCAGCACCGGCACAGGGCGATGTGATCCAGATAACAGCGATCCTTGACGCTCTGAAGACAATCAAGACGCCCACCAGCGCAGCAAAACTGTTTTCAAACAGACAGCCAAGAGACATTCTCAAAGACTTTGCAGGTTCTTTAACCGTTGAGGCTGATACGTTTAAAAAAGCAGGAACGTATCACCTAAATATGGGAGAAAAGCCATCGCTGGTGCTCAGCCAAATAGCTGCCGATCATGGCGCTCTGGTGTGGATAGCGCGCGGTAAGTTTTACGTGAAGGAAATGGCGCGCTTAATCAAGACAAAAGCGGCGATGGTGTATGAGTCCAATAACCCCTCAGCTCAATACACGATCAGCCGTTCCGAGCACATCAATCAGGATTTTGCCGCCACACAGGATAGCCAGTATCGCTTTGTTGGTTACTCAGAAACTGATGGGTATGTCGAAACTGGGGACGCCTCCCTGCCCGTTCGCTATGTTTCCGATGCAGATATTTCCACGCTGAAGAACATGCAGCAGGTCCTGGTACCGAAATTAGACATTGAGGTATCAGGTAACACAGATATCACTGCAGGCATGGTGATCGGTATCCAGATCCATCGCTACGACCAGAAAAACCAGGTAGATGAATCCCTCCCGAAAAACTTCATTGTTGAGCGAGTAGCGCATTACGAAGACCGCATATCGTATATCACGCGCATGATATTAGGAGTGCCATACATTGAGTAAGAAAAGAGCTGTCATTGTGGGAACTAAGCACCCTGGCGGATTAATGCGCGCGCAAGTAAGGGTTTTGCCGGATTGGGTTGGCGTACCGGATGAATCGTTACCGTGGGCGGAATACATGATGCCCATTGGCAATGCTTTTACACCAACAGTTACCGGTGATCTGGTGTGGGTAGAGTTTCCATATACCGATGTTCGGGGAAAGCCTGATACACGACGACCGTTGATTGTCGGCGCAGCCTCCGATTCGCCTGGCGGGGTTCCTAACGTTGCGCCTGAAGCGTCCGGGCAAGGTTCCGCGTGGGAGCCGCCGCCGGTTGATGGTGCGCCAGCGCGTCCACAATTCACACCAAGTGAAGATTTTGTTGTGCATCGCAATAACGTTTTTGAGGTTCGTACAGCTGGTGGCGGGTATGAGATAGCCAATACTGCAGCTGGTACGCGCATAGGCATGAATGAGGACGGTAAAGCCTACATTATCGGACCTGGTGATGTGGTCTTTGATGCTGGTGGAGACTTCATTGTAAAAGCTGGTGGAAAAATCAGCCTAAAATCTAAGGGTAAAACAGAAATAACAGCAGGCACAGCAATGGACCTAACTGCAGCTGGCAAGCTGAGCGGCAAAGCATCGCAAGTTGATTTTTCAAAATAAATAACATCAATTCTAAGGCATAATGTGATTTAATCGACCTGTCTTTATCAGGTAGGTAATCACAGGATGAAATCTCCTTTCTTAAAAAACGTCTGTATCTATCGCCTTTCGCGTGATTTTTCCCTGTCACGCGAGGCGTTTCACGAGCAATTAGCCCAGTTCGCTTTCACGCCTTGTGCAGCTCAGGATATGGCTACGTCTGGCTGGGTTAACGTTACCCCGGAGACAATGGTTGTTGAGCATGAAGGCTCTTACCTGATCTGCTATTGCAATGAAAGCAAGATACTCCCCACGCATGTAGTCAACGAGGAAGTGGCGAAGCGTGTAAACAAGGTAGAAAACACGCAAGGCCGTAAAGTTCGCCGCGCCGAACGTCTGGCCCTCAAAGATGAAGCGCTGATGGCTCTCATTCCGCGCGCATTCACTAAGTCCTCCATGCACTACGTCTGGATAGACCTGAACCTGCAGCGGGTTATCGTCGAAGCCGGTAGCGCCAGAACTGCAGAAAACATACTGGCCCTGTTACGTAAAACCATCGGTTCTCTGCCCGTTGTGCCGTTGATGATGGAAAACCCCATTGAGCTGACGATGACCGATTGGCTCAAATCAAATCAGATGCCAGCAGGTTTCACTATCGGTTCTGATGCCGTGCTTAAAGCCATTCTGGAAGACGGCGGCGCACTCCGCGTTAGCAAACAAGATCTGTTTAGCGATGAAATATCTACGCACCTGGAAGCTGGTAAGCTGGCGACCGCTGCGGGGCTGCACTGGCGGGACCGAATGTCGTTTCGGTTGATGGATGATATGACGATCAAAGCCATTAACTTCGCCGACGAGCTGCGCGACCAGAATGACGATATCGATCGTGAAGACGCTCATTCCCGGCTGGTGGCTGATTTCATACTTTTCTCAGGCGAGTTCAACGCCATGATGAGCGATCTCACCGTTGCGCTGGGTGGCGTCTGTGAACGCTGACCAATCTATACACCACCAGCTGACCTATGGCTCAGTATGTAGCGGAATTGAAGCTGCCAGCGTTGCCTGGGAAGTGCTGGGGTTACGTCCCTGCTGGTTTGCCGAAATAGAAAAATTCCCGTCTGAAGTATTGGCACACCATTGGCCTGACACCCCCAACCTGGGGGATATGACAGTTATCGCAGACCGTATCAGTTTGGGGGAAATATCCGCCCCTGACGTGCTGGTGGGCGGCACTCCATGCCAGGCATTCTCTCTGGCTGGCCTGCGCCACGGCCTGCAGGATAAGCGCGGTCAGTTAACTCTCTCATATGTGGAATTAGCCAATGCAATCGACGCAAAGCGCCGCGAATGCGGTGAAAAAGAATCAATTATCGTCTGGGAGAACGTCCCCGGTGTACTCAGCTCCGCAGATAACGCATTCGGTTGTTTTCTCGCTGGACTGGCTGGAGAAAATGAGCCATTTGAACCAGGTCAACGACCTGAGCACGGAAAATCCAGTGCTTTCTGGAATTGGAACAAAAAAACCGGTCAACACGTTCCAAAGTGGACAAAGTGTGGTTGGGTTAATGGACGACAGCGAAAAGTGGCCTGGCGAATCCTTGATGCCCAATACTTCGGAGTGGCCCAACGACGCAGACGTGTGTTTGTTATCGCAAGTGCTCGAACCGATATTGATCCCACCAAAATATTATTTGAGTTCGACGGCTTGCGCCGGGATATTGCGCCGAGCCGAAGCGCGGAAAAGGCGGCTTCCGCCCTTACTTCAAATGGCGTTGGAGTCCGAGGCGCAGACGATAATCAAGCCCAAGCAGGACACCTGATCGCTATGGCGCACGGTCAGGGCGGAGCCGAGATTAAAACAGACGACTCCGCGCCTACACTCACCTGTAACCACGAAGCGCCGATTGTTATCAAACCGTTGCCTGAAGGACATGCCGATTTTGCTCCTGGCATTAACGCCCCACACACAAAGTCTGACGCAGGCACTGATGTGCTGGCTGTTCATGGAACGCAAGACCCCGATACGCTAATAAACGTGGCTCACACATTGGGACGAAATCAAGGCCAGGAGAATGCTGTTATCGCTTTCAACAGCAAAGACTATGGCGCTGATGCAACAGATAATCTTTCTCCGACGCTTCGCGCTGGTAACAGCGTAGACAGTAACCAGAATGCTGGTGCTCCGCCAGCGGTGGCCTATAGCTGCGTTGATTCCCAGACGAGCTACCATCATGGACAGGAACATACTGTTATCGCTTTCCAGCCCGGCAACTGCACCCGCGCTGCTGGTGCGGCTCCGAGCGAAGAGGTATTCCCGACCCTCAAATCTGACCACGGCAGGGGGATGAGCGATCAGTTCCCGCACGTCGCCTACAGCCTCCAGCACGAACAGATAGACCGCAGTACGCCGGACGCAGCTACAACCGCTAATATGACGGTCCGCCGCCTTACGCCCGTGGAATGTGAGCGGCTTCAGGGATTCCCCGACAACCACACACTAATCCCCGTAGACAAGCGCAAGAAGATTACCGCTGAAGAGTACGCATATCTTCGCCACCACAATCCAGAAATGACGGCAGAGAAGGCCTATAAACTGGCAGCTGATGGCCCACGCTATAAAGCCATTGGTAACTCTATGGCAGTTCCGGTTATGCGATGGCTGATGACGCGCATTCTTACCGAATTACCGGTTAATGCACAACTGCAATCCCCCTCTCCTGAACCTAAAGCCGTTGAGAAAATGACAAAGAAAAAACGCAAAACCTCTAAGGCGGTGAATACGTCGTCTTTTGTACGCCCGTTCCTCAAATGGCCCGGCGGGAAATATGCCCAGTTGGACCAAATCATACCGTTTATTGGATCGGGTAAGCGCCTCATTGAGCCGTTCGTCGGCGCTGGTTCGGTATTCCTCAATGCACAAGGCTTTGAGCGGTACATCGGAGGGGATACCAGTGCAGACCTTATTGGCCTTTACCATGCACTACAGCAAACTCCCAGCGCGCTGGTGGATAAAGCCAGGGCAATGTTTGATGGGTATAACTCCGAAAAGGGTTACTTCGACATTCGCGAGAAGTTCAACCGTATTCACTACACACCACTGGAACGCGCTGCGGCACTTCTTTACCTCAACCGCCATTCTTACAATGGCCTGATGCGCTACAACCTAAAGGGCGGGTTCAACTCATCCTACGGCAAGTATAAAGCCCCCTATTTCCCTGCAGATGAAATGGAAGCCTTTAGCAAGCTCTCTCCTTCATGCGAATTTCACTGCCAGTCTTTCGTGGACACTATCCGCCAGGCCGGTGAAGGCGATGTGCTGTTTTGCGATCCTCCCTATATGCCGTTACCGGGTAAGGAAGGATTCACAACATACACCGGCACTACGTTCACCGACGAACACCAATGGCAATTGCTCAATGAAATGGTTGCAGCCCACCAGCGAGGCGCGCGCGTGATTGCTACGAACTCCAGCAACGAAAAACTGGTTAAGGCATACCGCAAAGCTGGCTTTAACGTGCGCGACCTGTTTGCGCGCCGCTCAATGTCATGCAAAGGCGACTCTCGTGAGGTAGCTATTGATATCGTAGCCACGCTAGATGTGGCCTAAGAATGTTTAATTTTCAACAACCTGTAACAAAGGATTTAATAATGGATAAACAAGCTTTTGCAAGCATCTCAATCGTTAACGCCATTCCCATGACTCGGCAGGCATACAACGACATGCGTGGATGGAAACTCCCTGAAAATGAGAATGGTAAAGATGAAGGATATTTAGTCGAACAAATAGATTTTAACTCTGTAGATAGTCATGTTACGTGGGTGCCTAAAGATGCGTTTGAACGTCATCATTTGGCAATGGGGGTTAATGCTGAACATACGTTGCCGTGGAAGCTGCGAGAGCTGGCAGAAAAAGCACAGCTAGACCAGCGATTATCTGGACTGACGATATATCTCGAAACTGAACATTTCAAATCTCTATCCAGCGCTCAAAGATTATTACTAAATGAGCAGCACAGGCTGATGACTGAATATTCAAACGTACTGCAAGTTCGGCTTGATTCAAATTAAGTGTTTGTCATGACACACGATGAACTCAACCAAATAGCCAAACGCTGGCTACTCAGGGCCGAAAGTGCAAAGGGACCAGGTTGCAAGGTCGCTTTCGTGGAAGTCGGCGCAGTAGGCGATACAGAGCGCGCTGACGCATGGGGTTATCGCTGGGGGGACCATGGGGGAAGTGTGCTGGTGGAGTCCAAAGTAAGCCGTACCGACTTCCTACGAGACAAACATAAGCCCCATAGACAAGCTGGTAAGGGATTAGGCGATTATCGGTACTACATTTGCCCGGAGGGAATGATTACCCTTGACGATCTCCCCGAACGCTGGGGGTTACTGTGGGTGAATAAGCGGGGTCATATAAAGCTCATGGCAGGTCATATCTGTTGTCTTGTGGGGAACAGCTGGGCAGGTAATCGCCCCCTGGTCAATATGTGGAGGCACGAATGCAACATCGATGTAGAGCGCGACCTGATGGGCTACATGGTATCCAGAGTTGGTGATCCTGATTCACTTCTGCAGGAACAACGAGGTTATTTACGGCTTAACCAGCAGCAGGCAACCCGCATCATTGAATTAGAGAAAGGTGAACGCCGTTACAGAAACGAGATTGCCAGGCTACGGCATACGCTGGAAAGAAACGACTGGCAAGATCCCACTCAGACTAGCGCCGCTATCCCCCGTAAGCTGGACCCCATACTCTAATAACAAAAAGCCCACCGAGGTGGGCTTAATCATCTTACCGTAGATCAGTTCAGTCTTTTTTCGTCTGCTTCAGGAAATTCATAACCTTTTCTGGCGGTAGTTCTGCCAGAGCCAGCAAGCCAGCTTTAACAACATCTGTACGCGTGAGGCTTACTTCCCCCTCAGCTGCAGCTTGCTGTAAATGAGTGGTTATTTGGTTCAAATAGTTATCGGTTAGTGACACCGTAACCGGTCGGCTTTTCGCGCGGCCTTTTGATGCCACCACGGGAACAACACCGGCATTGGCAGAGCCTCCAGAGATAAAAGCATCTTCGCCAGGTTTGGTTGCAGCACGGTTTCTCACAGAATCACCTCATCAACTAAATTACGAATCTCTTCTTTTGCCTTCTCGTTCTCCGCTTCAAAAATGGTTGTGCTTGACGCCCACGTGTCACGGAAAACTTTACGGTCACAAACACGGTTTGAAGCCTGAGCCATTGCCGGGAAGTCTTTCAGCACTTCTGCCGCCAGATTACCTTCATTCACAAAGAGGTTGGTTGGCGTCATATTCAGAACAAGGTACCCGCGAACCTTTTCATTGAAATCTTTAGCTGCAGTGAATACTTCACAGGTGTGCGGCACAACATCCAGATCCATCTGTGAAGGACGAAGAGGGGAAATAAATACATCAGCCGCCATAAGCCCGGAACGTAGCTCGCTACTGTCTCGCCCAGCACTATCAGCTATTACAAAATCATAATGCTGAGACATTTCTAAGAGAGTGTTTTTGATGTTGCCGGTAGCCGATACTACTGGTACGCGCGGCAAATTTTCATCACGGTTGTTATACCAGGTCAGAACTGACTTCTGATCGTCGGCATCGACAATCATAACGGTTTTCCCTAACTCCAGCAGATACGCCGCAATAGAAACGGCCAGCGTCGATTTGCCCACGCCACCCTTTTGAGACCCCAGTAATATAATCATCGTGCAACCCCGCGTCATACTGTCATATTGAATGACACTATTATAATGTGACAATAACAGAAAAAACAAACACCCAGCGTCCCAATATGCGCATTTCACAGAGTAAATCACAGACCACCTACCCTTTCGCTGCGTAACCAACACAGGAGGCGTTATGAGCGCAGCAGGAACTATTGATTCCGTTTGCTCTGGTCATGGTGGATTTCCATCCAGGAAAACAGCAGAAGCAGAGCCATTCCTAACCATCAATGGAAAGCCGGTGCTGGTGGATGGAAACCTCTTTCCCGATCACTCAGACGGCAATTCCACTCACAGCGGCGTAGCGGTATCTACACGCCCCTGGTTCACCATAAACGGGAAACCTATCGCATGCGTTTCCGATCCCGTGTCGTGCGGCTCAGTGGTAGCCACCGGCGATGATTTTTTTCAGGTGGCATGATGTTAGATAACGATAAACAAATTGATGCTTTCGGCATCCTGACGGCACAAGGCTCAGCGACCCCAGCGCCCATTATTAGTTACCGCAAAGCGACAGGCCTGTCTGACAGCCTAAAGAGTACCGTTACCGCTCTTTACCTGGCTGACGTCACATACCCTCCATCAATATCCGGGTACACGGATATGCTACCCAAATACATCAATACACTGGCTGCAGCAGCTGCGGAGGCCAGCCGATTTATTGCAGCGATTCAGGGGTACACCACGCCATCGGATCTTCTGCAGATGAAAATCGGCTGGGAATGCTATGCAAAAGGCAACCGCTTAACGCCGGTACCGCCATTTGCGCTGGTGGAAGGGTTATGTGACACCGCCACCAGTGAAAGCATGATCGACGCACTGAATCATGTTGAGCTAACGGCACTGTCAGATGCGATGACCCTCATTAACGAAAAAATGCTTGCCGCCGCCGTTCCGCCCGGAGGCGAAGGAGAAGCAACTTCCCCGCCGGTACCGCCCAGCTTTACACCAGCTGAAATTGAAGCGCTGAAAGTTGCAACTGAAACGCTTTCCCCGCTGTTTTCGGTACTTGATGCCACCAGCACAGTAACCAGCAATTACACAGACCGGGTAAATAACTCTACGGCTGTAGCCACAAAATCACTGGCTAATGCCGTAGCCATAACACTGACGGTAGGGCTAACCGCCGATCCTGTTATGTCACAAGCCATAGCGTCAATCATGCCCCCCGGCGTTATAGACGCACTCAAAGAGGAATGAACATGTTAAGTGCCTGGCGAACGCCGGTTATAGCAGTCACGCTGGCCCTACTCAGTTACGTATTGATTAAGGGATATAACGCCTATTCAGATCACGTTGAGTACGTAAAAGGTCTGGAAACCGACAATAAAGCGCTGCAGGAAGACAACGACAGCCTTGATGCCCAAAAACGCGGCCTAAGTGTCGCTCTCCAGCAACAGCAAGAGCAAAACGAAGAGTTGCGGCTTGAACTGCAAAGGCGCGCCGACCTTCAGGCTGAAAGCAATAAGAAAGAGAGTGATCTGGAAGAACAGCTAAGCAAACAGAAACAGGAAACAGCAGATGCAATTTCAAACCTTACTAAGCAGCTCCAGAAGGCGGGGCTTCGCAATTTGCGTCTTCCTGACGGTGTTATCAGGATGCAACGGGAACGCGCCGAGGAAGTCAACCGCAGAGCCAATCGTCGTGACAAAGGTAGTGAGCCTACCAAAGCAGGAAGCCAAAGCGTACCTACCGTGCCTGATTCCTGAAGATCCTCCAGAACACCTGGAACTATACCCTGCCTATACGATGGTGCTGTTCGATGCAATTGAAGAATGCAACTCGCGTAACGCAATCCGGTCTGACTACAACATGAAGCTATGATGGAGTGATGATGGGTATGGGAAAGGCTGCAGTTGCGGCCTTTTTTTTCAGACTGGGTTTAATTACGGTTACTTTCATAATGGAGCCAGTAAATACGGTTACTTTCATAAAACATCGCGCCTGCAGGCCTACTATTCAGCCCTGCGACCACCAGCAACGGGGCAAAACATGCAACTAACCGTACAGTAAACTAACCGTATACGCATACAGGAGCATGCAACTAACCGTATTATGAAACTAACCGTATTCCTCAGCTGGAGGCAGTCAGCTTTGGCGAACGGGAATGGATAATAAACTGTACCTCCCTGCCCTTCTTCGCCTCAGAGAACTCCAGATAACCAATAGACACAAGGTCAGCCATAGCGCGACGAACTACAACGTTCTGGTCGCAGACGCGAGATTGCATCGCCAGACGCTCACGTAAGCGCTTCAGTGATACGTACAACGTGCCGGAAGGCATGGACTCGAAGTAGATATACAGCGATTGAGCGGCTTCCTTACGAGATAACTCACCCAGCGCCTTTAAGCCCAGTAATACCTTATGGTCGTAGCGGTACAACTCCCACAGGTTCGGATCGCCAACAATCTCAACCTGGTCAGAGTCTGTATCAAGCGTGGCTTTCTGCACCAGGTGCGTGACCATGGCCTTTTTTCCGTCTTTGGAGCGGAAGGAAAGCGTCACACTGGAAAGGTTAAACATGGAGTCAAACAAGCGTTTACGCGCGCGCTGGTTAATATCCGTTGGACGTAGACCACACATCCTCGCAAACTCAGTAAATGGCAGGGTTATCTTTTCCGATGTGAAGCCATAGACACTGAAAGCGCTAATGATCCCTACCCACGTTTTAAAATCCGTGGACATATTTAGCTTAGCGCCGTGAATTTTAATATCTGTGTAGCCCTCTCTACGGGCCACCTCAAGGCTGGAAAGCTCATCCGAGGCATCTATGAGGAAATCACGTTTGCCGCGCTCACGTGGCGATACAGGCGTGAATACGCTAAGTCGGAGCAAAGCGACAGGCTGAACCGTCTTATTGCTGTTTGGCGTCAGTTCATAAACTGTGTATGAATCTTTTTTAGTGACAGCAAAGGGGCTGACGATCTCATTGTTATTCAAAGACATTCCTATTTATCCACATAGGGAGCTTAAAAAACAAGCAAATTATGAAAGTGACCGTAATCGGATTATGAAAGTAGCCGTATTTATTATGAAAGTAAACGTATTATTTATGAAAGCAACCGTATTTATTATGAAAGTGACCGTACGATCTGCTGTTTTCTTTACTTATATCAAATAGATACAGCGTCGGTGATCTTTATTGATCTTTTAATGATCTCTATTGGACTAAAAGAATTGATCTATCAGGTGGATATGTGGATAAACGCAAGCGGTAAACCTGCGCATCTTTCCGCAAGAGTGGAACCACAAAAGTGCAGTTACAAAAAATGCTACTCATCGTAAACATGCCGGGATATGTGATGTTTGCTGTTAAAAAGGCGTAATTGAGTAGAGAATTTCCTCTCTTCAGATGAAGAAATCAGCACTCGATCAAAATTTCTATTTTTTTTCTCAATTATTGACATTCCCGCCAGCCCTTATAAGACGTGCGTTTCATGTTTTTTACCCTTTTGCAACCTCAATTTATCGTGAAGGTCAACTCTTGAACGAAAAGTAAAGCTCTCTACAATACTTGGGAGAAGCAAGATGTGAGGCTGTATCAGGGTGCAAACCCCTATATGTGGTATTTGAAGGGCTATCCGGGACAGGTATGAAAAAGCCCGGTTGATGAGACCGGGCCTTTCAATCGGTATGAAGAGTTCGCACCTCTTCCACCGCGCCAAATGTATCTGGCAGCTCGGGTAATCTTAACCAGTTGAACAAAACGCTTCAAACCTTTTTAGACGTAAAACAGATTCACCACTGATTAAGAAGTGAATTTAGTTCCAGGTTCTTGGTGATGCTTGAACCTTACTCAAACCAAAATTCGAGCCGAATGTATCTGGCAGCACAGGTACGATAACTGCAAAGGAAAACCCAAGAGTGTTTGCAGCTAGGCGCGAAAAAGTAAGGAACCAACATGCAAATGTTGCTGTTGTTTTTACAACTTGCGCACCCTGTAACGGTCATCATTCTGACCTTGTGGGGATTCTTTAAAGGCCGCTAACACTGAAGCCTATGGAGGCTCAATATGGTCACTTTGCTACTCAAGATCGTACCGCCAATAATCGAAATTGCTATGGCGGTTATTGATTACCTAAACCAATGCCTGTAAGGCATGTTATTAGACAAAGACCCGCGCCTGCGGGTCTTTTATGACATACCACTACCATCAATGGGCAAGTCTTCTTCAGATAGACACGAGATAAATTACCTGCAGAATGATAGTTGACCAGCTACCCAGCTTGTTTACGGCATTTTGGGCATCGGTTGTCGCAGTAATACGGAAAGCTGTTATCCAGCTCGTCAACCCAGCGCTTGTGATCGTAGCAGTAGAAAACCTCCCACGGCAGACCATACTCAAACATCCATTCTTGGACCTGCGCTGTCATCGGTATTGGCGGGATCGTACTCTGGTTGGTGCTGTAGCAATTTAAGCGTTCTTCTGCCTCACGCAGCTGGCGCTCAAGGCTCGCTATTTGCTGACGCATCAGCCGCCGTTCTCTCAGCATTTTGAAGTAAATGCTCTCGTCAGTGACCGCCATCTTCCCCCCTGCATCCCGGACACGTCCCGTAAGTATCGTGCGGGAAGCTACTACACAACTCATCAAGCCAGCGTTCGTGCTCATAGCACCAAAAAACCTCCCACGGAACCCTGTGCTTTTTCATCAGCGCCATCAGGTTTGTCGGCATATCTGCCGGTTGGCATTCTTCAGGAAGCAGTTGCCCGGATAGCTGCCTTTCCATACGGTGCAGCTGGCGCACAAGTTCTGCATTATCCCTTTCCAGTTGCTCACATTTGGCCTGGAGTTCAGCTTTAGTTGGCATAATTCCCCTAAATTACGGGTAGCTCATCAGTCACAGCATTTAATGCGGAGTTGATGAAGAATGTAACGACTCCCATGACCGTTACATCATCAAGAGCATCCCCTTCAATGGCTTCGCCGTCGTCGGTTATCAACACTCTCCCCATAACACGCGCAAAGTGAGTACGACCGCAGAATGAGATCAACACCAGGTTGCTCTGTTTTGGCTTAAATGAGCGGTTAACAACGGCGTAGCCGGTTGATGTTTGTATGGTCAAACAGTTAGCATCGTTATGGCAGATATCGTCTACGGTAAGACGGCGTTCGACATAATCGTTTGCTGGTGATGGAAAGCCCACGGGAATACCTCGCACAATAATACTGTTTATGTATACAGTATTATTGTGCAGGGGCATGGTGTCAATCCTGGTTACTTGCTGTACTTCTCTTTGATATGCGTGACTGCTCGGTCAACTATGCGGATCAGGGCTTCGGCGTCGGCACCATCAGCCAAATGTGCTTCGTGTTGCGCCGTCCATTTTAATGGCTCTTTTGCTATGGCCAGCATGTCCAGCGCCCGGTCTGCACTGTCCTCTACTATCATCAGTTCAGCCAGCTCCAGGTGCTGTTGCTTCACCAGCGCCTGCACCTCTTGCTGGTGGCAAATTAACAGCTGGTTAAGTTGCTGACCATGACGGGCCAGCAGTTCGCTACGTTTACTCACAGAATGATCGCTTACAGGTTTAGTGGTGGGCGTGTTTTTGTTGTTGTTCCAGGAACCCACTTCATCATCGGGTTTACCCTGAAGCATGGCGGCGCGGCAGGCGTTAAATCCATAGATATACGCCCCCTCTTTCGTCAGTGCTTTGACGTACGCAGGTGCTTCTTTGCATTCCTCCGGCACCACCGGCGCTCTCGGTCTGCCCTGCCTATCTGACGGCGCTAACGGAGCGTTAGTCAGTGCATAGGCCAGCATTTCAATATCCGGCTGGGCTGGCTTCGGCAACATCGCTTTAATTGCTTCGATACCTGCATCATGTTCGGCTCGCTGTTCCGGCGTCATAGCTTCCAGTTCAGCGTAATGCTCAGCCCTGCGTTGAATAGCCTCCAGTACTAGTCTGGTTTTAACACCTTTCCCGAAGCGCATTCCCGGCTCCAGTAATACGGGGCATGGCAATGTTTCGGGATATTCCGGTACTACCGGCGCTGGTTGCTCTTTGATGTGCAGATGCGGCTCACCATCTTTCGGCTCAGGCCATTCGCGCTGTTTGTTAACCGCCAACTTTTCTACCATCGCCAGGGTAATCTGCTCATCACTGATACCGGCACGACGTTGCGCATCCCATAACAGGAATTGCATGTCAGCCCATTCACTAAGGTCGCCAGGTTCAGCAGCTGCCTCGAGCGCTTCTTTAGAAAGGTGCTTCAGAGGACCAACTGGACCGACATCGCCGAAAGTAGCCTGTGACCACTCGGCATGTTCACGGCGTACTCGGTCGCGTTCCGGCGCTGGTGCGTCGTCCCATTCCCTAATAACTGCCGCAAGTTTCTCAGCGTCAGATGCAGAAATATCGCCATCAATAAACATGACTGGCTGCACTACCGGCGCTGGCGGTGCTGTGTAGAGCGGAATTACCGCATCTCCCATTGGCTGAGACAGGCACTTAAGGTGAAGCTCACCCATCTTGGCATAAGCCAGAGTTTCCTCAGCGGCATAAAGCACAGGCTCAGCACCAAACGCCGCAATCGCCCCATCAATCACCTTCACTGCATCAGCCATTGCGCAGCCGAGATTACCGCCGTCGCTTTGTGCTGCTGCTTTGCTGAGTATTTCTCTTATCTGGTGCAGGCGATCGAGTGATACAGGACCGTGCGCCGGGTGGTTGTTAGTTGTCATGGGTTAGTCCTTCCCGATAACTGCGTTAATTTGATTAAGAACGATATCTGTCATCACGCCTTTCCCGTTTGCGGCAACGTGGGACAGAATTTCTCTGCGTGCGGCTTTGAGAGTTCCGACACTCACCATGACCATTTGCCTATTCTCGTTGTTTGCCGCCTGCAAACGCTCTAAAGGAGATTTGTCAGTCATCTCACTCCCCCTTGTATCTTGAAAAGTGGTTAAAATAACATCCGTGTGATTTGGCAAGGCTCATGCAGCACGAA
>NZ_JAWPBF010000019.1:0-85777 GCF_033341895.1 Citrobacter sp. HN-141 | reverse complement strand
GTAATCCGTTGTTCCGTGTCAGTGGAGGCGCATTATAGGGAGTTATTTCAGGCTGACAAGGGGAAATTTAAAATAATCTTCCGAGTGCGTATTTTTTATTCTTTGCGCTTATTTTAACAACGCTTTGTTGGTTAATTGGGCGATTTCCCGCGCGAATCTCGCAACCTGTTCCCAATCGGTATACACCACTTCTTTATTCGTATCTGTTTCACCGCCTGACATCTTCATTATCAGTTGGATCATAACGCGGTCATACCAGCGATAGCGGGGATACAGCAAAGCACCCGCAATGACTGCACTGTGGTCTGGTCGCCACGGTGAACTCATCAGAAACTTACGCGCATAGCTGTTGGTTTGCGGCGTACGTTTCTCCGGTTTACGGGCAACGAGGTTTACGGAGTAGAACGCACTCGGCATCGAATTCAGCCGTGTGGCATACTTTTTCACAAACTCCTGAAAAGCAGCATGGTAATGACCATAGCGAATCGAGGCGCCAATCACCACGCTGTCATAATTTTGCCAGTCCGGCTCCGCGGTACGATGCAAATTAACAACATCGGCCCAAACGCCCAGCTCTTTGAGTTCAGAAGCCAGATATTCAGCGATTTCACGCGTTTGTCCGTCCCGGGAAGAAAAAAGAATCAGTGTTTTCACGTGTTACTCCATTATTCACGCCAGAAGGTAGGGGTAAAGAGCACCAGCAGAGTAAAGACCTCCAGACGACCAAACAGCATATTGGCTATCAGGATCCACTTCGCCACAGGGTTCATACTGGCAAAGTTGTCGGCAACAACCCCCAGTCCAGGTCCCAGGTTATTCAACGTTGCCACAACGGAGGCAAACGCGGAGAAGTCATCAACACCGGTCGCAATAATCGCCAGCATACTGATAATAAAGACCAACGCATAGGCAGAGAAGAATCCCCACACTGCTTCAAGGATTCGCTCCGGCAACGCACGGTTACCCAGTTTGATACTGTAAACCGCATTCGGATGGACCAGTCGTTTCAATTCGCGGTTACCCTGCTTAAACAGCAGCAGGATACGAATCACCTTCAGACCACCGCCCGTCGACCCGGCACAGCCGCCGATAAAAGCAGAACACAGCAACAGCACTGGCAGGAACAGCGGCCAGCGGGCAATACTATCCGTGGTAAACCCGGCTGTCGTCGCCATCGATACCACCTGGAAAAAGGCCTGGTTGATCGTCGTGAGCGCCGAGCCATAGGTATTGTGTATCCACAGCACCAGCGTACAAACGGCCACCAGCGTTAGCTGCACGCCGATAAACATGCGGAATTCCGGATCGCGCCAGTAAACCTTCAGGCTACGCCCACTTAATAAAGAGAAGTGCAGACCATAGTTACAACCGGAGATCAGCAAGAAGATAGCAATGATGGTGTTAATTGTGGGGCTGTCGAAATACCCCACGCTGGCATCGTGTGTGGAAAAACCACCGATGGCGATCGTGGCAAAACTGTGCCCAATGGCGTCAAACGCGGGCATCCCGGCAAACCATAGCGCCAGCGCGCACGCCACCGTCAGTAATACATAGATAAGCCACAGCGTTTTCGCCGTTTCGGCAATACGCGGGCGCATCTTATTATCTTTCAGCGGCCCCGGCATTTCTGCCCGATAGAGCTGCATCCCACCCACGCCAAGAATAGGCAGGATAGCCACCGCCAACACGATGATCCCCATCCCGCCGAACCATTGCAGCATCTGGCGATAAAAGAGAATCGCGTGTGGCAATGAATCCAGCCCCACCAGCGTCGTTGCACCTGTAGTGGTCAATCCGGAAAAGGATTCAAAAAAAGCGTCGGTTATCGTCAGGTTAGGGCTTTCCGCAAAGATGAACGGTAGCGCACCCACGCTGCCCAGAACGGTCCAGAACAAAACGACAATCAGAAATCCTTCGCGCGATTTCAGCTCGCCCTTCTCCTTACGGTTCGGCCACCACAGCATGGAGCCGATCGCCAGGGCAACAAAGAAAGTTTGCGTAAATGCACGACCCGCACCATCACGGTAGATAAGTGCTACCAGTCCGGGGATGATCATCGTCCCCGAAAATAAGATGACCAGTAGTCCAACGATTCGGGTGATGGCGCGAAAATGCATCTCTGCCGCTTCCTTAGTTCTTTAAAATGAGGTGGGGATTATTCTGCAATCGATAACAATTGCAATGAACCACGACTAAAATCCGCCAGCTTTGCTGAAAATTCATCCACTTTCGCATAAGGAAGCGCTACCCGAAGCAGAACGAATGCCTGGTAATCACTGAAAACGATTTTACCGTCAAACTGCCCCAACAGTGTTTCAATGCCTGCCAGTTGGCCGTACTCACACTGCAAAGTATATTCGGTTAATGGCGTCTTGCGCTGTGTCGTCAACTGACGCAGCGCCTGATTTACACCGCCACCGTAGGCCTTTACCAGCCCACCGGTACCAAGAAGGATACCGCCGTAGTAGCGCACGACTACAGCGGTAATCTCGCCGACGCCGCTCCCCATCAGTTGCGCGAGCATCGGCTTGCCTGCCGTACCTGCCGGTTCTCCATCGTCTGAAAACCCCAGCTGCTGCGAGTCATTGGGCGCACCCGCCACCCACGCCACACAATGATGACGGGCATCCGGGTGTTCCGCTCTGACTGACTCAACAAATGCTTTTGCCGCCTCTACGCCGTCCGTGTGGGCGAGCAACGTAATAAAGCGGCTTTTTTTGATCTCTTCAACGACGCTAACCGGCGCCGCAGGGATTAACCAACTGTCCATTACGCCAGTTTCAAATCCCGCGTCATGTTTTCAATATTGCTCTCGTGGACAACCACGTTGTCTTCAATACGAATCCCGCCGAACGGCTTCAGCGCTTCAATTTTCTGCCAGTTGAAGTGCTTGCTGAACTTCCCTTCACGCCACGGGGCGAGCAGAGATTCAATGAAGTAGATACCCGGCTCGATGGTCAGAACCATGCCCGGCTGCAGCACACGGGTGCAACGCAGGTAAGAGTACTTCGACGGCGCGGCAAGGTGCGTGCCCGTGTCATCCTGCATGAAACCGGCAACATCATGCACCTGCAGACCCAGCGGGTGGCCGATACCGTGCGGCATAAACGGTCCGGTGAGATCATTTTCCACCATCGCCTCTTCACTCATGTCGGTGATGATTTGATGTTTACGCAGCAGCTTCGCAATACGCTGATGAAACTGAATGTGATAGTCCACATAGCTAACACCCGCTTTCATCGTCGCGATAAGCGCCAGCTCTTCGTCGTTAACGTCTTTCACCAGCTGTGCATAGTCGTTGTCGCTTTTCGCCGACCAGGTACGCGTCAGGTCTGCTGCATAACCGTTATATTCTGCTCCCGCATCCAGCAGGAAGCTGCGGATTTCGGACGGTGCCTGATGATCCAGTTTGGTATAATGCAGCACAGAGGCATGCTCATTGAGCGCGACGATATTGCTGTACGGCACGTCGGTATCGCGGTGACCGGTCGCGGTCAGGTAGGCGAGGTTGATATCAAACTCGCTCATCCCGGAACGGAACGCTTCTTCCGCGGCACGGTGCCCACTCACCGCCATTTTCTGCGCTTCACGCATACAGGCCAGTTCGTAATCTGTTTTATAGGCGCGGTAATAGTGCAGATAGTCGATCACCCCTTTCGGGTTGATGTTGCTGGCCGCGATGTCCAGTTGCAGCGCACGTTCCGGAACCGGACCGATATAACCGATATTGCCGCGTGCAGCAGGCAGTTGGCTACCAATACCCTCCGCTTTCGGCAGCGCAATGATCTCAATTTCTTCCGTCCAGAAGGAAGTCGGCAGCGGCTCGACGTTGTGCCAGTAATCAACCGGCAAATAGAACCACAGTTTTGGCTTATTCACGCCATCCACCAGCAACCAGCAGTTGGGAACCTGCGTTACGGGGACCCAGGCTTTAAACTGCGGGTTGACCTTAAACGGATACGGATGGTCGTCGAGAAAAACGTTAACAAGCTCGCCAGAATGAATAAGTAACGCATCCAGCTTGAAGCGCGCCAGTGCATCACGCGTACGCTCTTGTAAGTTAACAATATGATTTTTATAGAGTGCGGCCAGTGATTCCATTTTCTACCCTTCTGTTTTTTTGACCTCAAGTCTCCGCATCTTAGCACATCGCTTTATGACTGCGTGATTTCTGCCGAGCGTGATCGAATCGTCATTTCTTTAATCATTTATTTGCATTTTTTTAACATAAAACACACACTTCGATTCATCTGGTATGACCAGATCACCTTGCGGATTCAGGAGACTGACATGCTTTACAAAGGCGACACCCTGTACCTTGACTGGCTGGAAGATGGCATCGCCGAACTGGTGTTCGATGCCCCTGGTTCGGTCAATAAACTCGACACGGCCACCGTTGCCAGCCTGGGCCATGCGCTTGATGTGCTGGAAAAACAACCAAATTTAAAAGGGCTGCTCCTGCGCTCTAATAAAGCGGCTTTTATTGTCGGTGCCGATATCACCGAATTTCTTTCACTGTTCCTCGTTCCCGAAGAGCAGTTGAGCCAGTGGCTGCACTTTGCCAATAGCGTCTTTAATCGCCTGGAAGATCTGCCTGTTCCGACTATCTCTGCGGTAAACGGTTACGCGCTGGGCGGAGGCTGTGAGTGCGTGCTGGCAACTGATTATCGTCTGGCAACACCAGATCTGCGCATTGGTCTGCCGGAAACCAAACTGGGTATTATGCCGGGCTTTGGCGGTTCCGTGCGTATGCCACGTATGCTGGGTGCGGATAGCGCGCTGGAAATCATTGCTGCAGGTAAAGATGTTGGCGCTGAGCAAGCGCTGAAAATCGGCCTGGTTGATGGCGTGGTGAAACAAGACAAACTGCTTGATGGCGCGATCGCCGTATTACGTCAGGCAATCAACGGCGACCTCGACTGGAAAGCGAAACGCCAGCCGAAACTGGAACCTCTGAAACTCAGCAAAATTGAAGCAGCCATGAGCTTTACCATCGCCAAAGGCATGGTGGCACAGACGGCCGGTAAACATTATCCTGCACCGATTACCGCAGTGAAGACCATTGAAGCAGCAGCGCGATTCGGTCGTGAAGACGCGCTGAATCTGGAAAATAAGAGCTTTGTTCCACTGGCGCACACCAGTGAAGCTCGCGCGTTGGTTGGTATCTTCCTCAACGATCAGTTCGTGAAAGCCAAAGCCAAAAAGCTCACCAAAAATATTGAGGCACCCAAGCAAGCGGCGGTACTGGGCGCTGGCATTATGGGCGGCGGTATTGCTTACCAGTCTGCCTGGAAAGGCGTGCCGGTAGTGATGAAAGACATCAACGACAAGTCATTAACGCTGGGCATGACCGAAGCGGCCAAGCTGCTTAACAAGCAGCTGGAGCGCGGCAAAATTGACGGTCTGAAAATGGCCGGCGTCATTTCCACTATTCAGCCAACTCTCGACTATAGCGGTTTCGAGCGTGTAGATGTGGTAGTTGAAGCGGTAGTCGAAAACCCGAAAGTGAAAAAAGCTGTGCTGGCGGAAACCGAAGATAAGGTGCGCCCGGATACGGTACTGGCGTCGAATACGTCCACGATCCCAATTAACGAGCTGGCCAGCGTTCTCAAACGCCCGGAAAACTTCTGCGGTATGCACTTCTTTAACCCAGTACACCGTATGCCGCTGGTTGAAATCATTCGCGGCGAGAAAAGCTCGGATGAAACCATCGCCAAGGTTGTCGCGTGGGCAAGTCAGATGGGCAAAACGCCGATTGTGGTTAACGACTGCCCCGGTTTCTTCGTCAACCGCGTGCTGTTCCCTTACTTTGCCGGTTTCAGCCAGTTACTGCGCGACGGAGCGGATTTCCGCAAGGTCGACAAAGTGATGGAGAAACAGTTTGGCTGGCCAATGGGCCCGGCTTATCTGCTGGACGTGGTGGGTATTGATACCGCGCATCACGCTCAGGCTGTAATGTCCGCGGGCTTCCCGCAGCGTATGCAGAAAGATTATCGCGACGCGATTGATGCCCTATTTGATGCTAACCGTTTCGGACAGAAAAACGGTCTTGGATTCTGGCGTTATAAAAAAGACAACAAGGGCAAGCCGAAGAAAGAAGAAGACGCCGCCGTTGAGGGCTTACTGGCAGACGTCAGCCAGCCGAAGCGCGACTTCAGCGACGAAGAGATCATCGCTCGTATGATGATCCCAATGGTCAACGAAGTGGTGCGTTGCCTGGAAGAAGGCATCATTGCCAGCCCGGCAGAAGCCGATATGGCACTGGTGTATGGCCTGGGCTTCCCTCCGTTCCACGGAGGTGCGTTCCGCTGGCTGGATACACTTGGCAGTGCGAAGTATCTCGATATGGCGCAGCAGTATCAGCACCTGGGCCCGCTGTACGAAGTACCAGCTGGTCTGCGCGATAAAGCACGCCATAACGAACCGTATTATCCCCCGGTTGAGCCTGCCCGCCCGGTTGGCGACCTGAAAACGGCTTAAGGAGTCACAATGGAACAGGTTGTAATTGTTGATGCGATCCGTACCCCGATGGGCCGTTCGAAAGGGGGCGCGTTTCGCAACGTGCGGGCAGAAGATCTCTCCGCACACTTGATGCGTAGTCTGCTGGCGCGTAATCCCGCGCTGGAACCCACCGCGCTCGATGATATTTACTGGGGTTGTGTGCAGCAGACGCTGGAGCAGGGTTTCAATATCGCCCGTAACGCCGCACTGCTGGCAGAAGTCCCACACTCCGTTCCTGCAGTTACGGTCAACCGTCTGTGTGGTTCGTCGATGCAAGCGCTGCACGATGCGGCACGCATGATTATGACTGGCGATGCGCAGGCGTGCCTGGTGGGCGGCGTGGAACATATGGGCCATGTGCCGATGAGCCACGGCGTTGATTTCCACCCTGGTATGAGCCGTAACGTAGCGAAAGCCGCAGGAATGATGGGACTGACGGCAGAAATGCTCTCTCGTATGCACGGTATCAGCCGTGAAATGCAGGATGCCTTCGCTGCACGCTCACATGCTCGCGCCTGGGCCGCGACTCAGTCCGGTGCCTTTAAAAACGAGATCATCCCGACCGGCGGCCACGATGCCGACGGCGTGTTGAAACAGTTTAACTATGATGAGGTTATCCGTCCGGAAACCACTGTCGACGCGCTGTCCACCCTGCGTCCGGCATTCGATCCGGTCAGCGGTACCGTCACCGCGGGTACCTCTTCCGCGCTCTCTGATGGTGCTGCCGCGATGCTGGTAATGAGTGAGAGCCGTGCTCGTGAGCTGGGTCTGACGCCGCGTGCACGTATCCGCTCGATGGCCGTAGTCGGCTGTGACCCCTCAATCATGGGTTATGGTCCGGTTCCTGCCTCAAAGCTGGCGCTGAAAAAAGCGGGACTCTCCACTAGCGACATCGGCTTGTTTGAGATGAACGAAGCCTTTGCCGCCCAGATCCTGCCGTGCATTAAAGATCTGGGGCTGATGGAGCAGATCGACGAGAAGATCAACCTCAATGGCGGGGCGATCGCACTGGGTCACCCACTGGGATGCTCTGGTGCGCGTATCAGTACCACCCTGCTCAACCTGATGGAACGCAAAGACGTGCAGTTTGGTCTGGCGACGATGTGTATCGGGTTAGGCCAGGGCATCGCGACGGTATTTGAGCGAGTTTAATCAAAGCATGCCGGGGGCGCTTCGCTTGCCCGGCCTACGAAAAGTTATCTCAAAGCCATTGGTGCCAGAACAAGGCGGCAAGTGAATGAACCCCGATGCGCTTACGTGTAGTAAGTGATTCGGGTGAATGAGCGCAGCCAACACAGTGATGGTGCCAATGGCGAAGAGAGAAAGTTTAGTTGCCGTTCTTCCCGCCTGTCAGGGGCGGGTTTTTTATTTCCCTGAACTACCACGTACCACCAACTGCACCGGCAGCAACAGATTCTCTTCCGGTTTGCCTGCCAGCAGCAAACGCAGTGCTTCGCGCCCCAGCTGCTGCTTATCAACCGCAATCGTAGTCAGCGGCGAATGTGACCAGGCCGCAGCATCAATATCATCAAATCCTACCAGCGCCAGATCTTCCGGAATACGAATCCCCTGCTGCGCACACACCCGCTGAACAACCATCGCCGCTGCATCGTTATAAGCAAAAATGGCATCGGGCGGTTCCGGCAGTCTGAGCAGTTCATTAACCGCCTCGACCAACGATTGTTCGGTATCCAGCAGCGGCGGTGCGATGGCTTCGTACTCTGGCGGCATCAGCAAACGGGCTTCATACAGTGCCTGGCGATAACCCTTTTCACGCTGACGAATACTGTAGTGCGCGAGCGTGCTGGCAAGAAAAGCGATACGGCTACGCCCCTGTTCGATCAAGTGTTTTGTCGCCAGATAGCCGCCCTGGGTATTGTCCGGATTGACGCAGGGCAAACCTGGAGCCCACAGATCCACCAGCACCAGCGGCAATTTCATCTGTTGCAGCAACCCAAGCAATTCAGGCTCAAAAAATCCGGCGCAGATCAGCGCATCCGGCTGGTGCAGCATCACCTGCTCACTTACCGCATCGCCCGGACCGATAGAGAGAAAGCTCAGCGCAATACCCTGATCACGGCAGGCATCATCAATACCCAGTAACAGCTGCGAGTAAAACGGCAATGCCCGGCTAATATTGTGTTGTCGATGCAACAAAAACAGGACTCGCTTAAGCTTGTCACTGCGCAGGCGGGAAAAATCATAACCTTGCTGTTGCGCCACAGAAATAATGCGCAATCGGGTATCTTCACGCAATCCGGGTTGACCTTTTAGTGCGCGGGATACAGCGCCAACTGAGACGCCGCAGGCTTCGGCAATATCTCTGATACGTACAGGTTTCGTCATTTCATTCTCATTGATTTTCGCTGGCTTGTTGTGCTCCCAGCCAGGCCGCGCCGCGTACGCCGCTGCTGTCACCGTGTCGGGCCTGAATAATCGGTGTGCGGCACTGTTTACCAAATACGTACTGTGCCACTCGCGCCTGCAAGCCTGAATACAGTATATCGATATTAGATACCCCGCCACCCAGCACAATAACATCGGGATCGAGTGTATTCACAATGCTCGCCAACGCGCGCGCCAGTTGATCACAGTAACGCTCCCATAACAGGCAAGCGTCTGCATCACCCAATGCTACCTGCTGCATGATGTGAGGAACGCTGACATGTTGATGAGTGTGATTCATGTACTGGCGTTCCAGACCACTGCCAGAGATAAAACTTTCAATACAGTTCTGTTGTCCGCAATAACAGGTAACCACCTCACCATCCCGGGACTCATGGTAACGTGGCAATGCATTATGCCCCCACTCCCCTGCACAGGCATTAGGACCGGAGATCAAACGGTTATCAATACACAATCCACCTCCGCAGCCAGTACCGAGAATTACGCCAAATACCACACTGTGTCCGCGTCCACTGCCGTCCATAGCCTCTGACAGTGTAAAACAGTTAGCATCGTTAGTGACGGGCACAGGCATCCCTAATGCGTGTTTAAGGTCACGGGTAAAAGCCTGCTGATTTAGCACCAGAATGTTGGAATTTTTAATTAATCCCTTGCTGTCTACTGCTCCAGGAACTCCGATACCGACCGACAAAGGTTGGTTAATGGTCTGCATAGCCTTAGCAATCATATCCGTCACGGCCTGGAAAAAATCGCCGTAGCTTTGCCTGGGTGTAGCGCATCGTTCGCGGTAAATAATCTCACCCGTTTTATCAATTACCACCGCTTCAATTTTAGTCCCGCCTATATCCAGTCCGAGCCTCATGGTGACCTCTCCTCTCATTGGCATCTCGCAGTTATGATGCTGCATAGAGTGCCCAATTTGTTTACTAAACAAATAGTGAGATGTCACAAAATGCTGTGATGTCTGCAGATAAACAGAAAAATAGTTTTGTTTACTAAAAATAATACGGTTTTGTAAAGCAGGAGATATGCAAAGATGCTGGGCCAGCAACCGTTATGTGGAAGGTGGGGAATTTATCAATGCGCCGGCGGGGTTCCGGCGCATATCGCTTAAATAAACGCGAACGCGTCGCCAAACAGACGATCTTCACGTGCCTGACGTTCATTGCAGAACAGGTCGCGCGCGATTTTAGCCATCTCGAAACGCCCGGCGATATAAATATCATGTTCCGCCAGAGTGCCGTAATCCTGTAACACCGCCGTTAATACGGTTCCCGTACGACCACGCCAGCCGTCTTCTGGCTGTTCTACCACCGGCTCAACGCGCAGATTCGGGTGGTTCACTGACAGCGCTTCCAGCTCGGAGAGATCGTAGAGATGCTTCTCTTCGCGCCCGCCCCAGTAAATGGTGATATCGCGGTTTGGATTGCGCGCCAGCGCGGTAAGCAGAATAGAACGCACGTAAGAGAACCCTGTACCACCGGCAATCAGGATCAGCGGACGCTCGTCTTCATCACGCAGCCAGGCTTCGCCATGGGGAATATCGACCTTGATTTCCCGGTCTTTCAGAATGCGGTCCATCACGGCCATGGCGTAAAGATTTAGCTCAGAGGCGCCAACGTGCAGCTCAATGAACCCGTGCTCGTCCGGCGTTGATGCCATGGAGAACGGACGCTTATCCCTTTCATCCATCACGACCATTAAATACTGGCCAGCACGAAAGGAAAACGCCGCGTCTGGCACTAAACGAACGCGATATACGGTGTCAGTGATAGCTTCTACCGAGGTCACTTTACAGCTTAAGGTTGTCATGCGCTCTCTCTGTCGGATCAATAGGCAAAACGATCGCGCCTCAGGCGCTTTTGCCGTCATTAAAGATGGCCAGTTCATCCCAAATTGCGTCAATGCGCGCAGTCACTTCAGGATCTTTTTTAATCGGACGTCCCCATTCGCGTTGGGTTTCGCCCGGCCATTTATTTGTGGCATCCAGCCCCATTTTTGAACCAAGGCCGGAAACCGGCGAGGCAAAGTCCAGGTAATCAATTGGCGTATTCTCTACCAGTACCGTATCCCGGGCCGGGTCCATACGGGTAGTAATTGCCCAAATAACATCATTCCAGTCGCGTGCGTTAACGTCATCATCACAAACAATAACAAATTTGGTGTACATAAACTGACGCAAAAACGACCAAACACCCATCATGACGCGTTTGGCATGGCCCGCGTACTGTTTTTTCATCGTCACCACGGCCAGTCGATAAGAACAACCTTCCGGCGGCAGATAAAAGTCGACGATTTCCGGGAACTGCTTTTGCAGAATAGGGACAAAGACTTCATTCAGCGCCACACCGAGCACCGCTGGCTCATCTGGTGGACGTCCGGTGTAGGTGGAGTGATAAATCGCATCTTCACGCTGGGTAATGTGGGTGACGGTGAAAACCGGGAAGCTATCCACTTCATTGTAATAACCCGTATGATCGCCATACGGTCCTTCCGGTGCCAGTTCACCCGGCTCGATATAGCCTTCCAGAACAATTTCAGCGCTGGCGGGTACTTCGAGATCGTTGGAGATACATTTGACAACTTCAGTCTTAGTGCCACGCAGAAGCCCGGCGAAGGCGTACTCTGATAATGTATCAGGCACAGGGGTCACAGCGCCCAGGATGGTCGCCGGGTCTGCCCCTAACGCAACGGAGACAGGGAAACGCTCACCAGGGTGTGCAGCGCACCACTCCTGATAATCCAGCGCGCCGCCACGATGTGAAAGCCAACGCATAATGAGCTTATTTTTGCCAATCAACTGTTGGCGATAAATACCCAAATTCTGTCGCTCTTTATGCGGACCACGCGTGACGGTGAGTCCCCATGTAATCAGCGGCGCGGCATCTTCCGGCCAGCAGGTCATGATCGGTATACGGCTTAAATCAACGTCATCGCCTGAAGAAATTTTTTGCTGGCAAGGCGCACCGCGTAGCCGTTTGGTCGGCATGTTCAGCACCTGCTTGAACTGCGGCAGCTTATCAAACAGATCGCGGAATCCTTTCGGCGGCTCCGGCTCTTTCAAAAACGCCAACAGCTTACCAACTTCCCGTAGTGCTGAGACATCTTCTTGCCCCATCCCCATGGCGACACGCTTCGGAGTGCCAAACAGATTGCACAGTACCGGCATTGAATAGCCTTTTGGATTCTCAAACAGCAGCGCAGGCCCACCAGCACGCAAGGTGCGATCGGCAATTTCAGTGATCTCCAGATGGGGATCCACTGGAAGCGAAATGCGTTTGAGCTCGCCCTGCTGTTCAAGCTGCGTCAGGAAGTCGCGTAAATCGTGATATTTCATGGCGTCCATTATGGCCTCTGTGTAAGCGCCTCATTATACGGCGTTCATCATTGTGATGCTGTATTTTTGTTAAATTAGCGTGAACTCTGGCAACCAACACCGATGAGGCTTGAAAGATGAAGTGTATAATGACTTTTGCTATGCTTGCGCTCAGAACAAGCGGATAAGAGTTATTATGCAAGCCTGGTATTTACTGTACTGCAAACGCGGGCAACTTCAGCGTGCCCAGGAACACCTGGAAAGACAAGCAGTAAACTGTCTGACGCCAATGATCACCCTGGAAAAAATGGTGCGTGGTAAACGTACTACAGTCAGTGAGCCACTTTTCCCTAATTACATGTTTGTCGAATTCGATCCGGAAGTGATCCACACCACGACCATCAATGCGACACGTGGCGTCAGCCATTTTGTACGTTTTGGGGCAACGCCAGCCACCGTCCCCTCTCCCGTCATTCACCAGCTTTCTATCTACAAGCCCGAGGGGATTGTAGACCCGGAAACGCCACATCCTGGCGACAGTGTCATTATCACTGAAGGGGCATTTGAAGGGTTGAAGGCGATTTTCACCGAACCCGACGGCGAAGCGCGTTCCATGCTCCTGCTTAACCTGTTGAATAAAGAGGTTAAGCAGAGCGTGAAAAACACCGGCTTTCGAAAGATATAAACAGACTCAGAAGGTCACTTCGAATAACGTTCTGACGTTGGCATCAATTGCCGTTGATAGCCACTGAGGGTCTTCCCCGCGCCAGTGCGCAATACGCTCAAGAATATGCGGCAGGTGTGCAGGTTCATTACGTCGGGAAGTCGGCTTCGGGGCCAGATCGCGTGGGAGTAAATAGGGCGCGTCTGTTTCTATCAGTAGCCTTTCCACCGGGATAAAAGGCAGTAGCTCCCGAAGTTCCATACCCCGACGCTCATCGCAGACCCATCCGGTAATCCCGATATAAAGCCCTCTGTCCACGCAGTCCTGCATCTCCTGGCGCGAGCCAGTGAAACAGTGCAGCACTGCGCCGGGAAGGCTGTCCAGCCAGGGTTCCAGCAGCGTCAGAAAACGTTCGTGGGCATCCCGACAATGCATGAAAACAGGCATCTGCAATTCAGCGGCAATACGCAATTGCGCCTCAAAAGCCCGTTCCTGTTCCTGTGGAGTGGAGTAATTACGATTGAAATCCAGGCCGCATTCACCAATGGCGACCACTTCGGACTGGTTCGCCAGTGCAATAATTTCCGCCTCTGTTGAGGATTGCCATTGGCTACTGTCATGCGGATGGACGCCTGCAGTGGACCAGCAATGTGGATAATGCTGTGCCAGCTTTAGCGCCTGCTGGCTTTCATGCAGGTTTGTTCCGGTCAGAAGCATGCCGTTTACACCGGCAGCAAAAGCGCGTGCTACAACCTCATCCCTGTCTTTCGCAAATTGTGAACTGGTTAGATTAACGCCAATATCAAACATGCTTCCTCCCATATGACAACCGCCCTGACGGGCGGCTGAATTTACTCTTCGGTTTTCTCGGTGGCGTCGGCTTCTTTTGCTTCTTCAGCCTCGTTGTCCTCATCTCGCGTACGTCGCTTACCGACATAGAAACGAGAGAAGAACACACCCACCTCGAACAGGCAGTACATCGGTATCGCCAACAGCGTTTGCGAGAAGACATCTGGTGGAGTCAGTAACATCCCCACGACAAATGCCCCGACAACTACGTAAGGACGTTTCTTACGTAAATCATCTGGCGTCGTAATACCCATCCAGCATAGCAGCACGATGGCGACAGGAACCTCAAAAGAGACACCAAACGCCATAAACAGCGCCATGACAAAGCTGAGATAACTGGCAATGTCTGTCGAAACCTGCACGCCTTGCGGAGCTGTGTTGGCAAGGAAGCCAAACGCCAGCGGGAAGACGACAAAATAGGCGAATGCCATCCCGATATAGAACAACAGCGAACTTGAGACCAGCAGCGGCACAACAAGGCGGCGTTCATGCTTATACAAAGCAGGCGCAATGAATGCCCATACCTGGTACAGGATCACAGGTGCCGACAGGATCAGCGACACCATAAAGGTTAGCTTTATCGGGGTAAAGAACGGTGAAGCCACATCGGTGGCGATCATCGTTGCACCCTGAGGCATCTGCTTAATCAGCGGTGCCGCAACCATATGGTAAATGTCGTTGGCAAAATAAACCAACGCCAGAAAGATCACCATAACCGCAATAATGCAGTTCAGGAGTCGCTTACGCAGCTCAATAAGATGCGTGATGAGCGGTTGAGTATCTTCTACAGACATGTTTACGGTTTATCACTCGACGAGGGTGAGGATTCGACAGCAGGTGCAGCAGGTTTCTTTTCCGCGTCCATCGACGTAACGGAAGCAGTTTCCTTCAACTCCGGCGTGTCAGCACCCGTGGATTCCGGTTTTTGCTCCGGCGAACTGGCCTGTCCTTCAGCAGTAGCAGGGGTAACCCCCTCGTGCTGCGCGTCACTTCCTTTCACCACCGGGTTATGGATAGTGTGCGCTTCATCGCTCGCTTTCTCAGGATCGTGCACACTGTAAGAACGCTTCATCGACTCCGCCGCTTCGCGCAGCTCATCCATCGATGCTTTCAGCTCCGGCGTTAAATTTGTCAGGCTCGCTTTCTCTACTTTCTTCAGGCTGTCCTGAAACTCCTGAAGCTTAAGCTCCTGGGTCAGTTCATTCTGCACGGTAGTTGCAAGAGAGCGCAGCGCACGAACCCAGCCCGCGACCGTTTTTACTGCCACTGGCAAACGTTGTGGCCCCAGTACGATGAGGCCGATAACGAACACCAATAACAGTTCGCTAAAACCGATATCAAACACGGATTATACCTGCTCTTTATCTTGGCTTTTGGCGTCTTCTTTCTTCACTTCACCCTGCTTATCGGTGATGGATTTAGCGGTAAAATCAGCGTCCTGGCTGGTTTTATCCTGCTTAGGTTCATCATCACCCATCGCTTTCTTGAAGCCTTTAATAGACGCGCCAAGATCGGAACCGATGGAGCCGAGTTTCTTGGTGCCAAATAGCAGTACAACGATGACGGCAATGATCAACAACTGCCAAATACTGATACCACCCATACATGTTCCTCTGTCATAGATGATGAATTAATAAGGCCGTAGTATACGTTACACGACCTGCCTTGGGCGATGAAAAAATCAGCGCATTTTGCGCCAGCCGATCAGCCAGGCGATAACACCACCCGCGATTAACCAGCCAGGCATAAGCCCCCACTCAGGACGGCTTACCAGCAGGAATGTCCCACTTAACAGCAACGTTGCGCCAATACCCAATAAATAACGGGATTGTCCCTGACGTACGTGATTCGCATGAAGCTCGCGCGCAATCTTATCAACACTGTGCTGTAAATATTTGCCCTGGCGCAAACTGTCATACACCAGTTCAGGTATTTCTGGCATTTTTTCGACCCAGAACGGTGCTTTTTCTTTAAATGCCCTGACAAGCGCCGGAATACCTACCTGATCTTTGATCCAGGATTCAAGGAAAGGCTTGGCCGTTTTCCACAAATCCAACTGAGGGTAGAGCTGTCGACCAACACCCTCAACATACAGCAGCGTCTTCTGTAACAACACCAGTTGAGGCTGGACTTCCATATTAAATCGACGCGCCGTATTGAACAGATTCAACAACACGTGACCAAAGGAGATCTCTGCCAGCGGCTTTTCGAAGATCGGCTCACACACGGTACGAATGGCAAATTCAAATTCTTCAACATTGGTATCGGGAGGAACCCAACCAGAATCGACATGTAGCTCGGCAACCTTACGGTAATCGCGATTAAAAAAGGCAATAAAGTTTTCAGCCAGATAACGCTTATCTTCTTTATTTAAAGAACCCACAATCCCACAATCAATACCAATGTATTTCGGGTTTTCAGGGTGCTCATAGCTGACAAAAATGTTCCCGGGGTGCATATCGGCATGGAAAAAACTGTCGCGGAATACCTGGGTAAAGAAGACCTGAACACCACGCTCGGCCAACAGCTTCATGTTGGTGCCGTTCTTCTCTAGCGTTGCAACATCCGAAACAGGGATACCGTAAATACGCTCCATCACCATCATGTTCTGACTGCAATAGTCGGAATACACTTCCGGGATGTACAGCATCGGGCTGTCTTCAAAATTGCGTCGCAGTTGAATGGCGTTTGCCGACTCACGCAGCAGGTTCAGCTCGTCGATCAATGTTTTTTCATATTCACGGACCACTTCTGTTGGCCGCAGACGACGACCGTCCGGCAACAGGCGAGGAACCCAGCGAGCAAGGCGATAGATCAGTTTTAAATCGGCTTTGATTACCGGCAGAATATCCGGACGAATAACCTTGATCACCACCTCTTTGCCATTCGACTTCAGTCGCGCGGTATGCACCTGAGCAATAGACGCAGATGCCAGTGGTGTGATCTCAAAATCATCAAACCACTCTTCAACAGGTAGCCCACCCATTGCTTCTTCAATCTGTTCTTTTGCTCGTTGTCCATCGAATGGAGCAACCCGATCCTGCAACAGAGCGAGCTGATCAGCGATATGCGGCGGAAACAGATCACGACGGGTGGAAAGCATTTGACCAAATTTGATCCACACCGGCCCCAATTCCTGCAAAGCCAGTCTCAGCCTTTCACCCAGCGGCTTATCTTTATGTCGGTTTGGCATCCAAAACAATGTGTGACGCCACAAACGGAGCGGCAGCGTAATACGCATTTTGGGGATGAGTTCATCAAGACCGTAGCTTAAAAAAGTGCGAATGATGAAATAAAGGCGCCGTACTTCTCCTGGCGTCATTTGGCCTCCAGTTTTTCCAGCCGTCTGGCCAGAGATTCGACCGCGCGCTCAACCGCTGCCGTTTCTTCCGCAAACCATGCAACTTCAAGCGGGCCAGGGGCCATACGCCACTCTTCAGTGATCGCTTCGGCAACATAACGTTGCTGACGTTGAATGCCACGACGCAGGAACTTCGCGCCACCACGCAGGACTTTGCTAACGCCTTCCGCGACGATATCACCGGTATAAGGAGCTAATAGCTCTGCAGGGTCAAATTCCGCCAGGTCAGCCAGAGCCACAAAGTTCTGCACCACCTGAATATCGCCCTGCACTTCCAGTTCGCCGCTACGAATAAGCGTGGTGAGCTGCTGCCGGTCGCGTAATTTCGGTAACACGCTGGCATGTGTGATCACGGTGCAATCTGCTTCGCCTTCCCATGCCCCCAGCACATCGACCTGGCGCTCACTAAACACCAGGACTAACGGCGTAGAAAATCCTTTGAGATCAACACGCAGTACCTTGCTCTGCAAACGCGTTCGGGCTGATTTTAGCGCAGGTGAACGATACAGAAAGGTGTTGAGCAGATTTTCAACGCCAGCGGTCACTAAGGGTTTTAAAGGCATCCCCGGTCTCCTGTCAGAACTTGTAACCACGATGCAGCGCAACAACACCTGCCGTCAGGTTGTAGTAATCAACACTTTCAAACCCGGCATCTTGCATCATTGCTTTTAACGTGTCCTGATCGGGATGCATACGGATGGACTCAGCCAAATAGCGGTAACTATCTGCGTCGCTCGCAACCATCGAACCAATACGTGGCAGAATATGGAAAGAGTACGCATCATACGCTTTGCTCAGCGGTTCGATGATCGGTTTAGAGAATTCCAGCACCAGTAAGCGCCCACCAGGTTTCAACACACGATACATCGAGCGTAGCGCTTTCTCTTTATCCGTAACGTTACGCAGGCCGAAAGAAATGGTGATGCAATCAAAGGTATTGTCAGGGAACGGCAGTGCCTCAGCATTTGCCTGGACATATTCAACGTTACCAATCACGCCAATATTGCGCAGCTTTTCGCGGCCCATTTTGAGCATTGAGTCATTGATATCTGCCAGAATAACCTTACCGGTTTCACCAACCATGCGAGAAAATTTCGCCGTCAGATCGCCCGTGCCGCCCGCTAAATCCAGAACGGTTTGTCCACGACGCACGCCACTACAGTCAATGGTGAAGCGCTTCCACAAACGATGAATGCCAAATGACATTAAGTCATTCATAACGTCATATTTAGACGCCACAGAATGAAAAACGTGGGCCACCATGTCAGCTTTCTGCTCTTTAGCGACGGTCTGAAAGCCAAAGTGCGTCGTTTCTTGTGAATTATCCACCATCTCAGTGCCTGCTCATCCAAAAAATGTTCGAGAAGTGTAACAGATTGGGCCCATTTGCCCTACCCTTCTGCCGGGTTCCACTACCCCAAACGGGTTAGTTTGATTGCTGATTTACCGCCTCTTCATCGGGGTAAGTCACGTCTTGCTGCGCTTCCGGGACCGAGCGTAAGCGGAACTCTTCATCCTGGGTCGTGGCTTGTTCAGCCAGTTCAGGATTTATCTCGCGCTTAATTTCCACGCCTAAGCCGCGGAAGGCTTCCGCCTGCGATAAGACATTTCCACGCCCCGAAGAGAGCTTCTTCATTGCCTGTCGGTAGTTATCCTGGGCTTTATCCAGGCTTTGGCCGATTGCCGACATATCATCCACAAACAGGCGCATCTTGTCATAAAGTTTACTGGCCCGATCCGCAATTTGTTGCGCGTTGCGGCTTTGATGCTCATAGCGCCACAGGTTAGCGATAGTACGTAATGCCACCAACAGCGTCGTCGGGCTGACCAGCATAATGTTATTTTTAAGCGCTTCGGTAATCAGTTCGGGCTGCCTGTCCAGCGCCAGCAGAAAAGCGGGCTCAACCGGGATAAACATCAGCACATAGTCCAGCGTACGTAACCCCGGCAACTGCTGGTAGTCTTTGCGGCCCAGCAGACGAATATGGTTACGCACGGAGGCAATATGCTCCTGTAACGCACTTTCTCGGGTGTAGTCATCTTCTGCGTTAAAGTAGCGTTCATAGGCCACCAGCGTCATTTTCGCGTCGATCACCACGTCTTTGCCCTGCGGCAATCGGACAATAACATCCGGTTGCATCCGCGATCGTGCGTCATTCTCGATGCTGACCTGAGTTTCATATTCATAGCCTTCACGCAGACCGGACGCCTCCAGTACCCGCGTAAGTACCACCTCTCCCCAGTTGCCCTGTGTTTTGTTATCACCTTTTAATGCCCGCGTCAGGTTAACGGCTTCCTGCGCCATCTGCGCGTTCAGTTGCTGGAGATTACGAATTTCGTGTGCCAGGGTATGGCGCTCCTGAGCCTCTTTACCAAAGCTATCCTGAACCTGGCGGCGAAAACCGTCCAGCTGTTCGCGTAATGGTGTAAGCAGGCTGTTCAGGCTTTGGCGGTTTTGCTCATCGACGCGGCGATTACTGTGCTCGAAAATGCGGTTCGCCAGATTCTCAAACTGTTCGCTCAGGCGCTGTTCGCTGTTGATCATCTGGCGAATTTTATCTTCCGCATGCTGTTGCGTTGCTTCCAGACGGGTGGTGACTTCCCGGAGATCGGCCTCCAGTGAGGTATTGATACTTTGCAGGCTGCGAAGTTCGTTATTCAGCAGCTCGCATTCGTCGCGCCAGTGGGCTTCCTGCGAGAGCTGTTGCCGGGCTGCACTGAGGGCAATATCCAGTTCTCGTCGTTCTTCGATGAGGTCTGCGCGGATCTGATCGGCGCGCGCTTTTGTCGCCAGCCAGCCCACCAGCAGCCCTGCGGCTAATGCCAGCACGGCACTCATCATAATTGAAATATCCACAACGCCCCCTTACAGCAACGACTTACCCGCACAAAATAGAATTGTGCTGTATAAACGTCCAGTTTAAAAGGAATTTCCTGCGAGGTACTACGCAAAATAAAAAGGCCGAACGCGTCGGCCTTTTAGCAAAGAAGGGAGAATTACAGTAAACGGCGCGCGGCTTCTACCACGATTTTCACCGCATGGCTTTCCGTTTGCTTCATCGTTTCTGCATTCGGGATCTCTTGCTGAGTACGGTTGACGATAACGCCAGCAACCATACCTGCACGCAGACCCTGGCTTGCGCACATGGTCAGCAGCGTCGCAGATTCCATTTCATAGTTCATGACGCCCATCGACTGCCACTCTTCCATAGAGCCTTTGAAACGGCTCACGACGCGACCAGAGAAGGTGTCATAACGCTCCTGGCCCGGGTAGAAGGTGTCTGAAGACGCGGTAACACCTACGTGGGTAGTCGCACCGATAGATTTCGCCGCTTCCACCAGCGCGGTGGTGCACTCGAAGTCCGCAACGGCCGGGAATTCCATTGGCGCAAAGTGCAGGCTCGCACCATCCAGACGGACAGATGCGGTAGTCACCAGTACATCACCCACGTTGATATGCGGCTGAATAGCGCCAGTCGTACCGATACGCAGGAAGGTACGGATGCCCAGTTGCGCCAGTTCTTCTACGGCGATGGAGGTGGACGGGCCGCCAATACCGGTAGAGCAAACGATCACGGCTTTACCATCCAGCTCAGCACGCCAGGTAGTGAACTCGCGATGAGATGCCAGCTTGACCGGCTTATCCATCAGCGCGGCGATCTTTTCCACACGCTCCGGGTCGCCAGGGACGATAGCGAGCTGGGCCCCTTGTAAATCGTTCTTAGTGAGGCCGAGATGAAAAACATCAGACTTAGACATAAAAACTCCTCTGTGAATCGGTTTTGTCAGAAGAAGCAAAAACACACTTTACCGAAGGCATAAACATCTTTTCGTGACAGTCATCACTATGACGGAAATCAATTGCATTGATTTACCGTGAAATAGTGACAGTCATCACATTAATGGCGCAATGTAAGGAAGCCTTGCACAAAAGATAGACCGTTTGAGGCAATGTGGTTCGTTGCATGTGTCTATAGTTAACAATGCGCTATTTTGCACAATATTTAAGGGTACGGAGAATACCATGACAACACGACAATCTGGTTTTGCACCTGCTGTATCCCCACCGTCGTCCACGACGGTTCACACCCCGGATAACGCGATTATCGCCGGAGTGACATCAATTCCATCACAAGGCGATGATATGCCTGCGTATCACGCACGACCGCAACAGACCGATGGTCCGCTGCCCATCGTCATTGTTGTGCAGGAAATTTTTGGTATTCATGAGCACATTCGTGATGTTTGCCGTCGACTGGCGCTGGAAGGTTATCTGGCTATTGCACCCGAACTCTATTTTCGCGAGGGCGATCCCAGTGACTTTGCCGATATCCCGACGCTTCTAAGCGGCCTGGTGGCGAAAGTTCCCGACTCACAGGTTTTGGCGGATCTGGACCATGTTGCCAGTTGGGCCTCCCGCAACGGCGGCGATGTGCATCAATTAATGATGACGGGTTTTTGCTGGGGTGGGCGTATTACCTGGCTGTATGCCGCACACAATCCACAGCTAAAAGCGGCGGTGGCGTGGTATGGCAAATTGGTTGGCGATAAAACGCTGAACTCCCCCAAACACCCTGTCGATATTGCCACCGATCTGAACGCTCCCGTTTTGGGACTGTATGGCGGTCAGGATACCAGTATTCCACAGGACAGCGTGGAAACCATGCGTCAGGCATTACGAGCCGCCAATGCTAAAGCGGAAATCGTCGTCTATCCCGATGCTGGCCATGCGTTTAATGCCGATTATCGCCCGAGCTATCACGAAGAGTCCGCGAAAGATGGCTGGCAGAGAATGCTGGAGTGGTTTGCGCAATACGGTGAGAAGAGATAATCGAGTCGGTCGGGTAAGGCAAAACCGCTACCCGACCTATTGCCCGGAGCGGCTTCGCTTACCGGGCCTACGTTTCGTTAAGCCTGACGCAGATTCTGCGCAGCTTTGACCATATTAGCCAGCGCAGCCCGAGTTTCCGGCCAGCCGCGCGTTTTCAGGCCACAGTCCGGGTTCACCCACAGACGCTCAGCCGGAATACGCTGTTGCGCTTTCTTCAGCAGGGCTTCAATCCACTCCACGCTCGGGACGTTCGGTGAGTGAATATCATAGACGCCCGGCCCGATTTCGTTCGGGTAATCGAACTCTTCAAACGACTCGAGCAGTTCCATATCAGAGCGTGAGGTTTCGATGGTGATCACGTCCGCATCCAGCGCGGCAATGGAATCCATGATGTCGTTAAACTCGCAGTAACACATATGGGTGTGGATCTGAGTTTCATCCCTCGCCACCGCTGCGTTGATGCGGAAGGCTTCAACGCCCCATTCCAAATATGCCGCCCAGTCACTGCGACGCAGCGGCAGGCCTTCACGCAATGCAGGTTCATCAATCTGAATAATACCGATACCCGCCGCTTCCAGATCTGCCACTTCATCACGCAACGCCAGCGCAATCTGTTTCGCGATCGTTTCACGGGTCACATCTTCACGCGGGAACGACCAGCAAAGAATGGTCACCGGTCCGGTCAGCATGCCTTTAACCGGTTTGTCAGTCAGCGACTGCGCGTATTTAGCCCACTCAACGGTAATCGCTTCCGGGCGGCTGACGTCGCCAATCACCACCGGCGGTTTCACGCAGCGTGAGCCGTAGCTCTGCACCCAACCATTCTGGGTAAAGACGAAGCCGTCCAGATGTTCGCCAAAGTATTCGACCATGTCGTTACGTTCAGCTTCACCGTGTACCAGTACGTCGAGGCCCAGACGTTCCTGCTCAACAATCGCCTGTTTGATATGTTCTGCGATCCCTGTACGGTAGTTGCCGGCATCCAGATTGCCCTTTTTAAAGTCCAGACGCAGACCGCGAATTTCAGTGGTTTGCGGGAATGAGCCGATCGTGGTGGTCGGCCATGCCGGCAGATTAAAGCGGGCACGTTGCGCCTCGGCGCGAACCGGATAAGCGTTGGCGCGCTGGCTGTCCTGGGCGGTGATCGCCGCCAGACGTTTTTCCACTGCGGCGTTGTGTACACGGGTGGAGTGGCGACGCGCCTGAATCGGTGCGCTCCATTCAACCAGCGCCGCGGTATCGCCGCTGTTCAGCGCATCACGCAGTAGCGCCAGCTCACCGCATTTTTGCAGCGCGAAGGCAAACCAACTCTTCACTTCGGCATCCAGGCGGGTTTCAACGCTCAGGTCAATTGGGCTGTGCAACAGGGAGCAGGAAGAGGCTACCCACAGCGAACGTTTCCCGACGATATCTTTAATTTGCGCGTATTTTTCGCTGAGATCGGCGCGCCAGACGTTACGACCATTTACCAGACCCGCAGACAGCAGCCAGTCGGCAGGCAGGCGCTTATGCAACTCGGCGACATCATCCTTACCATGGACCAGGTCAACATGCAGACCCTGCACCGGCAGCGCGGTGATGGTGTCCAGATTCGGGGTCACGCCCTCAAAATAAGTGGTCAGCAGTAGCTTCACCTGGCCGGTCAGCGCATCGTATGCCGGTTTGAAGGCATTCAGCCACGCCTGCGGCAGTTCCAGCACCAGCGCTGGCTCATCAATTTGCACCCACTCAATACCGCGTTTCGCCAGCTCAGCCAGCACCTGCTGGTAAACCGGTAGAATGTCGTTGAGCAGGCTCAGGCGATCGAAATGCTCACCCTTCACTTTACCCAGCCAGAGGTAAGTTACCGGGCCAAGCAGTACGGGTTTTACCTTGTGGCCGAGTGCCAGCGCTTCGTCCACTTCATCCAGCAGTTGGGTCCAGGTCAGTTTGAACTGCTGACCTTTGGTGAACTCCGGCACCATGTAGTGATAGTTGGTATTAAACCATTTGGTCATTTCTGCCGCCGCCGCCGGTTCACCCGTCGGTGCGCGGCCACGGCCAATACGGAATAAGGTATCGATATCGACGGAGCCATCTTTATTTTGATGACGAGCCGGAACGTTACCCAGCAGCAGGCTGGTGGTCAACACGTGATCGTACCAGGCAAAATCACCCACCGGCAGCAGGTCAACGCCCGCCTGCTTCTGCTGATCCCAGTGGCGGGCACGCAGCTCGCGGCCAACGGTCAGCAACTCTTCACGGGAAGAATTACCCGCCCAGTAACTTTCTTGCGCTTTTTTCAACTCGCGACGCAGGCCAACGCGAGGGAAACCGAGGGTGTGATTCAATATTGTCATTTTTCTTCCTCTAATTATATGTAAATCCTATGGATTTTGAATTTAGGGAAGGCGGCAAGTTTGTTCATCCCCGGGAGCTTACTGAAGTAAGAGACCGGGGTGGAGAAACGCAGCCAACGCACCATAAATTTAAAAGACGAAGGATTTTAGCCGTCCAGATGTTTACACATCCATATTTGCCAGTTACTGTATATTCCTCAAGCGCAATTTGTTCATGCCGAAGTGAAGGACTTTCATGATCGAGATTAAACACCTGAAAACGCTCCAGGCGTTGCGGAACAGTGGCTCTCTGGCTGCAGCAGCGGCCACGTTGCATCAGACGCAATCCGCCCTTTCTCACCAGTTCAGCGATCTGGAGCAGCGCCTTGGCTTTCGGCTTTTTGTCCGCAAGAGCCAACCTTTGCGTTTTACGCCACAGGGTGAAATTCTGCTCCAGTTGGCAAACCAGGTATTGCCGCAAATAGGTCGCGCGCTACAGGCATGCAACGAACCTCAGCAAACCCGATTACGTATCGCGATTGAATGCCACAGTTGCATTCAGTGGCTGACGCCCGCGTTGGAGAATTTTCGTGCCAACTGGCCGCAGGTGGAGATGGATTTTAAATCCGGCGTGACCTTCGATCCGCAACCGGCGTTACAGCAGGATGAGCTGGATCTGGTGATGACATCCGATATTCTGCCGCGCAGCGGATTGCACTATTCACCGATGTTCGATTTTGAAGTACGCCTGATCCTGGCCCCCGACCATCCGCTGGCCAGCAAAACGCAAATCACACCGGAAGATTTGGCCAGCGAAACCCTGCTTATTTATCCGGTGCAGCGTAGTCGGTTGGATGTCTGGCGGCATTTCCTGCAGCCCGCAGGCGTTAGCCCATCGCTGAAGAGCGTGGATAACACACTGCTGCTGATTCAGATGGTTGCCGCAAAAATGGGTATCGCGGCTTTGCCGCACTGGGTAGTAGAGAGTTTTGAACGCCAGGGTCTGGTCGTAACCAAAACCCTGGGCGATGGGCTGTGGAGCCGACTGTACGCCGCCGTGCGCGACGGAGAACAGCGCCAGCCGGTAACAGAAGCGTTTATTCGTTCAGCGCGGAATCACGCCTGTGACCACCTGCCGTTTGTGCGGAGTGCGGAACGACCCACTTACGATGTACCCACAGTGAAGCCACTATCACAGCCGCGCCAATGATAAAGCTTGGCCAGTGCGGTTGTTGGTGCCAGATAGCCAGGTTGACCAGCAGCCCCGCCGGCACATGCATATTGTTCATAATACCCAACGTACCGGCATCCACCTGCGTCGCGCCGTAGTTCCACATAAAGTAACCAATGCCGGACGCCGCCACGCCAAGAAACACCAGAATTCCCCACTGTAGCGTGGTTGCAGGCATTTTCTGCGCATTGCCCAGCATGAACCAGGCCACGACCGCCACCATAAAGGCGCCCATATAAAACCAGGCAAAGGCGTTGTGTTGTGGCATCGGGCGCGTTTCCATCAGGCGTTTGTAACCCACCATCCCGATAGCAAAACTAATGTTAGAAAGCTGTACCAGCAGCAGGCCGGTCCAGAAGTGGCTGGTCACCTGATCGTAACGGATAATCCCTGCACCAATTACCGCCAGTAGTGCGCTGAACGCATAGCTCCAACGTAAACGGCGCCCGCTCATCAGGTCATAAATTAGCGTAATGTACAACGGTGTCAGAACGGTAAAGAGCAGCAACTCTGAAACCGTCAGATACAGATAGGCGTGGAAACTCAGCATATACATGATGCCAAGCTGCATGGCGCCCACCAGCATATACAGCGCGATTGTTTTTACGCTGTGCCCACGGGTACGCAAAAACGGTAAAAACACCAACGCCGCCAGCCCAACGCGCACCAGCACCGCAAAATAGCTATCGACATGACCGGCAAGGTACTCGCCAAACAGGCTAAAGGAGAAGGCCCACAGAATTGTGGTAATGATGAGTAACGCCACAATGGATGTCTCTTAACAAAAGGTACACCCATTGTAGCGAAGAATACGGTTGACAACTGGTCAACTAACGAACAACAACATTACTGCAGAAAAAGCTCACGCAGATAATGCGGCACGGCATCGTCGGCATTGAGGCCAATCACGTCCAGTTCCGGATGCAGATCCTTCAGGCGTTGATGCGCGTTGCCCATGATACAGCCTTTGCCTGCCATGGAGAGCATTTCCGCGTCGTTCATACCGTCGCCGAAGGCAATACAGTCCTTCAGGCTATAGCCCATCGCTTTCGCCACCGCTTCCAGCGCATGGCCTTTCGACACGCCACCCGCCATCACTTCCAGGCACGTCAGTGTGGAGAAACTGACGTTCACGCGATCGCCCCAGCGGGCGTTAATTGCCTGTTCCAGCGGCAGCAATCTTTCGTGAGAATCGGTGGTGAAAAACACTTTGCTGACGCCTTCCGGCTCCAGCAGCGCAGGTTCAAACAGTGAATAATTGAATACCGCCTCTTTAAAGAAACGCATTTCTTCCGGGCGGTGGCGGTTCATGAACCACTCATCGTCGCGGTAAACGTTCGTCACGATATCCGGGTTGGCGTTCACAACACCAAACAGATCGCTGGCAATGTCGCGATCCAGGTTGTGGGAAAACACCAGATTTCCGTCAGGATCGTGCACGCGGGCACCGTTGGACGTGATCATGTAGGTTTTAATGCCGAGGTTATCGCGAATTTGCCCCACATCAACATGATGACGACCGGTGGCAAACACGAAGTGAACACCACGAGCCGTCAGAAGTTTCAGCGTCTCTTTGGCATAAGGGGACAAAGTATGGTCGGGAGAAAGCAGCGTACCGTCTAAATCAGACGCAACAACCTGATACATAAGAAAATTAAACCTCTAGGAAAAGCGAGTTCCGCTGGATGAGTTATGCCTGTTGAAAAAATCAACAATGGCGTTAAGCGCGACTGAGCGCATTGCGTCCTTTTCGAAAAGGATCTCATGGTACGCGCCTTTTATGACAAGCGGCTGACCTCCTTCTACCGGATGGCCTGCTGCAGCGCGGAGTTCACAAAAACGATCGTGCATGCGGTTATCCACCACACGCTCTTCTTCGGCCTGAATAAGCAGCGCTGGCGTTGCGTCATCACCCGCTCCGGCCAGAACCTGTTCGCCCGCCTGAATACCTTCACGCACCCAGTGATAGGTAGGGCCACCCACACGTAACCGTGGATCATCTGCGTAGAAGCGTAGGTTACGCCGATAGCGCTGTCGACTATGGGTGAGCGCATTCATACCGAATGGCAGCGCCCGCCAGCGGCCGGTCCCCATCGCATAGCCTTCACGGATGCGCGGATGCCCTTCGGCCCAGTCAAGAATGTGGCGCACCATCCAGTCGGGAAAACGCATCACAATACCAAACATGGGCGCACAAAGCGCAATGGCATCACATTGATTGGGATGGCGCTGCAGGAACAGCGTGGCAATCGCGCCCCCCATGGAATGCGCCAGTATATAGCGTTTTCGCCATGGGCCCGGCTGCACTTCCTGCTGCCAGAAGGCGGCTAAATCATCGACGTAGTCATTAAAGTTATCGACATGACCACGATGTGGGTCCGATAACATCCGCCCGGAGCGCCCCTGACCACGGTGATCGATAATGAGTACGTCAAAACCAGAATGAAACAGGTCATACGCCAGCTCAGCGTATTTCACATAGCTTTCAATGCGCCCAGGACAGACAACGATGACGCGATCGTTTTTTTCGGCACGAAAGCGAACAAAATGTACGGGAACATCATCTACACCCGTAAACTCCGCTTCCTCCCGCTGGTGCCAGAAATCTGTCAGTGGCCCCATGGAAAAAGCGGCGAACGCGTTTTCTCTTGTTTCCCAGTCTTTTTGCTGCTGAAACATCGGGTATCCAGCCTCGCTGACCAAGTAAAATCGTTTTTTTCGCCGAGCCTGATACAACGCAACGGCAGTAGCGTATTGTGGCATAAAAATAGACAATCCGGGAGTTTCTCATGACCTTTGAATGGTGGTTCGCCTACCTGCTGACCTCTATTATTTTGAGCTTGTCTCCGGGCTCTGGCGCAATCAATACCATGACAACCGCCATCAGCTATGGCTATCGTGGCGCCAGCGCCTCTATTGCCGGTTTGCAGACCGGGCTTGCCATTCATATCGTACTGGTTGGCGTTGGGCTGGGGACATTGTTCTCACGTTCAGTCATCGCGTTTGAAGTACTGAAGTGGGCGGGAGCTGCCTATTTGATTTGGTTAGGCATTCAGCAATGGCGGGCAGCGGGCGCTATCGATCTGAACACCATGGCAAACACGCAAACACGCAGCCGCCTGTTCAAAAGGGCGGTTTTCGTTAACCTGACCAACCCAAAGAGCATTGTGTTTCTCGCCGCCCTGTTCCCACAGTTCATCATGCCGCAAGAACCTCAGGTCATGCAGTATGTGGTGCTTGGTATCACCACCATCGTGGTCGATATCATTGTGATGATCGGTTACGCGACGCTGGCCACCCGCATTGCGGGCTGGATTAAGGGGCCAAAGCAAATGAAGGCGCTGAACAAAGTGTTTGGTTCACTGTTTATGCTGATAGGTGCCCTGCTGGCGTCAGCACGGCATGCCTGAGATCAGTGCCGGATGACGCTACCGCTTATCCGGCCTGCAGGTAAATTAACGCGAAATAATCAGGTGAATACCGAAGCCTGCGAACAGCGCACCGGCAAAACCATCGATCCACTTCGCCAGACGCTGATAACCACGACGCATTTTCGGCAGTGCAAACAGGCTGGCGACCACGGTAAACCACGCCAGCGTTTCCACGATAATGAGGGCAAAGATCCCCCAACGTGCGCCCGTTCCTACGTTATCGCCAACGAACAATGAGAACACGGAGCCAAAGTAGATAATGGCTTTAGGGTTCGCCAGATTGGTGAGCAGACCTTTTAAAAAGCTGCGTCCGCTCTGCGCCAGCTCCACCTGCGGAGTGGGAGCTGCAACATCCTGTTTTTTAAACGCGCCGCGCAGCATCTGATAACCCATCCAGCACAGATACAGCCCCCCACCTACCATAATAATGGTGTGCAGCCAGGCCATTTTTTCGATGATCAGGTGTAAACCGAGCAGTGCCACGCCAGCCCATACCATGACGCCACAGGTAATACCCAGCACACCCATCATCGCTTCTTTACGCGAACGGCTCACAGCCGTTTGAGAGACAAAGAAAAAATCGGGACCGGGACTCATCAGTGCAACAATATGCACCAACGCAACGGTGAAAAATAGCGTTAACATAAAAATGACTCGCGGGGGAAATAGTTCAGTGAGTCACCATCCTGGCACTTTTTTGCCCGGCTGACTACTCTTCGTCGTCGCCATCAACGTGTGCACGAATAAGCGCCATAAACTCTTTGCCGAAACGCTCAAGTTTACGCATGCCCACGCCGTTGACGCTTAACATTTCGCTCGGAGAAACCGGCATCTGCTCGGCCATTTCTATCAGCGTCGCATCATTGAAAACCACGTACGGCGGGATATTTTCTTCATCGGCAATCGCTTTACGCAGCTTACGCAATTTGGCGAAGAGCTTGCGGTCGTAGTTGCCGCCGAAGGATTTCTGCATCGCACGCGGTTTCAGCGCCACGATACGCGGCACGGCAAGCTGTAACGCAACATCACCGCGCAACACCGGACGCGCGGCTTCGGTTAACTGTAACGCGGAGTGGTGGGCAATATTCTGCGTCACCAGCCCAAGATGAATAAGCTGGCGAATAACGCTCACCCAATGTTCATGGCTCTGTTCACGACCAATGCCATAGACCGGCAGCTTGTCATGGGCCAGCTCGCGAATACGTTGGTTATTGGCTCCGCGTAAGACTTCCACGACATACCCCATACCAAAACGTTGGTTGACGCGGTAGATTGTCGACAGCGCCTTACGCGCATCCATTAAGCCATCGTACTGTTTTGGCGGATCGAGGCAAATATCGCAGTTGCCGCACGGCTCCTGACGCCCTTCACCAAAATAATTCAACAATACCAGACGACGACAGGTTTGCGCCTCGGCAAACGCTCCCATCGCATTGAGTTTATGCCGTTCAATATCCAGTAACTGCCCGGCTGGTTTTTCTTCCAGGCAACGGCGCAGCCATGCCATATCAGCCGGATCGTAAAACAGCATCGCTTCCGCAGGCAGGCCGTCACGCCCGGCGCGGCCGGTTTCCTGGTAATAGGATTCGATGTTACGCGGGATATCAAAATGCACCACAAAGCGTACGTTAGGTTTGTTGATTCCCATCCCGAACGCTACGGTCGCCACCACGATTTGCAGGTCATCCCGCTGGAATTTCTCCTGCACTTCAGCACGTACACTGTTTTCCAGCCCGGCATGATAGGCCCCCGCGCTGATGCCGCGGCTTTGCAGACGCGCAGCGGTGTCTTCTACTTTAGCGCGGCTGTTGCAATAGATAATGCCGGACTTACCGCGCTGCTCTTGCACGTAGCGCATCAGCTGATCGAGCGGCTTAAACTTCTCCATCAGCATGTAGCGAATATTCGGCCGGTCAAAACTGCTGATCTGAATGAGCGGATCGTTCAACCCCAGCAGACGCACAATATCCAGGCGGGTGGTGTCATCCGCGGTCGCGGTCAGCGCTACGAATGGCAGCGTCGGGAAACGCTGACGCAATTGCCCCAACGCGGCGTATTCAGGGCGGAAATCGTGCCCCCATTGCGAGATGCAGTGCGCTTCATCAACGGCCAGCAACACCGGATTCCAGTGCGCCAGATGTTCGAGGAAGTTATCCAGCATCAAACGTTCGGGCGCAATGTACAGCAAGCGAATTTGCCCGCTGCGACAGCTAGCCATGACCTCAAGCTGCTGTTCACGACTTTGGGTAGAGTTCAGACACGCCGCCGCCACGCCGTTTGCTAATAATTGGTCGACCTGATCTTTCATCAGGGAAATAAGCGGCGAGACAACAACGGTGAGTCCGTTCAGCAATAATGCGGGGATTTGATAGCACAGGGATTTACCACCACCGGTCGGCATGACGACCAGGCAGTCGCGACCAGAAAGCACAGTATCGATAATTTCTTCCTGCCCAGGGCGAAACTGTTGGTAGCCAAAGGTTTCCTGCAAAACCTGTTTAGCGCCCATTTCCAGATTCAACACTTCCGCCTGCGCCACATTAACCCCATTAGCCTTAAAGAAAAACAGGCGCTATTTTCAGCGCCTGAGAGAGAAACTGCAATGATTAAAATGCTATCAAACCTATCAGAAGATATCGTTGAGCATCACACCCACACCCACACGCGTCTGATTGAAATTGTAGTCGATCAGCGATTCGCCGTAGCCGCTATAGACCTGGGTGTAGAAGCGAACATGCTTAGTGATCGGGTAGCTCGCGCCGATTTCAGCACCACCGTAACCGGTATTCCAGTTGTACTGGCCTTTCACGCTGATGACGGCATCACCGAGGTGATAGCCCATTTTCAGCTGGTAGTAGCCCATGTATTTGGTGATGTCGGGGTTATCGTCAGTGCTGCCGATGACGTACCACGGTTTAACCTCCACCAGCCAGTTGCCATTTTCAGCCATCAGACGAGTGTACAGGCGGTTCCAGCTGCGCGAGGTGGGATCGGATCGGCCATTTGAATCATGGTTATAGCCCATTTCGACATCACGTAGCGTCCAGCCAGCAAAGCGATAATCCGTGGCGAAACCCAGAAACAGCTGTGGCTCGTAGTTAGTTTCACGAAACGGTGAAGACTCTTCACTATTAGAAAGCTGCCACCAGGATTTCTGAGTATATGAACCACCGAGCACTGAATTCGGGCCCAAAATCCCGCGCCAAAGCGGAAATGCCAGGCTTAGTTGAAACTTAACCTCATCTTTGCGCGCATTATCCGACCAGTTATAGCTGCTGATCGCCTCTTTGTTCATGTCGCTGGTATTGGTGTAGATGAGATAGTTGGTGTCATAGGGGTACAGCGTGAAAGGATTATCGTGTTCTTGCAGCATATTGGCGATAATACTGCCTCTCACTGCTGGTGCATCATGAATCTCTTTCACTGTCGCTTCCTGCGCATACGCGGTCAACGGCAGCATGACTGCTGGTAGTAACCAACCCAGAATCGCCCGCATCGGTAGTGTTCTCCTGAACCAAAATATTGATGAATTGTATAATTATCTGCCAAGTATTCTACATACTTAGCTAGTTCCTCGTTAGTTATCCCGTCCTAAAGTAGAAAACAACAAATAATAAGCATAATATCAACATTTCATTAACCAATAAGGTATCGGGATCGTATGTCTGCTGTTCTTACTGCTGAGCAAGCCCTTAAATTAGTGGGTGAAATGTTTGTCTATCATATGCCGTTTAATCGGGCATTGGGGCTGGAACTGGAACGTTATGAAAAAGAATTTGCGCAATTAGCGTTTAATAACCAACCGATGATGGTCGGCAACTGGGCACAAAGCATCCTGCACGGCGGGGTGATCGCCTCAGCGCTGGACGTTGCCGCCGGGCTGGTGTGCGTTGGCAGTACGCTAACCCGCCACGAGACCATCAGCGAGGACGAGTTACGCCAGCGCATGTCACGAATGGGCACCATCGATCTGCGCGTTGATTACCTGCGACCAGGCAGAGGGAATCGCTTTACGGCCACCAGCAGTCTGCTGCGAGCAGGCAATAAAGTGGCAGTCGCACGAGTGGAACTGCATAACGAAGAACAGCTTTATATCGCCAGTGCAACTGCCACTTATATGGTGGGGTAAGCGCCTGAAAAAAGGTAAACTACGGTTACTTTTCTGCAATGAGTTCTCCCAATGGATGCTAAACAAACGCGGCAGGGCGTGTTACTCGCTCTTGCTGCCTATTTTATTTGGGGTATCGCTCCCGCCTACTTCAAACTGATTTACTACGTCCCGGCAGATGAGATCCTGACGCACCGCGTCATCTGGTCATTTTTCTTTATGGTGGCGCTGATGAGCGTTAGTCGCCAATGGTCAGGTGTCAAAACGCTGCTGCAAACGCCAAAGAAGATTTTTCTGCTGGCGCTCTCGGCGGTCCTAATCGGCGGAAACTGGCTGCTCTTTATCTGGGCGGTCAATAACCACCATATGCTGGAAGCCAGCCTCGGTTACTTTATTAACCCGCTGGTGAATATCGTGTTGGGGATGATTTTCCTCGGAGAACGCTTCCGTCGTATGCAGTGGCTTGCGGTCTTATTAGCCGCTTGTGGCGTGCTGGTGCAGCTATGGACCTTTGGCTCCCTGCCAATAATTGCGCTGGGGCTGGCATTCAGCTTTGCTTTTTATGGTTTGGTACGCAAGAAAATCGCTGTCGAAGCGCAAACCGGCATGCTAATCGAAACCCTGTGGCTCTTGCCCATTGCAGCCATCTATCTGTTTGGTATCGCAGACAGCCCAACCAGCCATATGGGTCAGAACCCCATGTCGCTTAATCTGCTGCTGATTGCTGCGGGTGTCGTGACCACCATTCCGCTGCTGTGCTTTACCGGTGCGGCAACCCGTCTACGTCTGTCCACGCTGGGCTTTTTCCAGTATATCGGGCCTACGCTGATGTTCCTGCTGGCCGTCACCTTCTACGGTGAAGTCCCGGGAGCAGATAAAATGGTCACGTTTGCGTTTATCTGGGTGGCGCTGGCGATTTTCGTGATGGATGCGATTTATACGCAACGACGGGTTCGTCGGAGCCAGGGGATTGCCGGATAGCGCTTCGCTTATCCGGCCTACAAAAGCACATCGCCGTAGGCCGGATAAAGCACAGTTATTACAGCCAGTTCTTGCGCTTAAAGTACAGATACGGCGCCAGACCCGCGAGCATCATAAAGACAATCGCGCCAGGATAACCGAAGCTCCAGTGCAGCTCTGGCATAAACTCAAAGTTCATCCCGTAGCTGGAAGCGACCAGCGTCGGCGGCAGGAACACGACAGAAACCACCGAGAAGATCTTGATGATGCGGTTCTGCTCGATGTTGATAAAGCCCATCGCCGCCTGCATCAGGAAGTTAACCTTCTGGAACAGTGATTCGTTGTGCGGCAACAGGGACTCGATATCGCGCAGGATCTCACGCGCCTGCTCCAGCTGACTGCCCGGCAGACGCGCTTTACGCACCAGAAAGTTCAGTGCGCGCTGGGTATCCATCAAACACAAGCGTACCTTCCAGCCGATATCTTCCAGCTCCGCAAGCGTCGATAGCGCTTCGTCGTACTCATCACCCTGACGCCCTTCCATAATCACGCGACTGAGTTTTTCCAGATCGCTGTAGATGTTTTCGATCTCATCCGCCAGCTGTTCAATTTTGGTTTCGAACAGGTCGAGCAGCAGCTCGTAGGCGTTGCCATCCACCATCGCCTGATTGCGCGCACGCATGCGGTACAGGCGGAAAGCCGGCAGTTCGCGCTCGCGCAGAGTAAACAAGCGACCTTCGCGAATGGTAAATGCGACGGTTGAGTTGCCCGCGTGATCGTCGGCGTCTTCATAAAAGAAGAAGGAGTGGATGTGCAGACCGTCTTCGTCTTCAAAAAAACGTGCGGATGCTTCGATGTCTTCCAGTTCAGGGCGCGTAGCCAGATTCTGGCCCAAGTCCTTTTGCACACGGTTTCGTTCTTCGTCATCCGGCTCGACTAAATCGACCCAAACCGAACTGGCCAGGTGCTCGATCTCGTCTGCCTCAAGGCGAGTTAAACGATTGTTTTCCAGTTGAAATGCGCTCAGCATGACCGGGACTCCCAATGCAAAAAATTATCGGACAGTTCGGAGGGCACACAGAAACAAATTGGGTTTCAGACCATTAAACAGCCTGACTCAGCGCGACGGGAAAAAACAGAAGGTCGCTGACAACCGCGAAGGCTATCAGCAAAAAGGGATAGCCTTAGGAGTTGATCCTGGATGACAGGATAATGAGCCAGTATCTACTGGGTGTGTCCAAGGCGAATGTCCTCTTAGCGTAATCGTGCGCGCATGTTACGCCAGCAAAATTTTGACGTCAACACGCAACGGATGGCGAAAAAGTAATAATTTCCCCTTATACAGAAAGGTTAGCAGAGGGGAATTATTTATCTATGATTTCAGAATATTAACCGACAGATAGCCGGATAAGGCGCTACAGCGTCGCCATCCGGCAAAGCAGAACCGATCACACCGTTTCCAGTCTGGCGTAGGCCGCCACCAACCATTTAATGCCCTGCCCCTGGAACGCCACCTGCAGGCGACTGTGCTCGCCGCTGCCTTCGAGATTGACGATAGTGCCTTCACCAAACTTGGCGTGGCGCACGCGCTGGCCGAGCTTATAACCGGTGTCGTTCTCTGCCATTGGCGTGCCCATCCGTTGATGGTTGACCGGGCGGCTAACGGTGGCACGCAGGCGAACCTCTTCCACACACGCTTCCGGCAGTTCGCCGATAAAGCGCGATGGGCGATGGTAAACCTCTTTGCCGTACAGACGGCGCGTTTCGGCATAGGTTAGTGTCAGCTTCTGCATAGCACGGGTGACGCCGACATAGGCCAGACGACGTTCTTCTTCCAGACGACCGCCTTCGTCCAGCGACATCTGGCTGGGGAACATGCCCTCTTCCATCCCGACAATAAAGACCTGCGGGAACTCCAGACCTTTCGCCGAGTGCAGCGTCATCAGCTGTACTGCGTCCTGCCAGGTATCCGCCTGCCCTTCGCCTGCTTCCAGCGCGGCGTGAGACAGGAACGCCTGCAGCGGCATTAAGTCTTCGTCTTCTTCGTTGTAGCTGAACTGGCGCGTTGCCGTCACCAGTTCGTCTAAGTTTTCGATACGCGTCTGGCCTTTCTCGCCTTTTTCCTGCTCGTACATCATGCGCAGGCCGGAGTCTTTAATCACCCGGTCAGTCTGCACGTGCAGTGGCATATCGGCTGTCTCCTGCGCCAGTGCCTCAATCAGCTCCATAAAACGCTGTAAGGCGCTGGCAGCGCGACCCGCAAGGGCTTTTTCCTGCAACAGCTCACGACAGGCCTGCCACAGCGTTAGCTGGCGGTCACGGGAGGTCTGGCGCACCACATCCAGCGTACGATCGCCAATCCCGCGCGTCGGTGTATTCACCACGCGTTCAAACGCAGCATCATCGTTGCGGTTAGCGATCAGACGCAGGTAAGAGAGCGCATCTTTGATTTCCTGGCGTTCAAAGAAGCGCATTCCACCGTAGATACGGTACGGCATGCTGGCCTGTAACAGCGCCTCTTCCAGTACGCGCGACTGGGCGTTGCTGCGATACAGAATGGCGCATTGTTCCAGCGCGCCGCCGTTGTCCTGCCAGGTTTTGATGCGGTTAACCACAAAGCGCGCTTCATCGAGTTCGTTGAATGCGCAATACAGAGAGATCGGTTCGCCGTCGACGCCGTCGGTCCACAGCTTTTTACCCAGACGCCCGTTGTTGTTTTCAATCAGGGCGTTGGCCGCGCTGAGGATGTTGTTGGTCGAACGGTAGTTCTGCTCCAGACGAATGGTTTCTGCGCCGGGGAAGTCAGTGAGGAAGCGCTGGATGTTTTCAACCTGCGCGCCGCGCCAGCCGTAAATTGACTGGTCGTCATCACCCACGATCATCACTTTGCCGCTGTCGCCCGCCAGCAGGCGGATCCACGCGTACTGAATGTTGTTGGTATCCTGGAATTCATCCACCAGGATATTGGTAAAGCGTTCGCGGTAGTGCTGCAGGATATGCGGCTTGTTGAGCCACAGTTCATGGGCACGCAGCAGCAGCTCGGCGAAATCCACCAGCCCCGCACGGTCGCACGCTTCCTGGTAGGCCTGATAGACTTTCTGCCAGGTTTGCTCAACTGGATTTCCGTAGCTCTGTAAATGGTGCGGGCGCAGCCCTTCGTCTTTCTGGCTGTTGATGAACCACATCGCCTGACGCGGCGGCCACTGCTTCTCATCCAGATTCATTGCTTTGATCAGGCGCTTAAGCAGACGCAACTGGTCTTCGCTGTCGAGGATCTGGAAATCCTGCGGCAGGTTGGCATCCATATGGTGCGCACGCAGCAGACGGTGCGCCAGACCGTGGAAGGTCCCCACCCACATACCGCCCTGGCTGGTGCCCATGATCTGACCAATACGGTGACGCATTTCCGCCGCCGCTTTGTTGGTAAACGTCACCGCCATAATGGAGTACGGCGAGTTGTTCTCAACCGTCAGTAACCAGGCGATACGGTGCACCAGCACACGCGTTTTACCACTCCCCGCGCCCGCCAGAACCAGCATGTTGCTGCGTGGCGCGGCCACAGCCTGGCGCTGTTCGTCATTGAGGCTATCGAGCAGGTAAGAAACGTCCATTGGCACCGCCGGAATCAACAGGGCCCCACCGGACCCCTGGGAATTTATACAGAGTTGTTGGTGATTATATCAGCGAGGTCAGAGATGCCAACTGTGAAATTTCAATATGCGGAAGTAAACGGCTGTCAGCGGTTTGCATCAGGTCGGCATTTTCCGGTTTGATCCAGCAAGCCTGCATGCCGCAACGAATGGCACCTGCAACGTCTGTCGTCAGGTCATCACCCACATGCAGGATTTCCCCCACAGGTAGATTCAGTTTTTCCGCGGCCAGCGAGTACATGTCGCTGAACGGTTTTGATCGCCCATCCGGGCCCGCACGAAGTACAAACTCAAAATAATCGCCCAGGCCAAATAGCTCTGGTTGCGCATTACCGTTGGTGATCGCCACCAGCGGCCATTTGCGAGCCAGTGCCTTTAACGTGTCATGCGTTGTCTGCGGGACGTCGATACGGCTACGCCATTTGGCGAAATTCATCATCGCTGCATTCGCCCCCATTCTGGCTTCTGCCTCTGACAGCCCCGCCTCCAGCATAGCGCGCTCGACGGCTCGGTGACGCCATTGGGTAACATCGTGGTAGATTTCCGGCTCAGCGTCGCGCACAACCTGGCGTAAGCGCTGGAGGTCACTATTTTGCAACGTGCGCAGCGCGGGATGGTAATTTTGGACAAAAGCGAGCGCTTCCTGCTCGGTGCGTGTGATAACGGGACGGTTATCGTAAAGGGTGTCATCAAGGTCAAAGGTGAGCGCAGAAATGTGCCCCAAAGGCCGGTAAAAACGCATTATTTCCCCCGTTTGGCGCGTGGATGCGCCGCATCGTACACTGAAGCCAGGTGTTGAAAGTCAAGATGGGTATAGATTTGGGTCGTTGAGAGGTTGGCATGCCCCAATAACTCCTGCACACCGCGCAGATCGCCGCTCGACTCCAGCATATGTGTCGCAAAAGAGTGGCGCAATTTGTGGGGATGCACGTGACTGTTAAGCCCCTGTTTAATCCCCCACTCGGCAAAGCGTTTCTGCACGTTACGCGCCGAGATGCGTTTGCCCAGTTTTGACAGGAACAGCGCATCGTCATCGCTGCCAAACAGTCCACGCAGATCCAACCAGTGCTCAATCCACGCCACCGCATTGCGGCCAATCGGCAGACGGCGTTCTTTACTGCCCTTGCCCATCACCCATACTTCGCCAGTATCAAGATCGAGATGTTTAATATCCAGCCCCACCAGTTCAGACAGACGCAGCCCTGCGCCGTACATCACTTCCAACATCGCCCGGTCGCGCACGGCGAGGGGATCGTTGAGATCGATATCCAGCAGGCGATTAACATCATCAACGTCGATATTTTTGGGTAAATGGCGCGGCGCTTTCGGCGCGGAAACACTTTTTGCCGGATTAGCGTTCAGCTCGCCCTGATTAACCATCCAGTCGAAGAAACTGCGCAGTGCAGACAGGCGCAAAGCCAGGCTGGCTGGTCCCAGTCCTTTACGGCGACTACGCACGGCAAAACTACGAACCATCGAAGCGTCACACTGCTGCCAGCTTTGCAGACCGGTTTCTCCGGCTAACGCAATGATGGCATCAAGCTGAAGCTGATAATTTAGCAATGTGATCGGGCTAAGCTGGCGCTCGACGCCCAGATAGCGCAAAAAGCGCGCCACATCCTGAGAAAGGGGTAAATCGGTCATACGCGTTCAATCCAACGCTCCAGCAGTTCCGGCAACATCAGCGAGATTTCCTGCAATAACTGCGTGCCCTGCCCCTGCTGGTAATGATTGGCATCACGGCTACTGAACAACATGACACCAAGAGAGCCATCTGGCCCCAACATCGACATTGCCACCGAACCGATGGCTTTCGCTTCCGGCATCATGACTAACAGCTCCGGGCCGTGGAGTGGTCCAAGGTAGTGCTGTGACTGACCCATACGCTGAATGCGCAGCGGTTCGAAAGCCTGGCGGCTTAATGCCAGATGGGTGAATTTCGAGGGCGCGCCAAGTCGCCAGCGATCCGGAAACAGACGAACCGTCGCTCCCGCCAGCCCTAACTCACGCGCCCAGCGATGAAGTCGCATCAGCATGTCGTCGAGACTGTTCGCGGACACCAGTCGTCCTTGCAGATTTAACAGTCGATAGAACAAGCTTTCGTTGGCATTCGCTTGTTCCATCAACAACGCCATATTCTCTTCCAGCACGTTGATATGATTGCGTGCCCGCGCCATATGCCATTCAACTAAAGAGACCGTGCCCCGCACCGGATGCGGAACGCGCATCGCTTCAACCGCTTGAGCATTACGGATAAAAAACTCAGGATTACGTTGCAGATAATCGACGACCGCCCGGTCGTCCAGTTCCATGAGCGTTTCCTGTAGTTCTTCCCCTGGTTGCTTCATAAGTGAATAAATCCGTCGTAGACATGTGCCGCCGGGCCAGTCATATATAACGGATGACCCGGACCTTTCCAGGCGATATCAAGTCGACCGCCCGGTAATTCCACCCTCACTTCATCTGCCAGCAGGCCCTGCTGAATACCGACAGCGACAGCCGCACACGCCCCGCTGCCACAGGCCTGCGTTTCACCCGCGCCACGCTCATAAACACGCAGTCGGATATGCTCACGCTTGACCACTTGCATAAAGCCGATATTGGCGCGTTCAGGGAAGCGTTCATGGCTTTCCAGAACCGGTCCCAGTGTTTCCACCGTGGCCGTATCAACATCATCAACCTGAATCACGCAATGCGGATTCCCCATTGAAACCACGCCGCACAATACTGTCTGCTCGGCCACTCGCATAATATAGGTCTTCTCTGCTTTATTGGCACGAAAAGGGACCTGCGAGGGTTCAAAGTTGGGTTCGCCCATATTCACCCGCACCAGCTCGTCGTCCGTTACGCTTAATACCATGCGGCCATTCGCGGTACTGACTCGAATATCACGCTTATTCGTCAGCCCTTTCAGGCGCACAAAACGGGCAAAGCAACGAGCGCCATTGCCACACTGCGAGACTTCGCTGCCATCAGCATTAAAAATGCGGTAATGGAAATCCAGCTCCGGATCGTACGGCGGCTCGACGACCAGCAGTTGATCGAACCCAACACCCAGATGCCTGTCAGACAAGCGACGGATCAGCTCGGGTGAAAAAAAGACATTCTGCGTTACCGCGTCGACGACCATAAAATCGTTGCCAAGGCCATGCATTTTAGAGAATTGCATTGTTTACTCCGTTCACGCGGGTACAGAAACTTACCGTCAGTAATTCACCTGAGAAGGCCCATCACTGATTCCACGATCGTTTTTATCCGGCGTCGTAGATTGTGCTGGCGACTGAATGCTCTTCGTCGGAGGCGGCGCGTTTTTGTCTGCTGGCGGGAAATAGAGAGGTCCCTTCAGACCACAGCCCGTCAGGCTGAACAGTGTAAAAAGTACAGCGAGTGCCTGAAACACGTTTTTCATTATGGATTGCCTGTAAGTTCATGCTTTCTGTTTTCTATCATCGCAGGAGAAGGCGTAAAAGCAAGAGTTTGGCTAAAAACTGCAACGTGATTTATTCCGCGTTATACTGCGACCATCACGAAAAACAGGATAAAAAAATGAACGACAGTGAATTTCATCGCCTTGCCGACACCCTGTGGATGACCATTGAAGAGCGTCTGGACGACTGGGACGGCGACAGCGATATCGATTGTGAGATCAACGGTGGCGTACTGACCATCAGCTTCGAAAATGGCAGCAAAATTATCATTAACCGCCAGGAGCCGCTGCACCAGGTATGGTTGGCCACTAAACAGGGCGGTTACCATTTTGACCTGAAAGGCGACGAGTGGATTTGCGACCGCAGCGGTGAAACCTTCTGGGATCTGCTGGAACAGGCGGCAACGCAACAAGCGGGTGAAGAGGTGAGCTTCCGTTAAGTTGTAGTGCCGGATGCGCTTCGCTTATCCGGCCTACTTTGGCCCGGTAAGCGTCGCGAATCCGGGAAAGTTAACTCACGAGAAATACTGCTGCAACAGCGGCGTGTCGTTATCCTGACTGGTTTGCGGGACTGGACTAATCGGCTGAGTGCGGAACGGGATCACCTGCGCGCGCCCGTCAGTTTTCACAATCTGATAAAACTGCGGCAGGTTAAAGTTGATAAAACTGGAGCCGTAAGTGAAGCGATCGTGCGACGATGAATAGAAGCGGCTGACATCCCGCACCAGCTCTTCTTTACTGCCTTCACAGTGGTGATACACCTCGACACGGTTACTCTCGTCCAGAATGTAGATGTTAAAGCCCTGCTCATCACCCGTCTCTTCAAAAAAGAACTGAATGATCCCTTCGCTGGCAAAACCGTCCACCACCGACGGCAATTTCACATGGTTGGTCTCAACCTGAACGGAAAGACCGTGCAATTTGTTGTGCGAAATCGCGCCATAGAATTCAATGGCGTTTTCCAGTTTCTGCACCGAGACGTTCAGACGTTCGAAGAACAGGCCCCACGTCTGGCCGGAAACACGCAGCGCTTTGAAACGTCCGGTTTCCTGGCGCGTACTGGACAGGCGCAGTTCGATGCACTCAGACACCAGTTGCTGGACACGCGTGCGGATCAAACCACGCAAATGCTGGCTGTAACAGAACACGTCAACGCTATCCGGTGGCGCGGCATCCTGATGCATTTTGCCCAGAATCGTTTTTAACGCTTCAATCATCGCCTGCTCGCCGTTGAAGTGCAGGGTTCGCACTTCATTCCACGAGTTGCGATACAGCAGGTCTACGCTACCCACCAGGCAATTTTGCTCTTCGCCAAAGCTGAAGACATCCAGCTTACGGAAATCAAAATGCACGACCTGATTGCGAAACGCCGCCGTCGGGTCATATTCGAGGTTGACGATAATCGCCAGATGGCGAATTTCGCACGGACTGTACAGCGCTTTCGGCGTTGGTGCCGGCAGACGCAGCGGGAAGTGGTGCGAGACATCGGCGACCATCTCCTGCAGCTTCGGCAAGTCGACAATACCGTTACCCTTAATAAACAAATGCGTACGCGATGTCATCAGACCGTTAAACCACGCCCACGCCACCAGCTTATTGAGATAGCGGTTATATTCCAGCGGCTGATGGCTGATGATCGAATCCATGTTAGGCGCGCGGTTGTAGAGATACCAACCCGAACGGTTGGCGCGACCTGGCGGCACGTGGATAAAAGTCAGATTGGGTTCTGAGAGATCCGGTGAGATCTGCGGGTTCACCAGCGTCACTTTGCCGGGCAAGGCTTCAAATGCGGCATACAGCTTACGGGTCAACACGCCAATATCCTGCGGACTGGCGCTGACGCTAAGATTGTTGCGGCGCGCAAAACGGATCAAATTACGATAGCTCTGCATCATTGCGTCGAGCAGTTCGTTGTGCGCTTCGCGTACCTGGTCAATTTTCCAGTTGGCGCGGTTATCCAGCATCGTCAGGCGGGCTTCATCCCAACCCCACTCTTGTACTAACTGACTTAGCACTTCACGACGCCAGCCCACGCAGGCGCGTTCACGGCTCAGTTTCTCACAGACTTTTAAGTAGAAACATCGACGTACTAAATCCAGGCGCGTCGGATCTTCGATCGCCGTGAGGTACTCGGTAACGCGCTCCAGCATCATGCAGTATGGGTCGAGACCAAAAGAGACAATCTCGCCGTCGTGCAGGCGCTGTTTAATGTCTTTCGCCAACAGGCGTGGATTGGGGTATTCCCAGGAATAGGCTTCCAGCAGCAGCGTTTTCAGCACCGCTTTGTACGGGGAATCGATACTCTTGTACAACTGCCAGAGGCTGGCGCCAAAGTACTCTTCGGCGGAAAGCGAACTGAGTCCACCCAGATCCAGCCATTCGTTTGGCGTTAACACCCCCTGCGCGTAGAGCGTCATGACGTAATCGTCGTAATGCTCTTCTTCATCGCCAGGCACCATATTCCACAGAATACGTTTACCTGCGAGGCGCACAGCGGTGCGATAGAATTCATCAAGCAGCAGGATATGCTGCGTCGAGCCACAGTCTTCACCACCCAGACTGCCGCTTTCATTATGGCGGAAACGGTTTTCATCAATCAGGAAGAAACTGACTTCCACGCCCAGCGAGGCGGCCCAACTTTCCAGCAGGCTGCATTTACGTTGCAGCAGCTGCCGCTCTTCGCTATCCAGCCAGGATTGATGGCAGACCCAGATATCGAGGTCTGAGGAACAGCTTTGCCCTACGGAAGAGGTGCTGCCCATTGAGTAAACGCCGGTGATCGGCAGTTCGCCCTTGGGAGGATCCTGCGGCGACATACCGCGGTACAGTTCCAGTTCGTTCAGGTAGTGGCGTTGGGTTTCATCAGGCGTGTAAAAGCATATGCCTTTGGGAACGTTACCATCGAGGTAACCCGGCATTAACGGATGGTGGTAGTGCAATAATGTCGGCAGCAGACTGTATACCTGCTGGAAGGCAGGTCCCATGGCAGCAAGCGCGCGATCCACACGCAGTTGATTTATGGCATCCAGTCTCTGTTTCAGAGTCTCAATATAGAGGTACAAGACGTATCGCCTGATGTTGCTATCCATCATGTTGTCGATTGCTGCGGCGCAAGCGCTCATCAACAATCTTCAGCAATTCGGATAAACCGTATGTCAAAAATAACCGTTACCGTTTTTTCACCCCCATTTTTTTAGGGAGTACAGCCGAAAAAATGGTCTAAAACGTGATCAATTTAACACCTTGCTCATTGACCGTAAAGAAAGATGCGCTACATACAAGTGTAGCACCGTTCGTTACGTGTAAATTCCTTCATACGGTCGGGAGGTTTCTCGTCATTAATCACTGCCAGTGATGATGCAGCGCCTTTTCCTCTCACTTACGTTTGAGCGTAACGCTGACATCCCTTTGATAAGGATGTTAGGATGGTCAATGATTGATAATGACGGTAACAAGCATGTTAGACAATGTTTTGAGAATTGCCACACGCCAAAGCCCCCTTGCACTCTGGCAGGCACATTATGTCAAAGACGCCTTAATGGCAAACCACCCCGGTCTGGTCGTTGAACTGGTTCCCATGGTGACCCGTGGCGACGTGATTCTGGATACCCCACTGGCAAAAGTCGGGGGTAAAGGTTTGTTTGTTAAAGAGCTGGAAGTCGCACTGCTGGAAAAACGCGCAGATATCGCCGTGCATTCCATGAAGGATGTGCCGGTCGAATTTCCTGAGGGTCTTGGGCTGGTTACTATTTGCGAGCGTGAAGATCCGCGTGATGCTTTCGTCTCAAATAAATACAACACGCTGGATGAGCTGCCAGCAGGTAGCATCGTTGGCACGTCCAGCTTACGTCGCCAGTGCCAATTGGCAAAACAGCGCCCGGATCTCATCATCCGCTCGCTGCGCGGCAACGTAGGTACTCGCCTCGGCAAACTGGACAACGGCGACTACGACGCCATTATTCTGGCCGTCGCTGGATTAAAACGCTTAGGGCTGGAGTCGCGAATCCGCGCAGCACTGGCACCAGAAGTGTCTCTGCCTGCGGTCGGACAAGGCGCTGTGGGTATCGAATGTCGACTCGACGATCAGCGCACTCAGGCACTGTTAGCGCCACTCAACCATGAAGAAACCGCCCTGCGCGTAAAAGCAGAACGTGCCATGAACACCCGCCTGGAAGGGGGATGCCAGGTTCCTATCGGCAGCTATGCGGAACTCATCAACGGTGAGATTTGGCTACGCGCGTTAGTCGGTGCGCCAGATGGTTCACAGATGGTATGTGGAGAACGTCGTGGCGCAGCGCAGGATGCGGAAAAAATGGGTATATCTCTGGCAGAAGAGCTGCTGGAAAACGGTGCACGCGCCATTCTGGCGGAAGTTTATAACGGAGATGCCCCCGCATGAGTATTCTGGTCACCCGCCCATCTCCCACTGGGGAAGAGTTAGTGAGCCGTCTGCGCACACTGGGGCAGGTGGCCTGGAGCTTTCCGCTTATTGAGTTCGCGCCGGGCCGGGAACTGCCAACGCTTGCCTCCCGGCTTTCGGCGCTCACCGAAAACGATCTGGTTTTTGCCCTCTCACAGCACGCCGTGACCTTTGCCGATGCTCAACTTCAGCGGCAAGGGGTAAGTTGGTCCACTCTCCCGCACTATTTTGCCATCGGCCGTACAACGGCGCTGGCGTTGCACACCGTGAGCGGGTGCAATATTCACTATCCGTTGGATCGGGAAATTAGCGAAGTCTTGCTACAATTACCTGAATTACAAAATATTGCGGGAAAACGCGCGCTGATATTACGCGGCAACGGTGGCCGCGAGCTGATAGGTGAAACCCTGACTGCACGCGGAGCTGATATCGATTTTTGTGAATGTTATCAACGCAGTGCAAAACATTACGATGGCGCGGAGGAAGCGATGCGCTGGCAATCACGCGGGGTGAAGACGGTGGTTGTCACCAGCGGAGAGATGCTACAGCAGCTCTGGGCGCTTATTCCGCAGTGGTATCGTGAGCACTGGTTACTACGCTGTCGGCTGCTGGTCGTCAGTGAGCGTCTGGCGAACCTCGCCCGGGAACTGGGCTGGCAAGATATTAAGGTCGCTGATAACGCCGACAACGATGCGCTACTACGCGCATTACAATAACTCTCATAATGGGATGCCATAATGACGGAACAAGAAAAAACCTCCGCCGTGGTTGAAGAGACCAGGGAGGCCGTGGACACCACATCACAGCCAGTCAACAACACTGAAAAAAAGAGTAAGAACAGTACCGCACTGATTCTAAGCGCTGTGGCGATTGCTATTGCGCTGGCGGCAGGCGTGGGGCTGTATGGCTGGGGGAAACAGCAGGCCACTACGCAGACTGCAACCAGTGATGCGCTGGCAAACCAGCTCATGGCGCTGCAAAAAGCGCAAGAAACCCAAAAGACCGAGCTGGAAGGCATTATTAAGCAGCAGGCAACACAGCTGGATGAAGCCAATCGCCAGCGGACTGCGCTGGCCAAACAGCTTGATGAGGTTCAGCAAAAAATCGCCACTATCTCCGGAAGCGATGCCAAAACCTGGCTGCTGGCGCAGGCCGATTTTCTGGTGAAACTGGCGGGGCGTAAATTATGGAGCGATCAGGACGTTACCACCGCCGCAGCGTTGCTGAAAAGCGCCGACGCCAGCCTAGCTGACATGAATGACCCCAGTTTAATTGCCGCTCGTCGCGCGATTACCGACGATATCGCCAGCCTCTCTGCGGTAACTCAGGTCGACTATGACGGCATTATCCTCAAGGTAAACCAGCTCGCTAACCAAATTGATAACCTGCGTCTGGCTGATAACGATACCGATGATTCACCGATGGATTCTGACAGCAGCGAGCTTTCCAGCTCCATTAGCGAATGGCGCGTCAATCTACAAAAAAGCTGGCAGAACTTTATGGACAGCTTTATCACCATTCGCCGTCGTGATGAAACCGCCGTCCCGCTACTGGCGCCAAACCAGGATGTTTACCTACGTGAGAACATCCGTTCACGCCTGCTCGTGGCGGCGCAAGCCGTACCTCGCCATCAGGAAGAAACATACCGCCAGGCGCTGGAAAATGTCTCCACGTGGGTTCGCGCCTATTACGACACTGACGATGCGGCGACAAAAGCGTTCCTCGAAGAGGTCGATCAGCTGAGTCAGCAAAGCATCAGCATGGACGTACCGGAAACCCTTCAGAGCCAGGTTATTCTTGAGAAGCTAATGCAGACTCGCGTGCGTAATTTGCTGGCCCAGCCATCCACATCACCGGCTGAAGCCGCACCTGCACCAGTACCTCAGGCAGATGCTCCGGCAACCGCGCCGCAGGGAGAATAATGATGCTAAAAGTATTATTACTCTTTGTACTGTTGATCGCCGGGATCGTCGTTGGTCAGATGATTGCTGGTCATCAAGGTTATGTTCTGATCCAGACGGATAACTACAACATCGAAACCAGCGTGACAGGTCTGGTGATCATTCTGATCGTCGCGATGGTCATTCTTTTTGCTATTGAGTGGCTGCTGCGCCGTATATTCCGTACTGGTGCGCATACTCGCGGCTGGTTTGTGGGGCGTAAACGCCGTCGTGCGCGTAAGCAGACCGAGCAGGCGCTGCTTAAACTGGCAGAAGGCGACTATCAGCAGGTTGAAAAGCTGATGTCAAAAAATGCCGATCACGCAGAACAACCGGTGGTGAATTACCTTCTGGCGGCAGAAGCGGCTCAGCAGCGTGGTGATGAAGCTCGCGCTAATCAACACCTTGAACGCGCAGCCGAACTCGCCGGAAATGATACGATCCCAGTCGAAATCGCCCGCGTTCGTTTGCAGCTGGCCCGTAATGAAAACCATGCCGCACGCCACAGCGTAGACAAACTGCTGGAAGTGACGCCACGCCATCCGGAAGTCTTACGCCTGGCGGAACAGGCTTACATTCGCACCGGTGCGTGGAGTTCTTTGCTGGATATCATTCCATCAATGGCGAAAGCGCATGTGGGTGATGAAGAACACCGTGCGATGCTGGAACAGCAGGCATGGGTGGGTCTGATGGATCAGGTTCGCGCCGATCAGGGCAGCGAGGGATTACGCGCATGGTGGAAAAACCAGAGCCGTAAGACTCGTCATCAGGTTGCCCTGCAGGTGGCAATGGCAGAACATCTGATTGAGTGTGACGATCACGATACGGCACAGCAAATCATCATCGATGGTCTGAAACGTCAGTATGACGACCGCCTGGTGCTGCCAATCCCTCGTCTGAAAACCAACAACCCGGAACAGATTGAAAAAGTACTGCGCCAGCAAATTAAAGTGGTGGGCGACCGCCCACTGCTGTGGAGTACGCTTGGTCAGTCATTGATGAAGCACGGTGAATGGCAGGAAGCTACGCTCGCCTTCCGTGCCGCGCTTAAACAACGCCCGGATGCATACGACTACGCCTGGCTGGCCGACGCGCTGGACAGACTGCATCAGCCGGAAGAGGCTGCAACAATGCGTCGTGATGGCCTGATGTTGACCTTGCAGAACAACAACCCTCCGCAGTAATTCCCCCTTGCCCGGTGGCGCTTCGCCTGCCGGGCCTGCCGCATACACAAAATCATTCCTGACGGATATGCATAAAAAAACGCCTGCTCTTTTGGAGCAGGCGTTAAACAGGTCTGTATGACAACATAAATGGGTGCTTCACTCAACGTTATGTCCATGGTGTTTGATGAAGCTAAAGCGACATCTGTCAGTGGACGATAAGCACCGTAAACGGCTCTGCATCATTCCTGAGTTTATGAGGCCTGATGGCGAACATAAGAGATGGAATGAGCATCTACCCGCATATTATTACACAGCGTATGCGCTGATTGCACTGTAAAAACCAGGGATTGCGGCTTTTTAGGACTTCATGACATTTGGGGGAGAAGAGGTACAAAAGTGAGGAACAGAAAACAAAAAACCCCGCCGAAGCGGGGTTCAAAATTGGTCGGCGAGAGAGGATTCGAACCTCCGACCCACTGGTCCCAAACCAGTTGCGCTACCAAGCTGCGCTACTCGCCGTTTTACTGCTTTTTGAATTTTTAGTTCAATTCTTTAAGTCGTGGTGCGAGGGGGGGGACTCGAACCCCCACATCCTAAGGACACTAACACCTGAAGCTAGCGCGTCTACCAATTCCGCCACCTTCGCATTTCACAACTTTAAATTAATGGGGTGGCTAATGGGATTCGAACCCACGACAACTGGAATCACAATCCAGGGCTCTACCAACTGAGCTATAGCCACCACTGCAAATCTTTTACGCGGTATTAAAACCACCGCAGCTCCGGCACCTAACTTAATGGTGCGCCCGACAGGATTCGAACCTGAGACCTCTGCCTCCGGAGGGCAGCGCTCTATCCAGCTGAGCTACGGGCGCTTAGCGCCGTTGCGGGGCTGGATATTACGGAGGTCTCGGTCTGCTGTCTAGTGCTTTTTTAAAATAAATTATCGTTTGGTCACGCTTTGTGCGTTTTGTCGCTTATTCCTCCAGTTTTTGGGCTACACCATGGCGATTCAGGCCAAAAACCTTATAAATGAGCGTTACTGCCAGCAAGAAACCAATGCCAACAAAAAGCGACATCCGGGTATCTTCATTAAAGTACATCCCAATTAATACGCAAATCAGGAATGCCATCGTCAAATAATTCGCCCACGGGAACAGAATGGAACGGAACGGATGGCTGGCTATCGCTTCCTTATGGGCCTGACGGAAACGCAACTGGCTAATCAGGATAACAAACCACGGCACCATGCCCGGCAGCACGCTGGCGCTATAGACATAAACGAACACCCGCTGCGGATTGGGAATGATGTAGTTCAGGCACGAGCCAATCAGCAAGATGGCGATAGAGATCGCCACACCAGCGACCGGCACGCCGTGACGAGAGACTTTTCCGACGGCGGCAGGCAACTGGCGATTCTTTGCCAGCGCATAGAGCATACGACCACAGCTGTACATCCCGCTGTTACAGCCAGACAGCGCGGCCGTCAGGACCACAAAGTTGATAATCCCAGCGGCTGCCGTAATACCAATCCTGGCAAAAGTGAGAACGAACGGGCTGCCGTTACTGCCAATCTCATTCCACGGGAAGATAGTGACGATAACAAAAATCGCCCCCACGTAGAAAATCAGGATACGCCACAGGACCTTACCTACTGCGCTACGTAGCGTGACCTGCGGGTTTTTAGCTTCACCTGCCGTGATGCCGATCAGCTCCACGCCCTGATAGGAAGCAACCACAATACACAGCGCTGTCAGGAACCCTTTCCAGCCACCCGCGAAGAAGCCGCCATGTTCGGTCAAATTGCCAAAGCCAATCGCCTGACCACCGTTACCAAAGCCGAAGAAAATAACCCCTACGCCAATGACAATCATCACAATGATGGTGGTCACTTTAATCATGGCAAACCAGAATTCGATTTCACCATACAAGCGAACTGCTGCCAGGTTTGCCAGCGCCACCAGGCCCACCGCAATCAACGCGGGTATCCATTGCGCCATTTCCGGGAACCAGAACTGCACGTAGACCCCAATAGCGGTAATCTCCGAGATCCCCACCGCCATCCACATGAACCAATATGACCATGCGGTAAGATAGCCAAAGAAGGGGCTCATATAACGGTGAGCGTAAACGGCGAATGAGCCGGTGACCGGCTCCAGGAACAGCATCTCACCCATAGAGCGCATGATGAAAAAGACAAACAGCCCAGCGACGATATACGCCAGCAAAACCGACGGTCCCGCCCATTTCAGGGTACTGGCAGCCCCCATAAACAGTCCGACACCAATGGTCCCCCCAAGGGCTATCAATTCGATATGACGAGCCTCCAGCCCACGCTGTAGCTCAGATTTATTCTCTGCCATAGATCCTCTTGTCGTGTTTGCATTGTTTCCGGTATTACCGGTTATCGTTATGGGTACATCGTTTTTTTGCCATAACAGGCCATTCAGCACCGACCGCTTTACGGTTGGCGCCAAAAACACCACGGCACTGCAATGATTGTTGCGAATGGTTTCTTAAAATCGCCTAAATGGCAATTAAAGCATTCAAAAAATGAATAGATTGTGCGAGAAAGCAGCGATTATGTTGTGAATAAGTAGCACGTTTAGCATAACGCGCTACTGAACAACGCAGAGGTGATGTCAGAGATTGCCGGTATAGTGCCAGCGGAGATAACGTAATAAACGAAGTTGGCGGGTGATACGACTCGGTTGCAGCAGCAAGCGATACAGCCACTCCAATCCCAGGCTCTGCCAGAATTTGGGCGCGCGCTTTACATGCCCGGTAAACACATCGTAGGTGCCGCCCACGCCCATATACAGCGCATGCGGATGGACCTGGCGGCAATCGCGCATAAAAATTTCTTGTTTCGGCGATCCCATCGCCACGGTGACAAGCTGTGCGCCGCTGGCATGAATACGCTCAAACAGCGCCTGACGCTGATCGGCGGTAAAATAGCCGTCCTGACTGCCAACAATATTGACGTGCCATTGTGCGCGCAGTTTTGCCTCTGTTTGTGTCAGAACATCAGGCTTACCGCCAACCAGGAATACGGGCGTTCCTTCCTTCCCGGCGCGTGCCATCAGCGCTTCCCAGAGATCGGCCCCGGCCACACGTGATACCTGCGCCTGTGGGAATTTTTTGCACACGGAACGCACCACGCTGATCCCATCCGCATATTTAAACTCAGCGGCCTCGATCAACGTCCGAACCTCTGGGTTATCCTCCGCTGTCAGCATTTTCTCGGCGTTAATTGCTACCAGCGTCCCCTGCCTGAGGCGTCCCTCAGCAAACAGGTAATTCAGCGCATGTTGCATATCGCGCCAGCCAATCAGTTCTAATCCGCGCAGTGAATACAGCGGCGCAGTTGTGTTATCTGTCATTACGATCCTTCAACCTGTATCCGGGGCACCGACTTTATTCGTTTATGGATGAGTCCCGCACTATCAAACAGCCAGTACAACAATTTTGCCACCAACAGACAGACGCCGAAAATCACGAGGAAAAAGACCACTCGCGAGACAAACGAATCTAACCCTTCACGTGCCAAAACGATCATATTAAAAATGGCGCCGAAACAGAAACTGTGCAAAATTGCTGACTTATAGCGATTAGTTTCCCGGTTACCTAATTCATACAACCAGTCGAACCATTTAATAATTAGGCCGACCACAATCGCACCTAACGGTATAAACAAGACACCGCCCATCACCACCAGCGAACCAATCAGCGTCGGGGAGATAGCCAGGCCCGAGTGGTTGTTCAGCACTTCCCAAGTAAAATAGTTCGCGGAATTGAGCACAATGCTCGGTCGACCCGGCCACAGCCAGGACGGTATAAAGACGTAGAAATCACGGACGATCGGCGCCAGCCCCTGAAACTCAATATTGTGGTAATTTTGCAGCAATAGCGCCAAATTCTCCCACGGCGAAAAGGTATCGCGCGTGAGGTACAGGAAAGTATAGAACGCCTCATCACCGCTGACGTTCATCCCGTAGCGCTTCAGCGCCAGCCAGAACATCCCGACAATACCCAGTACCCCCGCGGCAGCCAGCATCCACAGCGAAATCCAGCCGCGAATAATGCCGATAAACAGGAAAATGGCAAACGCGATAATAATATTGGCGCGGGTTCCGCCAACAATCATGTACGTCAGCAACCCAAATGCAACGGTACTCACCAGGAAGAACAGCCACGCTTTGCTGTCCTGACGCAGGAAGTAGACCACCAGCATCGCCGGAATGAAGAAGTAGAAGAAGCGTTTCAGAGCCACCCCGGAGACTTCACTGGAGAAAATCTGGCTATAGGATTGCAGCCTGAATAGCAGGAAACCGTTGTGCATAAAGAAAATGCCCACGCTCACCAGCGCAATCGCCATCAGGATAATCCAGGTCAAATGGGCTTCAACGCGATTGATGGTAAACAGCGGTTTGCGCGTTCTCTCCGGGCTCCGTTTCCGCAGACGTGTTTTATAGGTCACATAATACACTGCGTAGAAACAGGCAGCAGACAGCAACGCCTGCAGCAGAATTTCCGGCGGGGCCACCGCCACATCAAAGCGAAAGACCAGCACGCTGGTCAACGGAAAACCAAAGAAAAACGTCAATAAAAACAGCAATGAGAAGAAGACATTGAAGTTAAACCGTACGCGTCGGAATTCAAACCAGGTCAGCGTGGCGATAAACAAAGTAGAGAGTAGCCACACCACCAGCAGACCGCTGAATTGCATCAGACTCATACGGTTTCTCCTGAGGCAATGCGCAGCGCGTTATGCCACGGTTGCAGATAATTCGGACTAAAGAAAGTAATTGCACTTTTATCAACCGATGCCAGCTGGCGCTGCGCCTCGCGTACAATACCTTCATTAAGTACATCTGTCGCAAACAGAACCGGGATATTTTGCTCTGCCATATCCTGCCAGAATGGGTTTTCACGGTTGAGCACGCACGGGATCCCCGCCTGAATCAGCAGACACAATGTGCCAATCCCCTGTTGACGGGCAAAAATAAAGTAACCCAGATCGCACTGACGCAGTAGCGCCAGATAGTCATCAAACTCCAGCTTTTCACTGAGAATTTGCAGATTATCGGCGCTAAATAACGCCAGACCCGCCTGGCGCACTTCATCAATATAGCCTGCATTATTTGCCGGGTAACCCATTGGCACAATCACGTTCACCGTATCACCAAACTGCTGATGAACAGCGCGTAGCGCGGCTAGATGCTCATTACTGCGATCGCCAGAGTTTCCGACCAGGATCGTCATTTTCCCGCGTCGCTGGCGCTCATTGCTCATATTGTTCAGCGACGGATCCATACGGGTTGGGAAATAGAGCAATTCCCCGCGTACACGCGGATGCAGCTCAGCGAAATAGCTCAGATCGCCTCGTGTAGCAAAGACACAACCCACACGGTTTTGCGCCATTCGACGAATCGGGTAAAACAGACGGAATTTCAGCCCACTGGAGACTTCATACAGATCGGCCCCCCAAATATGCCAGTAAAACTGCTCAGGTTTAATCCCCCCGCTCAGCAATGCCAGCCACAGGCTAGTATTGAACTGCCCGTGAAAGAAGAAACGCTGCTGGCGATCCGTCTTAGCTTTGGCGATAACGGCTTCAGCCAGCGCCTTTTTTCCGCCGTAGAAACGCAGTGATAATGCCGGGCAGCTCTCGCTAAATCCCGTATCCTGACCGGCAACCATAAACACGCGCGCGTGCTCGCTTGTCGCAGCCAACGCGTCGTTGAAGAACCGCAGCACAGTTTGATTATGGTGAGGGATATCCGATCCCAGAACGTGAATCAGTACAGTCATACCCGCCTATGCCAGAGTAAAAACACGCCACAACAAAGAGAAAAATAGACGATGTACGTTGCCATATAAGCCTGTGCCGCGCCGAGAGCACCGTGCGCGGGGATCAACCAGTGGGCAAATGCCGTCAACAAAATGAACTGGCTAATTTCGGCCAGAATATAAAACCGCAGCGAGGCCTTCGCGATCACCAGATAGCCAAATACGTAGGCACCCACTTTCAGTACATCCCCCACCAGTTGCCAGGCAAACAAATCACGCATGGCGGTGAATTTAGCGGAGAAAAGCAGCCAGATAGCAAAATCACGTAACAGCCAGACGGTAAAACTCGCGGCGGCAACCGCCGGTAATACAAATTTCAGCGACTTGATAACTTCACGCGTGATGTCGCGCTTTTCAGTCAGGCGCGACAGCGTTGGCAGTAGATACACACTGAATGAAGCGGTAATAAATTGCAGGTATGCATCAGAGATACTGCTCACCCCCTGCCAGATCCCCACGTCATCCCAGCTGTATTGCGCCGCCAATAGGTTTCGCATCATCACATACGCCACGGGCAACGTTACGGAGGTAATCAGCGCCATCAACGTAAACTTGCTTAACTGCCCTGCCAGGCCGTTGTCCCAGGAGGGCTTCAGGTATTGCAGGGGGATCGCCCCGCGCTTAATCAGCATAATAGCGGCAGGGATAACGACCAACGCAGGTACCAGCGCCAGGCCCAGCAAGGCACCTTCGTATCCGCCCAACCGATAGCAGCCGTAGTAGGCCACGACGCCCACCAGGCTACCCACAATCAGCGATAGCGCATTTCCCGCCGCATCGCGAAAGCCCTTCATCAACGCCAGTAACAGGTTTGCCCAGGCAATCCCCATCTGTACCAGCGCAACCAGCCGTACCAGCCCCTGAAAATGCGTATGACCAAACAATCCCTGGCTGATTGGCGCGGCCGCCAGCAAGAAAATCGCCGCCATCAGCGTAGAGAATCCCAGCACCATTGCGGATGATGTCCCCACCACCTGACGCAACCGCGCCGGGTCATCATGGTGCTGCGCAACGTATTTCGTGACGCCGTTGAAAATCCCAGCGCCCGCCAACACGCCAAGCACGGTGACCATCTGACGGAAGTTTCCCGCCAGGCCCACACCCGCAGGGCCGAAAGAGACCGCCAGCAGTTTTACCACCAACAAACCTGCACCAATTTTTACCAGCGTACTGGTAGCCGTCCACAAGGACGCTTTTGCCAGCGACATATCAGGAGAAGTAGTTGAGTAAGGTCGTAATCACTGTGCGCTGGTTAACCGGCGACAGGTTGTAAAACAGCGGCAGACGCAGCAGACGTTCACTCTCTTTGGTGGTGTAACGATCGACTCCGGAAAATACGCCAAATTTATCGCCAGCCGGACAATCATGCAGCGGAATATAATGGAATACCGCCATAATTTCGGCTTCTTTCAGGAAGTTAATCAACGCCGTGCGATCATCAATATCACGCAGCTTGATATAAAACATATGGGCGTTCTGCGCACAACCTTCCGGGATGACGGGTAAATCAATACGCCCGGCGCGCGCCAGCGGTTCGAGGGCATCATAATAATTCTGCCACAGCACCAGGCGCTGATGATTAATACGCTCTGCCGCTTCCAGTTGCGCCCACAGATAGGCAGCCTGGAGATCGGACATCAAATAACTGGAGCCAATATCACGCCAGGTATATTTATCAACCTGACCGCGGAAAAATTGACTGCGATTCGTCCCCTTTTCACGGATGATTTCTGCACGTTCAACTAATTTACGGTCGTTGATCAGCGTCGCCCCGCCTTCACCGCCTGCGGTATAGTTTTTGGTCTCATGGAAGCTAAAGCAGCCAATATGCCCAATGGTTCCCAGCGCACGGCCTTTGTAGGTCGACATGACGCCCTGAGCGGCATCTTCCACCACGAACAGGTTGTACTGTGACGCCAACGCCATAATGGTATCCATTTCACAGGCAACTCCGGCGTAGTGCACCGGCACGATAGCACGGGTTTTCTCGGTGATCGCCGCTTCAATCAGCGTTTCATCAATGTTCATGGTATCCGGGTGGATATCGACAAAGACGATTTTTGCGCCACGCAGCACGAATGCGTTCGCGGTAGATACAAATGTGTAGCTGGGCATGATGACTTCATCGCCGGGCTGGATGTCCAGCAATAATGCCGCCATCTCCAGTGATGCGGTACAGGATGGCGTCAGCAGCACTTTCTCACTACCAAAATGCTGCTCCAGCCATTGCTGGCAACGACGGGTAAAACCACCATCGCCACACAGCTTGCCGCTGCTCATCGCTGACTGCATGTATTCAAGCTCGGTTCCCACCACCGGCGGTGCGTTAAATGGAATCATTGTGTCACCTGTATAACCAGTACGCGGTGCTTTCCACATTTGCACCGCTCTGTATATAACGTTTAAGCGCGGCGGTGTTGCCCATCTGGGTCGCCACCCGCAATGTTGTTTTACCGCGAGCCTGTGCCCAGCAAAGCGCAGCCTGCATGAGTTCGGCACCCGCACCACGACCAGCCAGCAGGCCAATACGTGCATCAGTATCATTAACGTCACGTAGCGAGACATAACCGCGAATCCCACCTGTCTGTGTGCGAAAAATGAGGCACTGATGATCGAACGTGCCCAGCACAGCGTTTTCTATCCACTGTGCATAAAAACGCGCACTGGCCTCCACGGGATACCATGGTGCGCGGAAACGACTTTGGGCGAACGCCACTCCAGCCAGTTGACGCAGCAGCGGAATATCCGCAGCTTGCGCCACCTGTGCACCGGGATTTTCAGGGGCGCACGTAACCGGCAGAACAAAGTCCATCTCACCTTCGACCAGTGAAAAACCCAACTGCTGTAAAGCATCTAATTCATACGTATTTGCAGCAGGAATTTTTGCCTGCACCCGTTCCCAGCGCTGTAAAACGTCTGCTGTCAGGATTGGTGCGTGCGGGTCAAATCGCACGATGGCGCTATTCACGCCAAAGAACGTATTTTCCCAATCCAGAGACTCAATACTGGCGCGGACGGGCACGGAGAAGCTCCAGCAAATATTGGCCGTAGCCTGTTTTAGCCAGAGAGCTGGCGGCACGTCTTACACCTTCATCATCCAGCCAGCCATTGCGCCATGCTATTTCTTCCAGGCAGGCGATTTTAAAGCCCTGACGTTTCTCTACCGTCTGCACAAAAGTGCTCGCTTCAATCAGACTGTCATGCGTACCGGTATCCAGCCAGGCAAAGCCACGGCCAAGCAGTTCAACGGTCAGATTGCCATCGTCAAGGTACATCTGGTTAATGGAGGTAATTTCCAGTTCCCCACGCTCAGAAGGTTTCACGCGCTTTGCGTATTCCACTACCTTACTGTCGTAGAAATAGAGTCCTGTCACCGCCCAGTTTGATTTTGGTTCTTTCGGCTTCTCTTCCAGCGAGACTGCCCGAAAATTGTCATCGAATTCCACCACACCGAAACGCTCAGGATCCATCACCTGATAGCCAAATACCGTCGCACCTTGCGTTCTGGCAGCGACGTGGCGTAGTTTTGGACTAAATCCCTGACCAAAGAAGATATTATCCCCAAGCACCAGACATGACGGTTCGCCGTTAAGGAACGCTTCACCAATAATGAACGCCTGTGCTAAACCATCCGGACTGGGCTGCTCTGCATAGTGCAATTCAATACCGAACTCAGAGCCATCTCCCAGCAAACGCTGGAAATACCCTTTATCTTCCGGTGTGGTAATAATCAGGATCTCGCGAATTCCCGCCAGCATCAGTACCGATAGCGGGTAATAGATCATGGGCTTATCGTAAATAGGCAATAGCTGCTTCGATACGCCGCGCGTAATGGGGTACAGGCGAGTACCTGAGCCACCTGCCAGAATGATACCTTTCATATGATCCCTCCTCCGGGCGCCAAAACCAGGCTGTTAGCCCTTCAGACCCAAACGCTCACCCTGGTAGCTGCCATCCTGCACGGGTTTCCACCAGGCCTCATTTGCCAGATACCATTGCACGGTTTTACGCATCCCACTTTCAAACGTTTCCTGCGGCACCCAGCCAAGTTCACGCGCAATTTTTGACGCATCAATGGCATAGCGCAAATCATGGCCTGGGCGATCTTCAACATAGGTGATCAATTCACGATACCGCATAACACCTTGTGGTTTTTGCGGCGCCAGTTCTTCCAACAAGCTGCAAATCGTTTCGACCACGTCCAGGTTTTTACGCTCGTTATGACCACCAATATTATAGGTCTCGCCAACCGCACCGGTTGTCGCGACGCAATAGAGCGCCCGGGCATGATCTTCCACATACAGCCAGTCACGAATCTGCTGTCCGTTGCCGTACACCGGCAGAGGTTTTCCCGCCAGTGCATTGAGTATCATCAGCGGGATCAATTTTTCCGGGAAATGGTAGGGGCCATAATTGTTGGAGCAGTTAGTTATTAACGTTGGCAGCCCGTAGGTGCGCAACCAGGCACGCACCAGATGATCGCTACTGGCCTTTGACGCGGAATAAGGACTACTCGGTGCATACGGCGTCGTTTCGGTAAAGAAATCATCCGTAGAATGCAGGTCGCCATACACCTCATCGGTTGATATATGGTGGAAACGAAACGCCTGCTTTTTATCATCGGTTAACACATTCCAGTATGCGCGAGCGGCTTCCAGCAACGTGTAGGTCCCGACAATATTGGTTTCAATAAATGCGGCGGGGCCATCGATAGAACGATCGACATGACTTTCTGCCGCCAGGTGCATCACGCAATCCGGCTGATACTGTTGAAACACGTTGTCGAGCGCCAGGCGATCGCAGATATCCACGCGTTCAAAGGCAAAACGGGCATTCTGTGCAACCGGCGCCAGCGACATCAGGTTTCCGGCATAGGTTAGCTTATCAACCACAACCACGGCATCCCGAGTCTCATTAATGATGTGACGCACAACCGCTGAGCCAATAAATCCTGCACCACCGGTAACCAGAATTCGTTTCATTAGCGCCAGACTCCTTTGGTATCAACCACGTATTGCTGGTGCACCGCATCGCCTTTAATCGCTTTAAATTCATTATGGTCAACCAACATCACCAGCACATCGGCACTTGCCAACGCAGCATCCAGTTTCGCCAGTTGGCACAGGCCATCCAGTTTTTTCGGCAGCTGATGGATATTCGGTTCAACCACCAGCGTCTCGCCGCTGTGCCAGCGTGCGATACTTTGCGCCACCCCCATTGCCGGGCTTTCACGTAAATCGTCAATGTTTGGTTTGAACGCCAGACCAAAACAGGCAATTTTTACGTCGCTGGCACGTTTATTGGTCTCCGTCAGACAATCCGCTACAGCGGCTTTTACCCGATCGACAACCCAATGAGGCTTACTGTCATTTACCTCGCGCGCGGTGCGGATCAATCTCGCCTGCTGCGGGTTCTGCGCCACAATAAACCACGGGTCGACCGCGATACAGTGTCCGCCAACGCCAGGTCCAGGCTGCAAAATATTAACCCGCGGGTGACGGTTCGCCAGACGGATCAGTTCCCAGACGTTAATCCCCTGATCGGCGCAAATCAGCGACAGTTCATTAGCAAAGGCAATGTTGACATCGCGGAAGCTGTTTTCGGTCAACTTGCACATTTCTGCGGTGCGGGCGTTAGTCACCACGCATTCACCTTCGAGGAAGATGTTGTACAGTTCGCTGGCACGCGTAGAGCAGACGGGGGTCATTCCGCCAATCACACGGTCATTTTTAATCAGTTCAACCATCACCTGGCCTGGCAGCACGCGCTCCGGACAATAAGCAATGTTCACATCAGCTTGTTCCCCCGCCTGCTGCGGGAAAGTCAGATCAGGGCGCATTTCTGCAAGCCATGCTGCCATCTGTTCCGTTGCCCCGACGGGTGACGTCGATTCAAGGATCACCAACGCCCCTTTTTTCAGCACCGGCGCAAGCGACTTCGCTGCGGCTTCAACGTAGACCATATCGGGTTCATGCTCCCCCTTGAAGGGGGTCGGCACAGCAATCAGATAAGCGTCTGCTTCAACAGGTGTCGTAACCGCACGCAGAAAGCCATTTTCGACTGCTGTTTTCACCACAGCACCCAAATCAGGTTCAACGATGTGGATTTCACCGCGGTTAATGGTATCCACCGCATGTTGATTTACATCTACGCCAATAACATGTTTTTGACGGGAAGCAAAAGCGGCCGCCGTTGGCAGTCCGATATAACCCAGCCCAATGACAGAAATGGTCGTAAAACTCATAGCGATATCCGATTATTTTTTAACGCGTGTAAAATGCGGCCACACGCCTGCCCATCTCCATACGGATTATGGGCGCGGCTCATGGTCTGATATTCATTGTCGTCATGCAGCAAGCGCGTGACTTCTGCAACAATACGCTGAGGGTCAGTCCCAACCAGACGTACTGTGCCTGCGGTAATAGCTTCTGGCCGTTCCGTTGTTTCGCGCATCACCAACACAGGTTTACCCAGAGAAGGCGCTTCCTCCTGAATCCCGCCAGAATCGGTAAGGATAAGCCAGGCATGATTCATCAGCCAGACGAATGGCAGATAGTCCTGCGGTTCAATGAGTATCACGTTCTCAACGTGACCCAGAATACGATTTACCGGCTCGCTAACGTTGGGGTTCAGGTGAACCGGATAGACAATCTGTACATTCTGATTAGCCGCGGCAATTTCCGCCAGTGCATGGCAGATTTGCTCAAAACCGCGACCAAAGCTTTCCCGACGATGACCGGTCACCAGGATCATCTTCTTATCCGCATCCAGGAAAGGATAGCGCTCAGCCAGTTCAGCGCGCAGCGCTTCATTTCCGAGTACACGATCGCGAACCCAGATCAACGCATCAATGACCGTGTTCCCCGTGACAAAAATACGGTCATCCGGAATGGTTTCACGCAACAGGTTTTGCCGTGAATTTTCAGTGGGGGAAAAGTGATACATGGCCAGGCGTCCGGTCAGCGTACGGTTTGCCTCTTCCGGCCAGGGAGAATAGAGATCGCCCGTTCGCAACCCAGCCTCAACATGTCCCACCGGAATACGCTGATAAAACGCGGCCAGACTGGTAGCAAGGGTTGTTGTTGTGTCACCGTGGACTAGCACCACATCAGGTTTGAACTCAGCGAGGATTGGCTTTAATCCTTCCAGAATTCGGCAGGTAATTTCTGTCAGCCCCTGACCTGGCTGCATAATATTGAGATCGTAGTCAGGTACGATGGAAAAGAGGTGCAACACCTGATCGAGCATCTCCCGATGCTGTGCAGTGACGCAAACTTTCGCGTCGAAATCAGGATCTTTAGCCAGCGCATGAACCAGAGGAGCCATCTTAATGGCCTCCGGTCGCGTACCAAATACAGTCAGTACTTTCACATCGATTCTCTTCGGATTGGCAGTGAGAGCCCAGCCCCTCACTGCAACGGTATTGCTAAATCGAACGGCGACGGGTTAATGCAACACCAGCACCGATCAGGGCCCCAACGATGCCCCACATAATCATCAGGAAGGCACGACGTGGGCTATCACGTTTTACCGGTTCTTCCGGCGTCCGCAAATAACGATAGGTCTGAAAACGTGGGTCCAGGGTCGGTCCTACATTCAGCGTATTCAGCATGGCCCTGTTTTGAAAATAGTCCATATCAAAATCTGGGCCAACAGATTGCAGGTTTTCGAGTCGCGCCTGCAGCATAGGGCGTCCGAGTAAAAACAACTCAGAATCAGGCAACTCTTCAGCAGGGACATCAGTAGAAGTACGCGAAATATTATGCTGCTCAGCAATTTTGAGCGCTTGTTCAATGTTATGAACACGGCGAGAGAAAATCGATTTTGCTACCTCTTCCTGCCGTTTGACCTGCGCTTTCATTTGCACCGTCCGCGCGGCCCATGCACCTTTCAGCTCATCGTTCAGATGACGTGCTGCGCGCTGGCTGGCAAAGGCCACGTACTGGCGCAGCAGATTGTTGGCATCAGGTGCCGTTTCCGCAATAAGCTTCACGCTGTCATTGGTGTTCCGCAACGCATCACCAGGCATAAACTGAATGTTATTGATCAGTTCATCCAACAGCGCGGCATCGGCTTTACTGTTTCCGACCATACGCTGCTTGTAATAATCAGTCTGCTGCCAGAATTCACGACGCGTATCCCAGGAAGCAAGCTGCATGATAAATTCTTTATAGGCTTCATCCATCACCGACGGCTGGTCCGTTGACGCGAGACTGGCCTTAATATCCAGGTTGCGCAGGAACTGTTGTTGAGAGTAATAGCCCCCCAACATATTCACCGTAGGCTTGTCTGAAATCGCCGTTGCGCTCCACTCCTGACGGGCGAAAAAAGTATAGGCGAGAGCAACAAGTGCAAATGCGAGCGCCATACCGACAATCCACACCTTCCCTGCCCATAAGGTACGAAACAACCCACGGATATCCAGTTCATTTTCAGCGCTCACGGCGTCTTCCCCCGGTAATGGTTGTGTCATCGCATCCTCAATTCACTTGGTTAAGTTTGGTTTGCCTTCACGAATTCTTCGCAGTCTGCGCTTCACTCGCTTGATAAATCTCGCCACTTTCCAGGCACGCTTGATACAGTATCCGTAGAGGCCAAATGCCATTAAAAACAGCACCAGCATGGCCCATTCCGGAACCAAACGGAAATATTCAGCCAGCACACCGATGGATGCCAGCACGGCCGCAGCCAGCGTAATCAGAACAAATGCCTGGCGGGAAGTAAACCCTGCCCGCATCACCAAATGATGAATGTGCTGGCGATCGGCTGAGAACGGGCTCATGCCCTTACGCAAACGCCGGTACATGATTGCCACCATATCCATCAACGGGATGGCGATAATCCACAGCGCGGTAACTGGGCTTATAGGATGTGTTTTGCCCTGCGTAGTTTCCAGCAGGATCCAGATGATGGTAAAACCAATCAGCGTACTGCCGGCATCACCCATGAAGACTTTATAACGGCGCCCAAGAACGCCCAGGTTCAGCAGAATATAAGGCAGAATGGCGGCGATCATCGCAAAACACCATACGGCCAGACTCGTCTGCCCATCGAACCACAGGATAAACCCCATCGCCGCGAATGAAACGCTGGACAGCCCACCTAACAGGCCGTCAATGCCGTCCACCATATTGAAAGCATTAATTGCCGCCCAGACGGCAAACAGCGTCAGTAAATAGCCAAACGGACCAAGAATCATCTCCCAGGGGCCAAAAATATACCCAAGGCTAAGCAGATAGAGTTTGCCAACCGACATCATGATGATGCCGATCGCGGCCTGGATAGTTGCGCGAATTTTTACACTGATATCAAAACGATCATCCAGCGCGCCAACCAAAACCAGCACGCCGGCACAGGCCAGATAGAGAGATGCATGCGGGATGTAATAATCAGCAATCACAAACGTAAAGCAAATACCTGCGTAAGCCGAAATCCCCCCAACCAGCGGGATCAATCCTTGATGCCGTTTACGAAAGTTGGGTTTATCCACTAAACCAATCTTTTTTGCGACCTTACGCGCAAAGAAAAGAAACAGTGTTGTGAATAAAAAAATACTGATGAGATCAGTGCTTACTGTCAGTAAATTCACAATGCATGCTCTCAGAGAAAATTAATAGCAGAAGTATAACCACGAAGACCTTTATTCAGAAGGGAAACCCGTCTCCATATCCGATGGTTCTGTATAATTATCAACCACAAGATACAAATTACGAATCTTTTTCAACCTGGCGGTATGTCATACCGTATTATTGTTATTGTGTCGTTAAGATTACAGGCATAAAAGCAAAACGCCACGTAAAAACGTGGCGTTTTCGGATGATGCCTGAATTATGAGCGCTTCATCATATCGAAGAAGTCATCATTGGTCTTGGTCATCGCCAGCTTGTTAATGAGGAACTCCATTGCATCAATTTCACCCATCGGATGGATGATTTTGCGCAGTATCCACATTTTCTGCAGCTCTTCCTGGGTGGTAAGCAGCTCTTCTTTACGGGTACCGGAACGATTGTAGTCGATAGCCGGGAAGACGCGTTTTTCAGCAATCTTACGAGAGAGGTGCAGTTCCATGTTGCCGGTACCTTTAAACTCTTCGTAGATAACTTCATCCATTTTAGAGCCGGTATCGATAAGTGCAGTCGCGATGATGGTCAGGCTGCCGCCCTCTTCCACGTTACGTGCCGCACCGAAGAAACGCTTCGGACGGTGCAGGGCGTTAGCGTCCACACCACCGGTCAGGACTTTACCTGAAGCCGGAACCACGGTGTTGTAAGCACGCGCCAGACGCGTGATGGAGTCGAGCAGGATGATAACGTCTTTCTTATGTTCAACCAGACGTTTCGCCTTCTCGATTACCATTTCCGCAACCTGAACGTGGCGAGATGCGGGTTCGTCAAAGGTAGAAGCCACAACTTCACCTTTAACCAGACGCTGCATCTCGGTCACTTCTTCCGGACGTTCGTCAATCAGCAGAACCATCAGCACACAGTCCGGGTGGTTGTAGGCAATGCTCTGCGCAATGTTCTGCAGCAGCATGGTTTTACCCGCTTTCGGCGGTGCCACAATCAGACCACGTTGACCACGACCGATCGGCGATGCCAGATCCAGTACACGCGCCGTTAAGTCCTCGGTAGAACCATTACCACGCTCCATGCGCAGACGGGAGTTTGCGTGCAGCGGCGTTAAGTTTTCGAAGAGGATTTTGTTACGGGCGTTTTCCGGTTTGTCGTAGTTAACTTCGTTAACTTTCAACAGCGCAAAATAGCGTTCACCTTCTTTTGGCGGGCGAATCTTACCAGAAATGGTATCACCAGTGCGGAGGTTGAAACGGCGGATTTGGCTTGGAGAAACGTAGATGTCATCAGGACCGGCGAGGTAGGAGCTGTCTGCAGAGCGGAGGAAACCAAATCCATCCTGCAATATCTCCAGCACACCGTCACCAAAGATATCTTCGCCACTCTTTGCGTGCTGCTTCAGGATGGCAAAAATAATGTCCTGCTTGCGCATACGAGCCAGGTTTTCAAGGCCCATATTTTCGCCGAGAGTGATCAGCTCAGAAACCGGCGTATTCTTTAATTCGGTAAGATTCATAATGGTGTGAGTTCTTAAACTTGGGGTAAATCTCGAACTTAATGTTGTGAATGGTATGGCAGGGTCATCCATGCCTGTTTACGGCCATCGACTCATGTCTGTTCGCTGTCTGGTCACAGGAAAGTACGCAGAACTGAAACGACAAGACGGATTGAGTGACAAGGCCCTGAATCTGTCTACTTCTCGCACGAGAAACAACGGGAAGTATTGGATAAAGCTAGATTCAAACTTAATAAGGTATGTTTAATACGAAGTCAACACTAACTTAGCACGACTCAAGTCGGGCGTCCAGTCATCCGAATCATTTCGAAGTATGGCCGCCCGATCATGATACTTCCTTACGCTAAGTTAGCGTCGAGGAACTCTTTCAACTGACCTTTGGACAGTGCGCCAACTTTAGTCGCCGCAACTTCACCGTTTTTAAACAGCAGAAGGGTCGGGATGCCACGAATACCATACTTCGGCGCGGTGCCTGGGTTTTGGTCAATGTTCAGTTTAGCAACCGTCAATTTGCCCTGATATTCGTCAGCGATTTCATCCAGAATCGGAGCGATCATTTTGCACGGACCGCACCACTCTGCCCAGAAATCAACGAGGATAGCTCCGTCCGCTTTGAGTACATCCGTGTCAAAACTGTCGTCAGTCAGGTGAATAATTTTATCGCTCATAATAACTCCACAGGAATAAGCCTGGTGTGTTGGTGTTTACACATCATCCTTCAAAGCCGCCTTTTTGTTGGCTGTGCGCTGCGTCCTGGTCACGTACTCAATACGCTTCTTTGGACCCATTCACTTGCCATCTCGACGCATCATGAATGAATTGTGTACAGTATTAACCAACTAAAGGTTGACTTTATTTCACCGGATACGCTTTCGTAAAGCAATAGTAAGCTGATATTCTACCACACTATGAGCAAAACACATTTAACAGAACAGAAGTTTTCCGACTTCGCCCTGCACCCAAAGGTGATAGAAGCCCTTGAAAATAAAGGGTTTCATAACTGCACGCCCATTCAGGCTCTCGCGCTGCCGCTTACGCTGGCAGGCCGTGATGTTGCAGGGCAGGCGCAAACCGGTACCGGAAAAACGATGGCGTTCCTTACGTCAACGTTTCATTATCTTCTCTCTCATCCCGCGATTGCCGATCGCAAGGTGAACCAGCCGCGTGCGTTAATTATGGCGCCAACGCGTGAGTTAGCCGTGCAGATCCATGCCGATGCGGAACCGCTGGCGCAAACTACCGGTCTGAAATTAGGCCTGGCTTATGGCGGTGACGGTTACGACAAACAGCTGAAGGTGCTGGAAAGCGGCGTCGATATTCTTATCGGCACGACTGGTCGTCTCATTGACTACGCAAAACAGAACCATATCAACCTGGGCGCGATTCAGGTCGTAGTACTGGACGAAGCCGATCGTATGTACGATCTCGGCTTTATTAAAGACATTCGTTGGCTGTTCCGCCGTATGCCGCCAACCACTCAACGCCTGAACATGCTGTTTTCCGCAACGCTCTCTTACCGCGTTCGTGAACTGGCGTTTGAACAGATGAACAACGCCGAGTACGTTGAAGTCGAGCCGGAACAGAAGACGGGCCACCGTATTAAAGAAGAGCTCTTCTATCCTTCAAACGAAGAGAAAATGCGTTTACTGCAAACGCTGATCGAAGAAGAGTGGCCAGATCGCGCCATTGTTTTTGCTAACACCAAACATCGCTGTGAAGAGATCTGGGGCAGCCTTGCTGCTGACGGACATCGCGTAGGCCTGCTTACCGGTGACGTGGCGCAGAAAAAACGCCTGCGTATCCTAGATGAGTTCACCCGTGGCGATCTCGATATTCTCGTCGCAACCGATGTCGCGGCGCGTGGCCTGCACATCCCAGCCGTAACGCACGTGTTTAACTATGACCTGCCGGATGACTGTGAAGATTACGTCCACCGTATTGGTCGTACAGGTCGTGCTGGCGCAAGTGGTCATTCTATTAGCCTGGCTTGTGAAGAGTACGCGCTGAATTTACCTGCAATCGAGACCTACATTGGCCACTCGATTCCGGTCAGCAAGTACAACCCGGACGCGCTGATGACTGACCTGCCGAAGCCGCTGCGCCTGACGCGCCCACGCCCAGGCAATGGCCCGCGTCGTACCGGTGGTGCTCCGCGTAATCGTCGTCGTTCAGGTTAAGAAAAGTTATGCCATACACAAAATCATTCAGCCTGTATCAAGGCGGCAAGAAAACGAATCCCAATGAGCTTACTTTCGTCAGTGATTCGGGTGAGAGAACGCAGCCAACACAGATACAGGTTGAAGGATGAAGTGTATGAATTCTACTTCGCTGTATGCGGCAATCGATCTCGGCTCTAATAGTTTTCATATGCTGGTCGTACGCGAGGTGGCGGGAAGCATCCAGACGCTCACGCGTATCAAACGCAAGGTGCGTCTGGCTGCCGGCCTGAACAACGACAACATTCTCTCCGCTGAAGCCATGGAGCGCGGTTGGCAATGTCTGCGCCTGTTTGCAGAACGTCTGCAGGATATCCCACAACCGCAAATCCGCGTCGTCGCTACCGCAACACTACGTATTGCCGTAAACGCCAACGCGTTTATCGCTAAAGCGCAAGAGATCCTCGGCTGCCCTGTCCAGGTAATTAGCGGCGAAGAAGAAGCCCGACTGATTTATCAGGGTGTCGCCCATACGACCGGCGGAGCCGATCAGCGCCTGGTCGTTGATATTGGCGGCGCCAGTACGGAACTGGTCACCGGTTCCGGCGCACAAACCACCTCCTTGTTTAGTCTGTCAATGGGCTGCGTTACCTGGCTCGAACGGTACTTCACCGATCGTAATCTGGCGCAGGAAAATTTTGACGAAGCAGAGAAGGCGGCGCGTGAGGTTCTACGCCCGGTAGCAGATAAACTGCGCTTTCATGGCTGGAAAGTTTGTGTGGGTGCCTCTGGTACCGTCCAGGCGCTACAGGAAATCATGATGGCACAGGGCATGGATGAGCGTATTACGTTGGCAAAACTCCAGCAGTTAAAACAGCGCGCCATTCATTGTGGACGCCTGGAAGAGCTGGAAATAGAGGGCCTAACGCTGGAACGCGCACTGGTGTTCCCCAGCGGACTGGCCATTCTGATTGCCATTTTCACCGAGCTGAACATTCAGTGCATGACCCTCGCCGGCGGCGCATTACGCGAAGGTCTGGTCTACGGCATGTTACATCTGGCAGTGGATCAGGATATTCGCAGCCGTACGTTGCGTAATATTCAGCGTCGATTTATGGTCGATACCGATCAAGCGCATCGGGTCGCTAACCTGGCAAGTAAGTTCCTCGATCAGGTAGAGAAAAAGTGGCATCTTGAAGCGATAAGTCGTGAACTACTGATTAGCGCCTGCCAGTTACATGAAATTGGGCTGAGCGTCGATTTTAAGCAGGCACCACAGCATGCGGCGTATCTGGTACGCAACCTCGATCTCCCGGGATTTACCCCCGCGCAAAAAAAACTGTTAGCCACGCTGTTATTAAATCAGACCAACCCGGTCGATCTCTCTTCGCTCCACCAGCAAAATGCCGTACCCCCGCGTATCGCTGAGCATCTTTGTCGCTTGTTACGGCTTGCGATCATCTTCGCAAGCCGCCGCCGTGACGATTTAGTGCCGGAGGTTCATTTGGATGCAAGAGATGAACACCTTACGGTAACGCTACCTGCCGGATGGCTGGCGCATCACCCACTGGGTAAAGAGCTCATCGATCAAGAAAGCCAGTGGCAAAGCTATGTTCACTGGCCTTTAGAAGTGCACTAAACTTCAAGTATTGCCGGATGGCGCTACGCTTATCCGGCCTACAAAAACCTACTTCTCTTTTGCTTTCGCCATCATGGCCCGAATATTCGCAATACTGGCTTGCCCCTTTTGCATCCGCTCCTCAGCGCTCACCACTTTACGCTCCTGTTCCCAGATTACGTCATCCTGTGGCAGCTCCAGCAGGAAGCGGCTCGGCTCCGGGCGCACCAACTCCCCGTATTGACGTCGCTCTTTGCACAACGTGAAGATCAGCTCTTTCTGTGCGCGGGTAATGCCGACGTAGGCCAGACGACGCTCTTCATCAATGTTGTCTTCATCAATGCTGCTCTGATGAGGTAAAAAGCCCTCTTCCATTCCCACCATAAACACATAGGGGAACTCCAGCCCTTTTGAAGCATGTAGCGTCATCAGCTGCACCTGATCCAACTCTTCTTCGCTTTCACCACGCTCCATCATGTCGCGCAGGGTAAAACGGGTAACAACCTGAGTCAGGGTCATCGGCTCTTCCAGATCGCTGCCTTCCAGCATCTCCGTCATCCAACTGAACAGCGTGTTGACGTTCTTCATACGCATTTCCGCCGCTTTCGGACTCGGCGAAGTCTCATACAGCCAGGATTCGTAATCAATGCCATGGATCAGGTCACGCACGGCGGCAATCGGTTCACGCTCCGCGAGGCGCTGGATTTCCCCCAGCCAGTGCGTAAAGCGGGTTAGAGAATCATAACCGCGCCCGGTCAGCGTCTGGCTAAGCCCCATATCAAAACTGGCGGTAAACAGGCTTTTATTACGCGTCATGGCCCACTCTCCCAACTTTTGCAGGGTCGCCGGGCCGATCTCACGCTTCGGTGTATTAACAATACGCAGAAACGCGCTGTCATCATCCGGGTTGCTCAGCACACGCAGGTAGGCGAGCAGATCTTTGATTTCCGGACGCGAGAAAAACGATGTCCCCCCGGAAATTTTGTACGGGATACGGTTCTGCATCAGGAATTTTTCGAACACCCGTGACTGGTGGTTGCCGCGATACAGGATCGCATAGTCCTTATACTGCGTCTTATTCACGAAGTGATGAGCAATCAACTCCCCGGTCACGCGTTCCGCTTCATGCTCTTCGTTGTTGGCACTCAGTACTTTCAACTCAGGTCCGTAGCCCAGCTCAGAGAACAACCGCTTTTCAAATACGTGCGGGTTATTGGCAATGAGGATGTTCGCGGCCTTCAGGATACGTCCGGAAGAACGGTAGTTCTGCTCCAGCTTAACCACCTGTAGCGCCGGAAAATCTTTGCTTAGCAGTACCAGGTTTTGCGGACGCGCACCACGCCACGAGTAAATCGACTGATCGTCATCACCCACGACGGTGAAGCGTGCACGGCTGCCCACCAATAACTTCACCAACTCGTACTGGCTGGTGTTGGTATCCTGATATTCATCCACCAGCAGGTAGCGAATCTTGTTTTGCCAGCGCTCACGTACCTCTTCATTACGTTGAAGCAGAAGCGTCGGGAGTAAGATCAGATCGTCAAAGTCGAGAACGTTACACGCCTTCATATGCGCGTCGTACAGACCATAGCAGTGCGCAAAAATACGATCTCGTTCGCCTTTAGCGCTGGCTGCTGCCTGCGCCGGGGTCATCAGATCGTTTTTCCAGTTGGAGATCGTGGAGATCAGCTGTTGGAGGATCAGTTTATCGTCCTCAATTAACCCTTCGGTCAGCTCCTTAAGCAGAGCGACCTGATCGGTATCGTCAAACAGCGAGAAGTTCGACTTCATCCCCAACGCCGCAAATTCACGCTTGATGATATCCAGCCCCAGGGTGTGAAAGGTGGAGATCATCAGTCCACGCGCCTCTTTACGTCCCAGCGTCTGCGCCACACGCTCTTTCATTTCACGTGCGGCCTTATTGGTAAACGTCACCGCCGCGATATGCCGCGCCTGATAACCGCAAACGCGAATCAGGTGCGCAATTTTATTGGTGATAACACGCGTCTTACCGGAACCCGCTCCCGCCAGCACCAGGCAAGGGCCAGTGACGAATTCGACGGCTTGTTGTTGTCCGGGGTTTAAACGCATAGGGGCATTGCTCAATCTGTAAACACGGGGGTGTGGATTGTAGCAGAAAGTCAGGCTGAGATTTACCCGCCGAATGGTAAAGTGTTGGGTAGCAAATCAACGATAAGAGTGACCTTATGGCAAAGAGCGCGGCAGCCCTGCACATCCTGGTAAAAGAAGAAAAACTGGCGCTGGAGATCCTCAGCAAACTGGGGCGAGGAATCAGCTTCAATCATCTGGCAAAACGCTATTCCCGTTGCCCTTCCGGGCGCAACGGTGGCGATCTTGGCGAATTTAAGCAGGGGATGATGGTGGGGCCATTCGACGCCGCCGTTTTTAGCTGTCCGCTACTTAAGCCTTTCGGGCCGGTCAAAACCAAATTTGGCTATCACATCATCAAGGTGCTGTATCGGCGATAAGCCATGCTAAAATCGCCAGCCTTACAGACTCGCTTATAGAAAGGCTCGATCATGGCAAAAACAGCAGCAGCAGTGCATATCCTGGTGAAAGAAGAGAAACTGGCACTGGATCTTCTGGAACAGATTAAAAACGGTGCCGATTTCGGCAAGCTGGCGAAGAAGCACTCCATCTGCCCATCGGGCAAACGCGGCGGTGACTTAGGTGAATTCCGCCAGGGCCAGATGGTTCCTGCATTCGACAAAGTGGTCTTCTCTTGCCCGGTGCTGGAGCCAACCGGCCCGCTGCACACTCAGTTCGGTTACCACATTATTAAGGTGTTGTACCGTAACTAAGGTGTATCCCCGGCGTCGGCGTTGCCTCGTCCGGGCTACCGGTCGTCCGTAGCCCGGACGAGGCAACGCCGGATTTTTATTTCTGCGATTGCAGCGTCTGCTGGGCGTTATGCTTCATCACGTGGGTGCTAACCGCCGCTTGGAACACCTTAAACATCAGGCCGTTAATCAGCGTGGTGATAGTAATCACGATAAACGCCGTCATCACCCAGTCAATCAGCGCAAACCCGCTGTTCAACAGCGCCGGGCGATATACCGCCATCCCGCCAAATACCACCCAGTGGCTTAAGCAATAGAAGCAGTGGAATAAGTGCCCCATCAGCGCGTTCTTTTCCGTCGTCCATTCGCGAAACGCGGCAAACAGCTCCGTCTGCGTCACCGTCATCGAAATACTGCTCGCCGCCATCGCAATCATCAGGCAGGTGGTTAAATTTTCAATCATGGTCGTGGCCTTTGTCGTTGAAGTAGCTAATAAATTCGCTGCCGATATCCTGTAGCGTCAGGCGTTTAAAACGATCGAGGATCAGCGTCTGCGCATCGGCGAGCGTCTCTGACATCACCCGGTTTACCCCCTGTTCTACCAGGCACTGCGGGTTTTCGCTGCGGTTGCCCAACGCAAACAGCGCCGGTTCGCCGAGCGCCATGTAGATATCGTAAAGCGTGATGTCGCTAACCGGCCGACACAGCCGCCAGCCGCCGTGGTGCCCCTTAGTGGCACAGACAATGTTGTTTTCCCTGAGCCCGGCAAGCAGCTTGCGGATGAATGCCGGATTGCCGTCGATAAAGGCAGCCATCTGTTCGGATGTCAGAGGTTTGTCCATCTGCTCCAGGTGAAGCAGGATGTGCAGCGTTGCTGAGAATGAGTTGTTTGTTTTCATGTAACTTACAATATTACATAAGATAGATATGAGCAATCCCAGAAATGATCATCTGTACAAATAAAAGCTATCTACATGATAAAAAGATGAATTTAGATGATAAGAGCGGAGCGAGCGATCCCGTCAAACGCAGATAAAAAAACGGCCCGGTAGCGAGGCGCTGACCGGGCCGGATGATAACGAGCTTTTATTAGCCTGCTACTGCGATACGCTTCATATCGGTCATGTAGCCGCGCAGTTTCTTACCAACCTGCTCGATAGCGTGGCCGCGAATAGCTTCGTTCACGTCGCGCAGCTGGGCATTGTCTACCGCGCCTTCAGCAATTGCTTTGCCCAGATCGCCAGTCTGCAGGGTAGTCATAAACTCTTTCAGCAGCGGTACGCAAGCGTAAGAGAACAGGTAGTTACCGTATTCTGCGGTGTCGGAGATAACCACGTTCATTTCGTACAGGCGCTTACGGGCGATGGTGTTGGCGATCAGCGGCAGTTCGTGCAGTGATTCGTAGTAAGCAGACTCTTCGATGATGCCGGAATCGACCATGGTTTCGAACGCCAGCTCAACGCCCGCTTTCACCATCGCAATCATCAGAACACCTTTATCGAAGTATTCCTGCTCGCCGATTTTACCTTCAAACTGCGGTGCGGTTTCGAACGCGGTTTTACCGGTCTCTTCACGCCAGGTCAGCAGTTTCTTATCGTCGTTAGCCCAGTCAGCCATCATGCCGGAAGAGAATTCACCGGAGATGATGTCATCCATGTGTTTCTGGAACAGCGGCGCCATGATCGCTTTCAGCTGTTCTGACAGCGCATAAGCACGCAGTTTTGCCGGGTTAGACAAACGGTCCATCATCAGGGTGATGCCGCCCTGCTTCAGCGCTTCGGTGATGGTTTCCCAGCCGAACTGAATCAGTTTTTCTGCGTAAGCCGGGTCGGTACCTTCTTCCACCAGCTTGTCGAAGCACAGCAGAGAGCCCGCCTGCAGCATTCCGCACAGGATAGTCTGCTCGCCCATCAGGTCAGATTTCACTTCTGCCACGAAGGAGGATTCCAGTACGCCAGCACGATGACCGCCGGTTGCCGCAGCCCAGGCTTTAGCGATGGCCATGCCTTCGCCTTTCGGATCGTTTTCCGGGTGAACCGCAATCAGGGTTGGTACGCCGAAACCACGTTTGTACTCTTCACGCACTTCAGTACCCGGGCACTTCGGCGCCACCATCACAACAGTGATGTCTTTACGGATCTGCTCGCCGACTTCGACGATGTTGAAGCCGTGGGAGTAGCCCAGCGCCGCACCGTCTTTCATCAGCGGCTGTACGGAACGTACAACATCGGAGTGCTGTTTGTCTGGCGTCAGGTTAACCACCAGATCCGCCTGCGGGATCAGCTCTTCGTAGGTACCCACTTTGAAGCCGTTTTCGGTCGCTTTACGCCATGAAGCACGTTTCTCAGCAATCGCTTCTTTACGCAGGGCGTAGGAGATATCCAGACCGGAGTCACGCATGTTCAGGCCCTGGTTCAGACCCTGAGCGCCACAGCCGACGATGACCACTTTTTTACCCTGAAGGTAGCTTGCGCCGTCGGCGAATTCTTCGCGGCCCATGAAGCGACATTTGCCCAGCTGAGCCAGCTGCTGACGCAGATTCAGTGTATTAAAGTAGTTAGCCATGATGGTGTACTCCGTGATGTTGTGTGTCTTATTGTTCGGTTCGCGTTTCAGCGAGAATGAACCCACATTACAACAGGAAATTTATTGCGGAAATTGATATATTCACAACGTCACATTGCAATTTATGCAACGTAGAAAACCGGAGACTGGTCTGTGGATTTACGCGATCTGAAAACCTTCCTGCATCTGGCGGAAAGCCGCCACTTTGGCCGCAGCGCACGGGCCATGCACGTCAGTCCTTCTACGCTTTCCCGGCAGATTCAGCGCCTGGAAGAGGATCTTGGTCAGGCGCTATTTGTCCGTGATAACCGCACGGTCACACTCACCGAAGCGGGCGAAGAGCTGCGCGTTTTTGCCCAGCAGACGCTGCTGCAGTATCAGCAATTACGCCATACCATTGATCAGCAAGGGCCGTCGCTGTCAGGTGAGCTGCATATCTTTTGTTCGGTGACCGCCGCATATAGCCATCTGCCGCCAATTCTTGACCGCTTTCGCGCCGAACACCCGTCGGTGGAGATTAAGCTCACCACCGGCGATGCTGCCGATGCAATGGAAAAAGTGGTGACGGGAGAAGCGGATCTGGCTATCGCCGGGAAGCCCGAAACGCTGCCGGGCGCGGTGGCCTTTTCCATGCTGGAGAATCTGGCTGTGGTACTGATCGCCCCGGCACTGCCTTGCCCGGTGCGCAATCAGGTTTCCGTTGATGACCCCGACTGGTCAACGGTACCCTTTATCATGGCTGACCAGGGCCCGGTTCGCCGCCGCATTGAGCTGTGGTTCCGCCGTCATAAAATCAGCAATCCCTCAATTTACGCCACGGTCGGCGGTCATGAAGCGATGGTCTCAATGGTGGCACTGGGCTGCGGTGTGGCGCTGCTGCCGGAAGTGGTGCTGGAAAATAGCCCTGAACCGGTGCGCAACCGCGTGATGATTTTAGAACGTAGCGACGAGAAAACGCCGTTTGAGCTGGGCGTTTGCGCACAAAAAAAGCGGCTGCATGAGCCGCTGATTGATGCGTTCTGGAGCTTGCTACCAGGGCACTAATGCCGGATGGCGGCACAAGCGCCTTCTCCGGCCTACCCTGCCAGAAAAAACCTGAACGCAGGGTTATGACTCTCATCATGGCAGTCGTAGCCCAGCTCATTTAGTCGTGTTTCAAAATCCGGCTCGTGCTCGCCCAATTCAAACGCCGCCAGAACACGGCCGTAGTCAGTTCCATGACTGCGATAGTGGAACAATGAAATATTCCAGTGGGTCCCCAGCGTATGCAGAAACTTCAGCAGCGCCCCCGGCGATTCCGGGAATTCGAAGCTGAACAGCCGCTCCTGCAAGGGTTTTGACGGACGTCCACCGACCATATAGCGCACGTGCAGTTTTGCCATTTCATCGTCGGAAAGGTCCACCACACTGTAGCCCCCCTCGTTGAGCAACTGGAGGATTTCCTTACGCTCTTCCAGACCGCGACTCAGACGTACCCCGACAAAAATACAAGCGTCTTTGGCATCGGCAAAACGATAGTTAAACTCGGTAACCGAGCGCCCACCCAGCAATTGGCAGAATTTCAGGAAGCTGCCCTTCTCTTCCGGGATGGTCACTGCCAGCAATGCTTCACGTTGTTCCCCCAACTCGCAGCGTTCAGAAACGTAGCGCAGGCCGTGGAAATTAACGTTGGCCCCAGAAAGCACATGCGCCAGCCGTTCACCGCGAATATTGTGCTGGGCGATGTATTTTTTCATTCCCGCCAGCGCCAGCGCGCCCGATGGCTCAGCCACGGCTCGCACATCTTCAAACAGGTCTTTCATCGCCGCGCAAATAGCATCGCTATCGACGGTGATAATGTCATCGAGATACTCCTGGCACAGACGGAAGGTTTCATCACCAATGCGTTTGACCGCTACGCCTTCAGCAAAAAGACCGACGCGCGGGAGATCCACCGGATGACCGGCCTCCAGCGCCGCTTTCAGGCAGGCAGAATCTTCAGCTTCCACGGCAATCACTTTGATTTGTGGCATCAGTTGTTTGATCAGCACTGCGACACCGGCGGCCAGACCACCGCCGCCGACCGGTACAAAAACGCGATCAAGATGGGCATCCTGCTGCAGTAACTCCAGCGCCAGCGTACCTTGCCCGGCAATCACCATCGGGTGATCGAACGGCGGGACCCAGGTAAAGCCCTGCTGTTGCGACAGCTCAATTGCTTTGGCTTTGGCTTCATCAAAGTTCGCCCCGTGCAGCAATACTTCGCCACCGAAACCGCGCACGGCATCGACTTTGATATCAGCGGTAGCCGTCGGCATGACAATCAGCGCTTTCACACCTAAACGCGCAGAGGAGAACGCCACGCCCTGGGCATGGTTTCCTGCTGATGCAGTGATTACGCCATGCGCTTTCTGCGCTTCAGTCAGTCCCGCCATCATGGCATAGGCTCCGCGCAGCTTGAAACTGTGCACGGGCTGTCGGTCTTCGCGTTTCACCAGAATGACGTTATCGAGGCGCGAAGAGAGCTTGTCCATTTTTTGTAGCGGTGTGACCTGCGCCGCTTCGTACACCGGCGCACGCAGTACCGCTCTGAGATATTCAGCACCTTCCGGCGTGCCGGACAGGGGTTGTGAATCCGCCATCGTCTTAACCCCCCAGTTTCGATTTATCGCGCACCGCACCTTTGTCGGCGCTGGTTGCCAAGCTGGCATAGGCGCGCAGGGCAAAGGAGACCTGACGCTGACGATCTTTTGGTGTCCAGGCTTTGTCACCGCGTGCTTCCTGCGCTTCACGGCGCGCAGCGATTTCCGCATCACTCAGTTGCAGTTGAATGCCACGACTCGGGATATCTATGGCAATCATGTCACCATCTTCGATAATCGCGATATTACCGCCGCTGGCCGCTTCCGGTGAAACGTGACCGATAGAGAGGCCCGAAGTACCGCCAGAGAAACGGCCATCTGTTATCAGCGCACAGGCCTTGCCCAGACCCATTGATTTCAGAAAGGTGGTTGGGTAAAGCATTTCCTGCATCCCTGGTCCGCCTTTCGGCCCTTCGTAGCGAATAACCACCACGTCGCCGGCAACCACTTTGCCGCCAAGAATAGCCTCAACCGCATCGTCCTGGCTTTCATACACTTTTGCCGGGCCGGTGAATTTCAGGATACTGTCATCCACGCCTGCGGTTTTCACGATGCAGCCGTTTTCCGCGAAGTTACCGTACAACACAGCCAGGCCGCCGTCTTTGCTGTAGGCGTGTTCCAGCGAGCGGATACAACCTTCGGCGCGATCGTCATCCAGCGTATCCCAACGGCAATCCTGCGAGAATGCCTGGGTGGTACGGATACCCGCTGGGCCGGCGCGGAACATCTTTTTCACTGCGTCATCTTTGGTCAGCATCACGTCATACCGATCGAGCGTTTGCGGCAGCGTCAGACCCAGCACGTTTTTCACGTCGCGGTTCAGTAATTCGGCGCGATCCAGTTCACCTAAAATGCCCAGAACGCCGCCTGCGCGGTGTACGTCTTCCATATGGTATTTCTGCGTGCTCGGCGCCACTTTACACAGTTGCGGTACTTTGCGGGACAGCTTGTCGATGTCACTCATCGTGAAGTCGATTTCCGCTTCCTGCGCGGCCGCCAGCAGGTGCAGAACGGTGTTGGTGGAGCCGCCCATCGCAATATCCAGGGTCATGGCGTTTTCAAACGCCGCTTTGTTGGCAATATTGCGCGGCAGCGCGGAAGCGTCATCCTGCTCATAATAGCGTTTGGTCAGCTCGACGATACGCGAACCGGCATTGAGGAACAGCTGCTTACGGTCAGCGTGGGTCGCCAGCAACGAACCATTACCCGGCTGCGACAGGCCCAGCGCTTCGGTCAGACAGTTCATCGAGTTCGCGGTGAACATCCCCGAGCAGGAGCCGCAAGTCGGACAGGCGGAACGCTCAACCTGTTCGCTTTGTGAGTCGGAGACTTTCGGGTCCGCGCCCTGAATCATCGCATCAACCAGGTCGAGCTTGATGATTTGGTCAGAGAGCTTGGTTTTCCCGGCTTCCATCGGACCGCCGGAAACAAAGATCACCGGAATATTCAGGCGCAAAGAGGCCATTAACATCCCGGGGGTGATTTTGTCGCAGTTGGAGATGCAGACCATCGCATCGGCACAGTGGGCGTTAACCATGTACTCGACCGAATCGGCAATCAGCTCGCGCGACGGCAGTGAATACAGCATGCCACCGTGCCCCATGGCGATACCATCATCCACAGCAATGGTGTTGAACTCTTTCGCCACGCCGCCTGAGGCTTCGATTTGTTCGGCAACCAGCTTACCGAGATCGCGCAGGTGGACGTGCCCCGGCACGAACTGGGTAAAGGAGTTCACCACAGCGATAATCGGTTTACCGAAGTCATCATCGGTCATCCCGGTGGCGCGCCACAGTGCGCGGGCACCCGCCATATTGCGGCCGTGGGTGGTGGTAGCAGAACGATACTTAGGCATGCTTGATTAACTCCCGTCTGTCTAATAATTGGGACGGTGCGTGCCGTCCCAAATTTATGTTTATTGATTAACCTGATCCAACCAGCCGTATTTATCTTCCGTTTCACCGGTGAAGAGACCAAAGAAGGCCTGCTGGATGCGTTTGGTGACCGGACCGCAGCGGCCTTCGCCCACCTGGATACCATCGACGCTGCGTACTGGGGTGATTTCGGCCGCAGTACCGGACATGAACACTTCGTCGGCCAGGTACAGCGATTCACGGGAAAGTACCTGCTCACGCACCTCGATATCGAGATCTTTCGCCAGCTTAATGATCGCATCACGGGTGATGCCTGGCAGCGCGGAAGAGGTAAACGGCGGGGTAAACAGAATGCCGTCTTTAACTTCAAACAGGTTTTCACCGGCACCTTCGGAGATGTAGCCATTCACGTCCAGCGCAATACCTTCCTGATAACCATGACGACGCGCTTCGCTACCCACCAGCAGCGAAGACAGATAGTTACCACCCGCTTTAGCCGCGGTAGGGATGGTGTTCGGCGCAACGCGGTTCCAGGAAGAAACCATGGCATCAATCCCTTGCTCCAGCGCTTCTGCACCAAGGTAAGCGCCCCACGGGAACGCGGCGATAATCACGTCAGTGGTGTATCCCGCTGGCGGGTTAACGCCCATACCTACATCGCCAACAAAAACCAGCGGACGGATATAGGCGCTGGTCAGATTGTTTTTGCGGATCACCGCGCGGCACGCTTCCATCAGTTCATCAACGCTCTGAGATACCGGAAAACGATAGATCTTGGCTGAATCACGCAGACGCTGCATGTGCTCGCGATGACGGAACACCACCGGCCCTTTGTGAGAGTCATAGCAACGGATGCCTTCAAATACCGAAGTACCGTAATGCAGCGCGTGGGACATCACGTGAACCTTCGCGTCTTCCCAACGAATCATCTCGCCATTAGACCAAATGTAATCAGCTTTTTTCGTCGTCATTTTTCTTCCTTTTGCGCTCAGGCGCGGATTTGTTGTGATGTGGTTGTGCTCTGGCAGATAGCAACGTGTGCAACATCTACCAGTTTACTTAACTGACTAAACAGTAAGTCGACCGACCGGGGGCTGGCAACGGTCAATTCGATATTTATATTCTGCGCATCGCTGGCGGCTTCCATATTCATGGAACACACCTGAAAACCACGATGGCGTACCACGCGTAAAACACGTTCTAACGTTTCCGGATTGAAACGAGCCTCAACGGCGACCTGATGTTGCATCATGATAATTTCTCCAGCATTTCTGAGTTGCTGGCACCTGGCGGTACCAGAGGCCAGACATTCTCAAGTTCGTCGATTGAGACATGAAGCAGGTATGGCCCCTCACTGTTCAGCATCGTGTCGAGGGCCGCTTCAACCTGGTCTTTACGGGTGATATGTTGACCTGGGATGCCGAATGCGCTGGCCAACATGAGGAAATCGGGGTTATCGGTAAGGGTGGTTTCGCTATAACGTTCCTGAAAAAACAACTGCTGCCATTGTCGCACCATGCCTAACCGTTGGTTGTCGAGTAAGACGATCTTCAACGGCAATTGCTTGCGCTTTACGGTGCCCAGCTCCTGTACATTCATCATGAAGGAACCGTCACCGGAGATACAGATTACCGTATCATTCGGGCGAGCTACCTGCGCGCCAACCGCGGCGGGTAAACCAAAGCCCATCGTTCCCAGCCCGCTGGAGGTGATGAAATTTTCCGGGCGGGTGTAGGTCATATGCTGTGCAGACCACATCTGATGCTGGCCAACATCCGTTGTAACAACGCTATCCGCAGGTTTACGGTCCGACAGTTGTTTTAACAACAACGGCGCATAGATGGCCTCACCCGGATGGTCATAGCGCCAGGTATGCTCTGCGCGCAGTTCTGCACTGTGCTGACGCCAGGCGTCAACGTTCAGGGGTTGTTGTAATGCCGGTAACAGCGTATTTAAATCGCCCTGTAACGCTACGTGCGCCTGACGCAGTTTGTTCATCTCAGCCGGATCGATATCCATGTGGATCACGCTGGCATTCGGAGCGAAGGTGTTCAGCTTGCCAGTCACCCGGTCATCAAAACGTGCCCCGACAGCGATCAGTAAGTCGCATTCCTGCACCGCAAAATTCGCGGCCTTGGTTCCGTGCATCCCCAGCATTCCCAGGTAATACGGATAATCAGCGTCAACTGCGCCCAGACCTTTCAGCGTACAAGCGACCGGTAATTGGGTCAGCGCGATAAATTCACGCAGGGCAGGAACCGCCTGCGCCATACCAACGCCGCCACCTACGTACAGAATCGGTTTTTGCGCCTGCGCCAGCATGTTACGCGCCTGCTCAACGTCAGCATGAGGGAATGCGGCCGCATCTTCTACGGTCGTGAAATACGGTTCCAGCGTACCGCTGGCTAACTGGATATCTTTCGGGATATCAACCAGAACAGGCCCCGGACGGCCGGAGTTCGCCACGTTGAAAGCTTCCGCCATAATGCGCGGCAACTCCTCCAGTGACTGGACCAGGAAGCTATGTTTGGTGCAGGACAGCGACATACCCAGCACGTCCACTTCCTGAAACGCATCGGTTCCGATGAATGGTGCAGCAACCTGGCCGGTGATGGCCACAACAGGAACAGAATCTAACAGCGCATCAGCAAGACCCGTAATCAGGTTGGTAGCACCCGGACCGGAAGTGGCGATGCATACACCGGTTTTACCTGTAGAGCGGGCATAGCCAATAGCCGCCATCGCCGCGCCCTGCTCATGACGGCACAACAGGTGTTCTACGCCGCCGTCATACAACGCATCGTAAACCGGCATAATTGCGCCACCAGGATAACCGAAAACGGTTTTAACCCCTTGTGCACGCAACGCATGTACCACCCACTGAGCCCCATTCATAGTTACATCCCCGCCGTAAATCTTGAGAAACAGAATTTTATGCTACCGTTCACTTTCTGTTCCTCGTGTCTGTTTTTAAGGTCAAAAAAAACCCCCGAACCTTTCGGTGCGGGGGTCTTAGTTCGTTAAGGCTTGTTTTCTAAGCCTTTCCTCGTCCAAGTGCAGCCCCGCACGGTGGGATAATAATCACCACCACGCTAATCACGACCAGGCTAATCACTCGTAGAAGGGCTGTCATTTTTGTATTTTCTTGCATCTTGTTCGAAGGAATACCTAAAGAGTTACCATAGAATTTGCGAATAGCACAAGATATTTTTGTTTTCATTTTTCTGACGCCGTTAACGGTTTAGATAAATACCGTTGTTTTTTATACAAAAAATATAAAATGAAAATATTTCACGTTTCAGCGCATCAGCACAACCTGCGATCCCTTTCCTCGGCACACTCATACGCATTTGCGAGCGAGATTCCAGACATGGCGCAAGCAATTCCTGATTACACAAAAACACAGGAATAAGCATCTAAAAACATCAATTATGCAGAATCTTGCCGATATCTATTGCGACATAATGTTCCCACCTGGAGGGGTTATGTCACTATCGATTGTTCACACACGCGCCGCACTCGGCGTGAATGCACCAGCCATTACCATCGAGGTACATATCAGCAATGGCCTGCCTGGTTTAACCATGGTGGGGTTACCTGAAACGACGGTGAAAGAGGCTCGCGATCGGGTACGCAGCGCAATTATTAATAGCGGGTATAAATTCCCGGCCAGGAAGATAACCATCAACCTGGCTCCGGCTGACCTCCCCAAAGAAGGGGGACGATATGATTTGCCTATCGCTGTTGCGCTTCTGGTCGCTTCTGAGCAGCTTACAACCCATAATCTCGATACCTATGAGCTGGTAGGCGAATTAGCGCTTACAGGCGCTTTACGCGGCGTTCCAGGCGCTATATCAAGCGCAACCGAAGCGATTCGAGCAGGCCGGCGCATCATTGTCGCTAAAGAGAATGCCGCAGAGGTTGGCCTAATACACGGTGAAGGGTGCCTGATTGCCGATCACCTGCAGGCGGTATGCGCATTCCTGGAAGGAAAACATGATTTAGACAAACCGCAATCTGCAGACTTTACCGCCGCACCTTCACCAGAGGATCTCAGTGATGTCATCGGTCAGGAACAGGGTAAACGAGGGCTGGAGATCACCGCCGCTGGTGGTCACAACCTCCTGTTTATCGGCCCACCTGGTACGGGCAAGACCATGCTGGCCAGTCGCCTCAGAGGATTGCTTCCTCCACTTAGCAACGATGAGGCGCTGGAAAGTGCAGCGATCCTCAGTCTGGTCAATTCCGATACGATTCAAAAACAGTGGAAGCAACGCCCTTTTCGTTCTCCCCATCACAGTGCTTCACTAACCGCAATGGTGGGGGGTGGTTCTATTCCCGCCCCGGGAGAGATCTCCCTGGCGCATAACGGTATATTATTTCTGGATGAATTACCTGAGTTTGAGCGACGCACGCTGGATGCACTACGTGAGCCTATTGAGTCCGGACAGATCCATTTGTCCCGCACGCGGGCTAAAATAACCTACCCAGCGCGTTTTCAACTGATTGCTGCTATGAATCCTAGCCCAACGGGCCATTACCAGGGAAACCATAACCGCTGCAGTTCAGAACAGACGCTGCGTTATCTTAATCGACTATCAGGACCTTTTCTTGACCGCTTTGATCTCTCCCTCGAAATCCCCTTGCCACCCCCCGGCATACTCAGCCAGAACGCGGTGAAAGGAGAAGACAGCGCTACGGTAAAACAACGCGTTCTGGCAGCCCGGGAACGTCAGTACCAGCGGCAAAATAAGTTAAATGCGCATCTGGACAGTCAGGATATACATAAATTTTGCATGCTTCGCAGTGATGATGCGCACTGGCTTGAGGACACGTTAGCTCGTCTTGGATTGTCCATCCGCGCCTGGCTACGCCTGATAAAAGTTGCACGTACCATTGCGGATATTGAACAGTGCGACCATATCACCCGCCAGCACTTGCAGGAGGCCGTTGCTTATCGGGCGATAGACAGGTTATTAATTCACCTGCAGAAATTACAGGCATAAAAAAAGGGCTTACGCCCTTTTTTTATTAATCATCAGATTCGGTGTAATCTTCCGCACCTTCTACCTGAGGTTTCCCGCCAGACAGAGTGTGGAAACGTTTCGGACGTTTAATCCGCGTCATGTACTTGGACCACACACGTTCAGCTTCAGTAACCGGTTCGCGTTCACCACGGCACACCGCAACAAACAATTTTTCTTCTTCAGTTACTGGCTCACGTTTGCCCAGATCCAGCTCGTTGAAGGCATAGCCATGACGCTCAAGCAGCTGTGCCTCTTTAATGGTGAAATCACCATGACGGGAGAATCCGCGGGGGTAATATTTATTGTCGAAATATCGATTAGTCGTCGTAAAGCTTTCCGCCATCCTGCACGCTCCTAATTCTTTGGCCGAGCTATTTATGGCGCGGAGTATTAGTTACGCTTGACAGAGCGTCAAACAAAAGATTTAAATCATCACGACAAATAATTTTATGGAGCGCGTTGTGGATACGGAATTGTTAAAAACTTTCCTGGAAGTTAGCCGGACACGCCACTTTGGCAGGGCTGCTGAAGCGCTCTACCTGACCCAGTCGGCGGTGAGTTTTCGGATCAGACAACTGGAAAATCAACTGGGTGTGAACCTGTTCACCCGACACAGAAACAATATTCGTTTGACCGCTGCAGGTGAAAAATTATTGCCTTACGCAGAAACGCTGATGAATACGTGGCAAGCAGCACGTAAGGAGGTCGCGAATACCTCACGGCACAACGAGTTTTCGATCGGTGCCAGTGCATCCCTTTGGGAATGCATGCTCAATGACTGGTTGCGGCGTTTGTACCAATCTCAGGAGCCACAATCCAGCCTGCAGTTTGAAGCGCGAATCGCTCAGCGCCAGTCGCTGGTAAAGCAGCTCCATGAGCGACAGCTGGATCTGTTAATTACGACCGAAACCCCAAAAATGGACGAATTTAGCAGCCAACTGTTGGGATATTTCACGCTGGCGCTTTATTGCAGTACCCCTTCGCAAACCAAAGATGAACTGAATTACCTACGCCTGGAATGGGGACCGGATTTTCAGCAGCATGAAGCGGGATTGATTGCAGGAGATGAAGTGCCGGTACTTACGACCAGTTCTGCAGAACTGGCAAGACAGCAACTTTCTGTAATTAAAGGATTTAGTTGGCTTCCCGTCAGCTGGGCCAGAACCAAAAGCGATCTTCACACGGTTACCGACAGTACGACGCTTTCACGTCCGTTATATGCGGTATGGCTGCAAAATAGCGACAAACACGCACTTATTCGCGAACTGCTGAAAACAAATATTTTGGAAGATTAACGAAAACGCTGGCAAGGATGCCGGGAAACAATGAACTGGAAGATCTCGAACATAATGTTCAGGTAAAAAAAAATCCTTAGCAAAAATGCTAAGGATTGTTTCTGGCAGGGGCGGAGAGACTCGAACTCGCGACACCCGGTTTTGGAGACCGGTGCTCTACCAACTGAGCTACGCCCCTAAATTTTCTTATCATTAAGCCTGCTTAGTAGCAGGCTTAATTTTCTAATAAGTGGCGGAACGGACGGGACTCGAACCCGCGACCCCCTGCGTGACAGGCAGGTATTCTAACCAACTGAACTA
>NZ_JAWPBF010000018.1:0-98308 GCF_033341895.1 Citrobacter sp. HN-141 | reverse complement strand
GTTGCTGACCTGCGTTCCGACCTGGGTGCGGTACAGAACCGTTTCAACTCTACCATCACCAACCTGGGTAACACCGTCAACAACCTGTCTGAAGCCCGTAGCCGTATCGAAGATGCTGACTACGCGACCGAAGTGTCCAACATGTCTCGCGCAAACATTCTGCAACAGGCGGGTACTTCTGTTCTGGCGCAGGCAAACCAGACCACGCAGAACGTCCTGTCTCTGCTGCGTTAATTTACACTTATCGCACAAACCCCGCTCAGGCGGGGTTTTTTCGTTTAGAATAATACTTTTAGGATTAAATGGATGTTCTGGCAATGAATGATATTTCTTACGGTCGAGTAGCAGAGATGTGGCCGCGTGACTATTCAATGCTCGCTCGTCGGATACAGTATCTGCGTTTTAATGATTGCCTGGTAAAACTGGTTAGCTGCAATGGGCAATCGATCATTGGTTACATCTCAAAATTCAATCCGAATGAGAACTTAATTCTGGCGTCAGATATTCCCAAAGGAAGCAACAGGATCGAAGTAAAACTTGAGTCTCTTGCCTCTCTTGAGGAACTAAACGATAACTCTGATATTTGTACTGCGTTAGTGATGACCGGGACATTCAATACCCAGCCAAATGAACCAACAAAGCAGGATTTCTTTTCGATATGCAATAAGTGTTTCAAGCAAGGGGTAGGCATCAGGGTTTATATGCTTGATGGCAGAATTATTGTAGGTGATACCACGGGTGTTAATGCTTGCCATGTTGGAATTAAAATACCTGAAGGCAACCATATGCAAATCATGTTTGATTGGGTTAGTAGGATCACTTCATCAGATTATGTTGAATAGGGCTCAGGTAGTCACGCACAGTGGATCTTCACGACTGTAAATGCTTCACCATTGGGGTCTGAGGGCTAACGGTAACCTTTTGAATGTTCAGATAATAAAAAAATGAATTAATGGTGAAATAATCCTTTAACTTGTTGATTGCTATCGATAACACGCATGATTTAAAATCCCTCGGCGTTCGCGCTGTGTGGGTTCAAGTCCCACTCCGGGTACCATGGGAAAGAACAGAATAATCAAAGCAATAAGCAGTGTCGTGAAACCACCTACGGGTGGTTTTTTTGTGCCTGAAACGGACTGACAGCTTATAGCTTGCGTCGCAATACCCGGCAGTAAAGCAAAACCGCCAAAACGCCCAATTCACCAATATGATTTGCCCATTCGCTTATCGGCGAATAGGCGTGCTCAGCATAAACCCTCCGCGGGCCGGGTTGTTCATGAACCCATCACGGGCGGGGTTATCGTTGTGGTTCTGAAAACCGCTCATTATGAGGGGATCGTTAATGCCATCCTGAATCGTAAAGGGTCTGTGGAGCCGGCTACGGGCTCTGAGCGTAAACGCAAAATCATCCGCTCCGCCAATCACGATAACGCCATTACCGGCAGCTAACGCAGCACTCAACTCTTGCTCTCTTTGAGCCTGACTTTGCAATGTGCCTGCTGCAACTGATGAAGACGCCGACAGCAGTAGCGCAAGGACGGCGCATGAAAATACCCGTGGCAGTTTCATGATAAATACTCATAAATAATGTGGCTATTAAAGTATAGCGTTTGATGACGCTCTTATCCGGGCGGTAAACAACCATTTTCTGGCGGCTGAGGCGGTGATTCTGGGAGGCCTGGCCGTGTAATTAAGCACTATAATAAAAACAGCTCACAGGTGATTATGCCTGTTCGTAGCACAGGCAGGTGCCGCAGATTTTTCACCCCATAGGGGAGAGAAGGCGATGGCTGACTATCAGTTTTCCACAGTCTGGCGGGTTGAGGCTTCACTGCAGGATGTCTGGGATGTTTTCTCCCACCCGGCTCAGTGGCCAGAATGGTGGAGAAGCCTTGAGCGTGTTGTTGAGATTAAAAAAGGCGATATACAGGGAGTCGGAGCGTTGCATCGTTACACCTGGAAGGGTGTGCTTCCGTATCGTCTAACCTTTGATATCAGTGTATTAAATATTTTGCAGTACTCTCTTCTTGAAGGTGCTGCCAGCGGCGAGGTTGAAGGGCGCGGGGTATGGTCTTTTATTGATACCGGTAGGGAGACTATTGTCAGGTACGACTGGAATGTACGAACTACGATTCGCTGGATGAATATACTTGCCCCACTGGCGGCACCGGTATTTCGCTGGAACCACGATACGGTAATGCGCGAGGGGGCGAAGGGATTAGCCCGTAAACTTGGCACCCATGTGTATATATTTTGATTCAGAGCCTATCCCATTAGGGCTATTTTGCTTGCCATTTCGCCGCTGGCAGTGCTCAAACTGTTTGCGCCAATAACGCTTGCTGGGATAGGTTCTTCGTCCTCTGCTCTCAGGGGCCGTTTTGTCCCTGAAAGTTAAAAATCCCGCCGTTGCTAACCTTAATCGCCCTGGAATAGGCACACAGTGCTGGATCGTTCGCCACGATACCACCATCGACCAGGACATTCTTTTGCGGCAATGGGGGAAGTGAGTAAATACGCGCTGCTTCGAAATACATCGGTGCTGCGGAGGTACCTGCATTTAAATATAGACAGGTTTTTGGCGGTGTTTCCTTAATAAAGATGAGGGATCTTCATGCCGCCATTACTGTACTTTCGCGCCGGTAAGTGGCTTAATGGCGGCCACGTAGTTTCTTATTTCATTCACAGTTAACAGGTCTGTTATTGATGAATAACCTCCATCGACTCGCCTTTTTTTGTCAGCGTCTGTCTGCTGTGATGATCGCCTGCGGTTTTTTATTCAGCCGTCGCTCAACTCTCATAACATGGACAGACAGCAATGCAACGTCGACAATTTCTCAAAAATAGCGTTTTCCTTTCCGCCGCCGGTATAGTCGGCCCTTCGATTGTTAGCTGCACGGTCCAGGCTGCTGAGCCTGCAACCGTGCCGGTGGCACGTCGGCGCTTTGTGCTATCGCAAACGTATAAGCTCAACCCACCAAAGGGGTCGAGTGGCGTCGTGAAGTTGTGGATACCTTTGCCGGTCGATACCGCATTCCAGCAAATGACAAATCTTGCTTTTAGCGGCAATTACAAACAAGCGTACGTCACAACCAACAATGTCTATGGCGCGAAAACGTTGTTTGCCAGTTGGCCCGACTCGCAGGGAGAACTGCTGATTAAGGTTGATCTCGATATTGAGACAGCCGATTGGGAGCCCCTGCAGCATGACGCGTTAAAAAACTGGCAAGCACCGGAACAGATTACTTACCCGCTGGATGTAAAACCGTATCTGCTGCCAACAACGCACACTCCGATTGATGGGCTGGTCCTGGAAACGGCGCGTAAAATTACCGGTAATGAACAAGACCCGCTGAAAAAAGCTCGCCTGATTTACGAGTGGGTGAGCAGTCATATGGAGCGCGATAATGACGTTATCGGCTGCGGAACCGGGGATGTAGCGGAGATTTTGAAAAGCGGGAAGCTCAAGGGCAAATGCACCGACATGAGCTCTGTTTTTGTCGCCCTGGCCCGAGCCAGCGGCATTCCTGCACGTGAATTGTTCGGGATTCGTCTGGGGAAAGCAAACAAGCTGGAGCGCTACTCAACAAGTGCATTTGGTAAAGCCGACAGTGCAGGTGTTGCTGATGTTAGCGGGGGGCAGCACTGCCGTGCGGAGTTCTACCTGGCGGGTTACGGCTGGTTACCGTGCGATCCGGCCGATGTGACCAAAATGCGTCTTGCGGAGAAAAAAACGCATCAGGATGTGGACGTCCAGGCGGTGAATACCTATCTGTTTGGCAACTGGGAAATGAACTGGGTTGGCTTCAACTATGGTCGTGACTTTGAACTGTACCCGGCTACAGAGCAGGGCGCGATGAACAACTTTGGTTATCCTTATGCTGAAGTGGACGGTGACCCCATCAATTTCTATGACCCGAAAGCGTTCTCTTACCGCTATGTCGCAACAGAACAACGCTAAAGGGGCGGGATTGACCCTGCTGACGGCCGCCGCGGCTGCCGTCACGGCTGGCTTATGTTGCGTCGGACCACTGCTGTATCTGCTGTTTGGTATTTCGGCGGCGAGCTTTGCCGTGTTCACTCAGTTTGAGTTTCTGCGCATTCCCCTGATGTTGCTGTCCTTAGGGCTATTGTTGCGTGTTTTCTGGCGGCTCTACTTTTCTAAAAAACTATGGTGTTCCGGATGGCTGTCCCTGAAGCAAGCGCGCGTTCTTTACTGGTGTGCGTTGGCGCTGATTCTGCCGGTGTTGTTTTACCCCACGATCGTGGCCTGGTTTTATGAGGTGTTTGAGTGAAGATTATTACGTTAATCGCATGTTTACTGTTGCCATTGTGGACTCAGGCTGCCAATCAGAAAGTGGTGCTGGATATCCAAAATATGACCTGCTCGTTATGTGTCATTTCGGTCAACCAGGCGCTACGTGAAACGGATGGGGTGATTAAAGCCAAATCTTCGCTCAAAACCCGGCAGGCAGAAGCTATCGTCCCCGAGGGATTTTCTACCGATACGCTCCTTAACGCGGTGGCGAAAACGGGGTATACCGCAACGTTGAACCGTATTGAGCCACAATAAACCACCTTCGGGTGGTTTTGTTCTGTTTTCCGCGTATGATGCCCGGCGGCTGATGCTCCCTTTTGTGCGTTAACTACCGGAATTCCCCTCGTTTCCTGTTAACCTGAATTGACGGTACCTGTAAGCCGCTCATGCCCATTTGGATCTGATATCCCACCAGCTATGTAAGATAATCACAGGCAAGAATTTTTACTAAGGAAAAGCGTTATGAAAACGGGACCACTAAACGAGAGCGAACTGGAATGGCTGGATGATGTACTGACTAAGTACAATACGGACAAGTCTATTCTGGATGTGTCAGAGCTGGATGGCTTACTGACGGCGGTGCTCAGCTCACCGTATGAGATCGAGCCAGAGCAGTGGCTGGTCGCTATCTGGGGCGGTGCACAGTATGTTCCGCGCTGGTCCTCCGAAAAAGAAATGGCGCGTTTCATGAATCTTGCGTTCCAGCATATGGCGGATACGGCCGATCGTCTGGATGAGTTCCCGGAGCAGTTTGAACCGCTGTTCGGCCTGCGTGAAATTGAAGAGCATGAGCTGACTATCGTAGAAGAGTGGTGCTTTGGCTATATGCGAGGCGTCGCGTTGTCGGATTGGTCAACGCTACCTGATTCGCTGAAGCCCGCTCTCGATGCGATTGCGCTACACGGGACAGAAGAAAACTTCGAGGTGGTAGAGAAACTGACGCCAGAGGCATTTGAAGAGAGCGTGGATGCCATTCGTCTGGCGGCGCTGGATCTGCACGCTTATTGGATGGCGCATCCGCAGGAAGCACCGGTTAACGTCCCGGTAAAAGTTGATGCCAAAGTGGGGCGCAACGACCCATGCCCGTGCGGCAGTGGTAAAAAATATAAACAGTGCTGCCTGCATTAAGAGAGAGGGGCGTAAGCCCCTTTTACTTTACAGAGTCAATAGCAGGCCTGATAAGCGAAGCGCCATCAGGCAAAATCTCCGTTAACCCACTTCAGGCAGCAGCCCTGCGGCAATAGAAAACTGCACGGCTATCACCACGATGCCGCAAATAAAGACCAGCGCCAGCGCTGGCGTGCCACCTACTACACGGTAGTTTGCCTGCGGGTTGTGCTTTCTGCTCCGCCAGGCCAGCATGGAGGGGATCAACAGAGCCAAAACGGCCAGGGCAACGCCTGCATATCCCAGCGCCATGACAAAACCTCGCGGATAGAAAAGAGCAAATGCCAGCGGTGGCAGGAACGTCACGACGCCCGTTTGCATCCTGCCGGCCACAGTATTACGCCGCTGAAAGAGATCGGCCAGGTAATCAAATAACCCCAGTGCGACACCGAGGAAAGAGGTGGCCAGTGCGAGGTCGGCAAACAGATGCACGGCCAGTTCGACGTGCGGCGAAGCCACGACTTCACGTAATGCCTGTAACAAACCGTTTAAGCCAGCGTGATTGGCTAAGAGCCCCATAAACGTTGACGAGTTAATGCTACCGAGCGTGGCCAGTTGCCAGAAAATATAGGCCACTAACGGGATGGCGCTACCGCTGATAAACACCCAGCGCAGTTTACGGATGTTGCCGTTCATGTAGCTGACGATGCTGGGTACGCTACCGTGAAAACCAAATGAGGTAAAAATAACCGGGATCGCGGAGAGCGCCAGGCCTTGTTGAAGCGGCAGGGTAAGCAGGTTCACCTTATGAATATGCGGCATCAACAGCGCGAGCATTGCCACCAGGAAGATGATTTTGGCGCTGAACAACAGACGATTGAATAAATCAACCAGTGAGGTCCCGACGCATACCACGCCACCGGCAACAAAGGTGAACAGCAATACGCCTGTGGTGGGCGAGATGCTGGTTCCGGTCCAGTCGCTGATGCTGGAGGCCAATAGCTCGCCTGCACCACTGATGTAGGCGGCGGTCAGGGCATACATCAAGAACATCATGCTAAAGCCCGTTACCCACTGCCCGTATCGGCCAAGATAGCGTTTTGCCAGCGTGCCAAGCCCGGTGTCTGCCGGTACATGCTGGTACACCTCAAGCAGCAACAGCGCGGTGTAGCACATCAGGGCCCATAACCCAACCAACAACACCAGCGTGACGCTAAACCCCACGCCTGCCGCCGCCAGCGGCATTGCCAACATACCGGCACCAATCGTGGTTCCCGCCACGATAAAAATACTACCCAGGGTTCTGTTTTTCACGCTTTCCTCTGTCCCAGAGATAATCAACGGTTATATCTGCGGCGCAGGTTAAGGCATAACGCTATTTTCGTCAAATCACCGTTACAAGTGCTGTATATTAATGTTTACGGATGCTCGGAGATTAAGATGTATTGAAAATGATATTTATCTGCGCTCTGCCCGCATAAACCTGCGTTAGCGCAAAGCAGCGTTGTACGGTTCACATTAGGCTACGGGCTTTATTGAGGAGGTAGTATGGAATCTATTCACGGTCACGAAGTGCTCAACATGATGATTGAATCTGGTGAGCAGTATTCACATGCCAGCCTTGAGGCGGCGATTACCGCGCGGTTTGGTGAGCAGGCACGTTTTCACACCTGTTCAGCAGAAGGCATGACGGCGGGCGAGCTGGTCGCGTTTTTAGCGGCGAAGGGGAAGTTTATTGCCAAAGAAGACGGCTTCTCTACGCATGAAAGCAAGATCTGCCGCCACTAAGATTCTCGAATAACGGTGGCAAACTGCCACCGTTACCCAACAACATTAATTCTGTGTATCAAGGGTTGCCAGTTCTTTATCGATGAAATAAAGACCTTCGCCACTTTTACCGGCCAGCGATAACTTATCGATGACGGATTTAAATAATTTCTCTTCTTCGTGCTGCTCAGCAACATACCATTGCAGGAAATTAAAGGTCGGATAATCCTGGTGGGTCATTGCCGCATGCGCCAGTTCATTAATTTTCTGCGTGATCAATTGTTCGTGCTCATAGGTTACACGGAACAGTTCATCCAGGGACGCATATTCTGCAAATGGTGAAGAAACGGTATTAATACGCGGCAGGCTGCCGGTATCCGTCAGGTAATCGAACAGACGCTGCATATGCGTCATTTCTTCCTGGGCGTGGCGACGCAGAAACGCGGCGGCACCTTCGAAGCTGTGATAGCTGCACCACGCACTCATCTGTTGGTAGAGCAGGGACGAATATAATTCAAGATTCATTTGCTCATTCAGTTTGTCGATCATTTCTGTTTTCAGCATGGTTCTGCTCCACGAACGTTATTATATATTGACGTGGCGCCACTATAATTTGTTATTTAATTATTTGCAAAAGGTAAAATAATAAATTTATTTATTAAAAATGCGAATGGGAATAAAACGCATTAACGCTATTAAATTGATGATATAAATAAAAATAGAATAGATGACCAGCAGATGTGCTGGTCGGAATGATTAATAATAGAAAGTGGAATTTTGTGGTACGGCAACACCGTGGCACTGCCAGGACTGCGTGATTTTGGTATTCAAACACAAAGATCCGGCATAAACGCTGCAGGTCGCAACCGGCTGGCCAAATCCGACTGCACTGGCATAACCCATGCGCTGACATGCTTTTGTCGCCGTACCCTGGGCGACGTAGTCGTCGGTACGTGCTGTTTGTAGCATGGCCTGGTTGTAAGTCAGACGAACCACGCCGGTAATGTTGCTGGCTTCGCTGACCTGAGCCTGCTTAGTGATAGTGCATCCCGTCAGCATGAGCGGTAAGAGGGCAAGAATAAAGGTCTTCATGAAATCGCTCTGAAAAATCGGTGATACGCTATCCTGACATACATCACGGCTAATCAATGGCCTGAATAGCCAGAAGATCACCTGCGATTAATCACAACGACACCCTGTGTATGAGTCAATTCTGAAGGCTGGCGTAAAAACCGTGAGCATCTCGATATTTTATGAAACTTAATTTCATAAAATTTGAAAGCTGATTTGCTAAATAGTAATGTGACTGAAATGTCATGACTTACGGCGGGCCCCCCGCGGCGCATTCAGGAGAGTACACAATGAAAATTGCATTGATGATGGAAAACAGCCAGGCAAGCAAAAACGCGATCATTCACCATGAACTTAAGTCTGTCGCGGATGAAAAAGGTTTTCCTGTGTTCAACGTCGGGATGAGCGACGAAAACGATCACCATCTGACTTACATCCATTTGGGCATCATGGCCAGCATTCTGCTCAATTCAAAAGCAGTTGATTTCGTTGTAACGGGCTGCGGTACGGGTCAGGGAGCCATGATGTCACTGAATATTCACCCCGGTGTGGTGTGCGGCTACTGCCTTGATCCCGCGGATGCGTTCCTGTTTGCGCAGATCAACAACGGTAATGCGCTCTCGCTGGCCTTTGCGAAAGGGTTTGGCTGGGGGGCTGAACTGAACGTCCGGTATATGTTTGAAAAAGCGTTTACCGGTCGTAATGGTGAAGGTTATCCACCGGAGCGTAAAGACCCGCAGGTGCGTAATGCGGGGATTTTGAACCAGGTAAAAGCAGCAGTAGTAAAAGAAAATTATCTTGATACCCTGCGCGCTATCGATCCTGAACTGGTGAAAACCGCCGTTTCAGGTCCACGTTTCCAGCAGTGTTTCTTTGAAAACTGCCAGGACAAAGCGATCAAAGCCTTTGTCCGTGAAGTTATTGGCTAAAACCGGTTGGCCTGATAGCGTGAACTATCGGGCTTATCGACGCTTATTTGACACTGCGCTTCCCGCATCGCGGGTAAGTCGCAGGGTATCAACCATTCCTATCAGGCAAATCATGGCGATAGCGACGAATGCCAGCCGGAAACTGATGCCGGGTATTGCCCCCAGAGACAACCATTCACTCACTTGATCCCCGATACGGATCCCGATAGCCGCCAACGAAATCCCCAGTCCAACAGCCAGTTGCGTCGCGGTACTAAACAGCGTATTGGCATAGCTCATCTGCGATGCAGGAACATCCGCAAATGCCAACGTGCTGACACCGGTAAACTGAATTGAGCGAAAAACGCCGCCCAGATACAGCACCAGTAAAATTACCCATACGGGGGTTTGCGGCGTGATCAGCGCACAGGCCAATAGCGCCAGCACGTTAAGCGCGCCGTTTATCAGCAGCAGCTTTTTAAAGCCTAACCAGCGTATTAACGGCGTAGTCGCGGGTTTAATCGTCAGGTTGCCAACAAACACGGCCAACACCAGCGAACCAGCATGAAAAGCATTCATGCCAAATCCAACCTGAAACATCAGTGGCAACAGAAAGGGTACCGCGCTGATAGAGGCACGAAACAGCGAGCCTCCGTACATCGTGACACGAAATGTAGGCACGCGCATGGCATCCAGACGAATCATCGGCCACGCGGATTGGCGAAAATGGCGCAGGGCATACAGGAACGTGGCTATTCCAAGCGCCAGTAGTCCCGCGGTTAACCAGCCCTGTGGTTGTTGGGTTCCCAGCAGTTCCATCGCATATACCAGACTGACCATCGCGACCGATGTGGCAATAAAGCCGGGAAAATCGAATGGGCGACGCTCGTCATCATGAATATCCGGGATAAAACGCAGCGCCAGCGCTATCGCCAGCAACCCCAGCGGCACATTAATAAAGAAGATCCAGCGCCAGTTGGCATAACTGGTAATAAATCCGCCCAAGGGCGGGCCAATAATCGGGGCCACTAAGGCAGGCCAGGTCAGGGTGGCGATCGCGGTGATCAACTGATGTTTAGGCGTGGTACGCAGAACGGCGAGGCGGCCGACCGGCACCATCAGTGCCCCTCCGACACCCTGAAAAATGCGCATTGCTACAAAGCTATCAATGCTGGTGGCGAGCCCGCATAAGACTGAGGCGAAGGTAAAGATCGCCAGTGCCAGGGTAAACACTTTTCGGGCACCAAAACGATCGGCAATCCAGCCACTGGCAGGGATGAGAACCGCCAGCGTAATCAGATAAGCACTGATGCCGATGTTCAGATCAACGGCCTGCACGCCGAAACTTTTGCCATATCGGGCAGGGCCGTCGCAATCACCGTGCCATCGATGAACTCCATAAAGAAGGCCCCGGCGACCAGTAGTGCAGCCGGAGAAAGACCCCGTTTATTATCAACCGCTAAATGTTCACTCATGTTGTGCTTGCCATCTCAAACGAAATTAACTGGATCTGTTTTTTTATTTTCAGCGCGGCTGTACTGCTTTCGCCGCTACCGTTTCGAGCGCTGAATGGGTACTATGACGACCTTTCTATAAGGAGCTCACTATGTCCCAAACACTGAATGCCGATCAGGAACTGCTCTCGGACGTTGTTGCCTGCCAGTTGGTTATCAAGCAAATCCTGGATGTTATTGATGTTATTGCCCCGGTAGAGGTTCGGGAAAAAATGTCCAGTCAACTGAAAAGCATCGACTTTTCCAGCCATCCCGCGGGCGCTGATCCCGTTACGATGCGCGCAATTCAAAAAGCGGTTGCGTTAATCGAACTGAAATTCACCCCGCAGAATGAGTCTCACTAAAATAAACCGTTGTTTCAGGTTTTAGAAAGGTTTTTTTGCGCCTCTCAGAACGGGAGGCGCAGATGTGTTGCGATCGGATATCAGTGATGTTGGTAGTTTACGACGTTTAGCAGATGCTTATCCGTTTGCGCCATACACAGTCCAGCACGTTTAGCGCTACGAACTTCATCAAGAATCGTTTGTAACAACACGCCATCCTGCTGCTGTTCTTTTTCCAGATCATGAAGAAAATCAGCGGTTGAGGCGTCGTTCAACGCTTCTGCTTCATCCGTCAGACGCGACAGCGTACGGGAACGCTGCTGATAATCTTCCAGCGTTTTCTGAAACAGTTCTTCAAGGGATGTTAGGTCATCACCGGGAATATCGATGGCCTTGACGATGGGGTTAGCCCCTGCGCTTTTCATAAAATTAAACATACGCATCATTTGCGTCACGTTACCCTGCGCCTGAGTGCGCAGAAACGTCGCGGTGCCTGTCAGGCTGTGTTCATAGCACCATTCACTAAGGTGGAGGTAGAGATTCGATGCGTAAAACTCAAGGTTCATTTGCGTGTTGAGTTTGTGAACAATTCCAACTGCAGCCATATCAATATCCTTATTTCCAGAAAGGAGAAGTACGTCACCAACGCCAGTGCAACGGGCTGCCGTTGCACTTCACATCTACGTACGAGTAATACTGTTAGCAGAATAAATCCGTTCCGCCGGTCCTTTAGGTGATCACGAATTATATTCGCTTCCGATCGTGAATCAGCATAGCGCGTGCCAGGCATCAAGAAAATCCTTAAAACCATCTATTTATGTTTTTTTACATATTGACATAAAAATATGCTTAGTCATGCCATTTTGGTATATAAGTGAAGTGAATGTAATCAACTGATTTATAATGAATTTATACAAAATAAAGATAATGAAATGCAGTTTCAAGTCTCAAAATTAAATTTCATGGCGCGGTATTCTATGACGTCTGGTGATTATCACTGTTGGTTTTGATGGGAATTTCCCGGAGAAGTGATGTGTCCGGAAATTATCTAGAACCTAATTTCTTGCGCCAGAACATTTTTAAATAAATTTAACGGCATGATTTATTCGGCATTTGTTGTTGGATATCGGTGGATTAATCGAGGAGTTGTATATGAAAAAGGTGGCGGTGTTACTGGCACCCGGTTTTGAAGAGGCTGAAGCCATTGTGACTATTGATATTCTATGTCGCCTGCAAATTGAGGTTGAGACGCTGGCCTGCGCAGAGTCTCGTGCGGTGGTGAGCTATCATGACGTACCAATGGTGGCCGACAGTACGCTGGAGACCCGTCGGGATACCTTCTACGATGCGATCGTGTTGCCAGGGGGACCACAGGGTAGCGTAAATCTTGCCGCCAGTGCTGCAGTTGTCCAGTTTGTCTCTCGCCATGACGATGCAGGAAAACTGATTTGCCCGGTTTGTTCGGCAGCCGCACGAGTGCTGGCGGGTAATGGGTTGCTGAAAGGACGGCGCTACGTGTGTTCAGGTGAGCTGTGGCAAACCATCACCGACGGCGAGTATGTCGACGCGCCTGTTGTTGAAGATGGCAATCTTATCAGTGGCAAAGGACTGGGCCATATTTTTGATTTTGCGTTTACGCTTTCTGCACGTCTGTTAGAAGACGATATTCCTGTTCGCGATCACGCTGACCATATTTATTACCCCTGGTAATCACTGGACTCCCGGATGTTTCGATATTCGGGAACAAGGATTCACTGGCTGAGGTTATGGATTAATTTGCTATTTCTTATTTTTCCTATTCTGAAAATTGTGTTTTTTTATGTCATTTCCCGCTGAATTTATGTACGCAACTACTGTAATTCTAGGGTGTGATGCCGCTCTCTTATGGAGAATCAATTTCCCGCTAAAAATACTCTCAGCACTGGCATTGATCTTATCAATAAAAGGTAATGCCTTGTTTTATGTCCGAATTACAAAAAATCGTTTGATTTTACCCTACATAAAAGAACGTTAAAGCTGGAGTTAACCATGCACAAATTCACTAAAGCGCTGGCGGCCATCGGTCTGGCTGCCATTATGTCACAATCCGCTATCGCTGAATCCATGAAGCTCGGTTTCCTGGTTAAACAACCGGAAGAGCCCTGGTTCCAGACAGAGTGGAAGTTTGCTGATAAAGCCGGTAAAGACCTTGGGTTTGAAGTGATTAAAATTGCCGTTCCAGACGGCGAGAAAACCCTGAATGCTATCGACAGCCTGGCGGCAAGCGGTGCAAAAGGATTTGTAATTTGTACGCCGGACCCAAAACTCGGGCCTGCCATTATGGCAAAGGCGCGTGGCTATGACATGAAAGTCATCGCGGTTGACGATCAGTTCGCCAATGCGAAAGGTAAGCCAATGGATACCGTGCCATTGGTGATGATGGCAGCAACCAAAATTGGTGAACGCCAGGGCCAGGAACTGTACAAAGAGATGCAGAAACGTGGCTGGGATGTGAAATCTTCTGCTGTAATGGCGATTACCGCCAACGAACTGGATACCGCGCGCCGCCGTACCTCGGGTTCGATGGAAGCGCTTAAAGCTGCAGGCTTCCCGGAAAAACAGATCTACCAGGTCCCAACCAAATCTAATGATATCCCTGGCGCATTCGACGCCGCAAACTCCATGCTGGTTCAACATCCTGAAGTTAAACACTGGCTGATTGTCGGGATGAACGACAACACCGTGCTGGGTGGCGTGCGCGCTACCGAAGGACAGGGGTTTAAAGCAGCAAACGTGATTGGTATCGGTATTAACGGTGTTGATGCCATTAGCGAACTCTCCAAAGGGGAAGCCACCGGATTCTACGGTTCACTGCTGCCTAGCCCGGACGTTCACGGTTATAAATCCAGCGAAATGCTCTACAACTGGGTCACCAAAGGCGCAGAACCGCCGGCGTTTACTGAAGTTACCGATGTGGTGTTGATTACTCGCGACAACTTCAAAGAAGAACTGGCGAAAAAAGGCTTAGGCGGCAAATAACGCAACTGCCGTAAAACGATCTTATCCGGCCTACAAATAATGCCCTGAGTAGGCCGGATAAGGCTACGCCGCCATCCGGCAACCGTTTAGATCCACGGAGACGTTATGCAACAGTCTACCCCCTATCTCTCATTTCGCGGTATCGGCAAAACCTTCCCTGGCGTAAAAGCGCTAACGGATATTAGTTTCGACTGCTATGCCGGTCAGGTGCATGCACTGATGGGTGAAAATGGCGCCGGGAAATCAACATTATTAAAAATTCTCAGCGGTAACTACGCGCCAACCACGGGATCTATAGCGATCCGCGGACAGGAGGTTTCGTTTGCGGACACCACCACTGCGCTGAATGTCGGTGTCGCCATTATTTACCAGGAATTGCATTTGGTGCCGGAAATGACCGTCGCTGAGAACATTTATTTAGGTCAGCTTCCACATAAGGGTGGGGTTGTGAACCGCTCGTTGTTGAACTACGAGGCGGGGCTGCAGTTAAAGCATCTGGGAATGGATATCGATCCTGATATTCCGTTGAAATATCTCTCCATCGGTCAGTGGCAAATGGTGGAAATTGCTAAGGCGCTGGCGCGTAATGCCAAGATTATCGCTTTTGATGAACCCACCAGCTCTCTTTCTGCCAGGGAGATTGACAATCTGTTTCGCGTAATTCGTGAGCTACGCAATGAGGGCCGCATCATTCTGTACGTTTCGCACCGCATGGAGGAGATTTTCGCCCTCAGCGATGCCATAACGGTGTTTAAGGATGGCCAGTACGTCAAAACGTTTACGGACATGCAGCAGGTTGATCACGACGCACTGGTACAGGCGATGGTGGGGCGTGATCTTGGTGACATCTATGGCTGGAAAGCCAGACCTTATGGCGCGGAGCGTCTGCGTTTGCATGAGGTAAAAGCGCCAGGCGTGCGCACCCCGATCAGCTTATCGGTGCGTAGCGGCGAAATCGTCGGACTGTTCGGCCTGGTGGGTGCCGGACGTAGCGAACTAATGAAAGGTCTGTTCGGCGGAACGCGCATCACACAAGGCCAGGTGTTTATTGACGAACAAGCGATAGATATCCGCAAACCCAGTCACGCCATTGAAGCAGGCATGATGCTGTGTCCGGAGGATCGCAAAGCTGAAGGGATCATCCCGGTCCATTCGGTACGCAACAACATCAATATTAGTGCGCGCCGTAAACATGTCACGGGGGGATGTCTGATCAACAACGGCTGGGAAGAGACCAATGCTGACCATCATATCCGTTCACTCAACATTAAAACGCCGGGTGCAGAGCAACTGATCATGAACCTCTCTGGCGGTAATCAGCAAAAGGCCATTCTGGGGCGTTGGTTATCGGAAGAGATGAAAGTGATTTTGCTGGATGAGCCCACTCGCGGCATTGATGTTGGTGCGAAGCATGAAATTTATAACGTGATTTATGCCCTGGCTGCGCGCGGTGTTGCCGTGCTGTTTGCCTCCAGTGACCTGCCGGAAGTTCTTGGTGTCGCCGACCGCATTGTGGTGATGAGAGAAGGTGAGATCGCAGGTGAATTACTTCATGAACAGGCGGATGAACGCCAGGCGTTGAGCCTTGCTATGCCTAAAGTCAGCCAGGCTGTCGCCTGAATAAGGAGAGTATGATGTCTTCCGTTTCTACATCGGGTTCAGGCGCTGCGAAGTCGGCGCTAAATCTTGGCCGAATTTGGGATCAGTACGGGATGCTGGTGGTGTTTGCCGTGTTGTTCCTGGTTTGCGCTATTTTTGTGCCAAACTTTGCGACTTTCATCAACATGAAGGGGCTGGGACTGGCGGTATCGATGTCGGGTATGGTTGCGTGCGGGATGCTATTTTGCCTGGCATCCGGCGATTTTGACCTCTCGGTAGCGTCCGTTATTGCCTGCGCAGGGGTGACGACGGCAGTGGTCATTAATATGACCGAAAGCCTGTGGATTGGCGTGGCGGCAGGGTTGTTGCTCGGCGTACTGTGCGGTCTGGTGAATGGTTTCGTGATTGCACGCTTAAAAATTAACGCGTTGATCACGACGCTCGCCACCATGCAAATTGTTCGCGGTCTGGCCTACATTATCTCCGACGGTAAAGCGGTGGGTATCGAAGACGAGCGCTTCTTTACGCTTGGCTATGCCAACTGGTTAGGACTGCCGGCGCCGATCTGGTTAACCGTGGGCTGCTTTATTATTTTTGGCCTGCTGTTGAATAAAACCACGTTTGGTCGTAATACGCTGGCGATTGGGGGCAATGAAGAAGCGGCTCGTCTGGCTGGGGTGCCGGTCGTTCGCACTAAGATTATTATCTTCATTCTCTCCGGTCTGGTATCCGCCGTGGCGGGGATTATCCTGGCATCACGTATGACCAGCGGCCAGCCAATGACCTCTATCGGTTATGAGCTGATCGTGATTTCTGCCTGTGTGTTGGGCGGCGTTTCGCTCAAAGGCGGCATCGGAAAAATCTCATATGTCGTCGCAGGGGTGTTAATTCTGGGGACGGTCGAGAACGCGATGAACTTGCTGAATATCTCTCCATTCGCACAGTATGTGGTGCGAGGTTTGATCCTGCTGGCGGCGGTGATCTTCGACCGTTACAAACAAAAAGCTAAGCGTACTGTTTGATGATTTAAATCCCAACTTTTTAGTCTAGCTTCGACATATCGCCAGCCGCTACCCGGCTGGCGATTGTTTTTCTAAATGGCGAGCACGGTCACACTGTCTATACTTATACCCGTCATACATCCTATATACGGCGCGATCCGCGCGGCGTACAGACCATGACGAGGAGGAGAATCGGGTGACAGCATCGCGAACCTTACCCCCTGAGCATCCCACAAACTGTGCTTATTTTTTCGATCTCGACGGAACACTGGCTGAAATAAAACCGCATCCTGACCAGGTTGTTGTTCCACAGACAATTCTGCAGTTATTACATCGCCTGGCCACGCAAAATGCGGGTGCTCTGGCATTGATTTCAGGGCGCTCAATGGCCGAGCTTGACGCACTCACCACCCCTTATCGTTTCCCGCTCGCCGGGGTTCATGGGGCAGAACGCCGTGACATCAATGGTCAAACCCATATTGTGCATCTGCCTGCGGCGGTCGAGCGCGAAGCGGGGGCGTTATTGCATGCGGCGCTGGCGACGTTACCGGGGACCACGCTTGAAACAAAAGGCATGGCTTTCGCTCTGCACTACCGGCAGGCGCCTGAGCATGAGGCCGCGCTGCTGGCGCTGGCTGAACGTATTACCCACATCTGGCCACAATTGGCATTGCAGCCCGGGAAGTGTGTTGTGGAAATCAAATCACAGGACACCAATAAAGGAGACGCAATTGCGGCATTTATGCAGGAAGCGCCATTTGTCGGACGGACCCCTGTTTTTGTTGGTGATGACCTGACCGATGAAACAGGTTTTACCGTGGTCAATCGCGCTGGCGGTATCTCGGTAAAAGTGGGAAGCGGGGAGACTCAGGCGGCATGGCGTCTGGCTGCTGTCAGGGACGTCTGGCATTGGCTGGAACACATCAACTGTCCGCAGCAGGAACAAGACGCAACGAATGACAGGAGAGGTGGCTATGAGTCGTTTAGTCGTAGTATCTAACCGCATTGCCTCACCGGATGACAAAGGCAGCGCTGGCGGTCTTGCGGTAGGTGTGCTGGGCGCACTGAAGGCGGCTGGCGGCCTGTGGTTCGGCTGGAGCGGTGATACTGGTAATGAGGATCAACCGTTAAAAAAGGTTACCCGTGGCAACATCACCTGGGCATCGTTCAATCTGAGTGAACAGGATTACGAAGAGTATTACTGCCAGTTTTCCAATGCCGTGTTATGGCCTGCGTTCCATTATCGACTGGACCTGGTACAGTTTCAGCGTAGTGCCTGGGAAGGCTACCAGCGGGTGAATGCTTTACTGGTTGATAAGCTGCTGCCACTGCTTAGCGATGACGATATCATCTGGGTTCACGATTATCACTTGTTACCCTTTGCCTGCGAGCTACGCAAACGTGGTGTGAATAATCGCATCGGTTTTTTTCTGCATATTCCTTTTCCGACACCCGAAATTTTCAATGCGTTGCCGCCACATCAGGCGTTGCTTGAGCAACTGTGCGACTTTGATTTATTGGGTTTTCAAACAGACAACGATCGCCAGGCCTTTCTTGACTGTCTGACGGCGCAAACTCAGGTAACTACGCCCCGCGAGAAACAGCATCTGGCCTGGGGAAAAGCGTTCCGCACGGAGGTTTATCCTATTGGTATTGCACCTGAGGAGATTGCACGGCAAGCATCAGGACCGCTACCGCCGAAACTGGCGCAGTTAAAAGCAGAACTTAAAAATGTGAAAAATATCTTCTCTGTTGAGCGACTGGATTACTCCAAAGGCCTGCCGGAGCGCTTTCAGGCCTACGAGGCGCTGTTGGAACAGTTTCCTCAGCATCACGGTAAGATTCGTTATACGCAGATAGCACCGACCTCGCGTGAGGAGGTACAGGCTTATCAGGATATTCGTCACCAGTTAGAGACCGAGGCCGGGCGGATCAATGGTAAATACGGGCAACTGGGCTGGACGCCGCTGTACTACCTGAATCAGTATTTTGACCGTAAGTTACTGATGAAGGTCTTCCGTTACTCTGATGTTGGACTGGTGACGCCACTGCGCGATGGCATGAATCTGGTGGCAAAGGAGTTTGTCGCCGCACAGGACCCTGCCAACCCTGGCGTCCTGGTGCTCTCGCAGTTTGCCGGGGCTGCGAATGAGCTGACTTCTGCACTCATCGTAAACCCTTATGATCGGGATGCTGTCGCGGGCGCATTAAACCAGGCTCTGACGATGCCGCTTGCCGAGCGCATTTCCCGTCATGCGGCAATGCTGCAGACTATTGTTAAAAATGATATCAACAACTGGCAGGCGAGATTCATTTGCGATCTGAAGAACGTCGCATCGTGTCATACGGAAAACCTGTCGTCTGACCCGCAAACAGCCTGCAGCAAACTGGCGTGATTAATCGCCGGCAAGTGGCACCAGCAACACATCAACCTGGCTTGCGCTGACCACGCTTTTCGCTGAGCAGGAGGCTCGCGAAAAGAAACTGTGGTTATGGTTGCCATAAATCACCAGATCAACCGCGTGTTTGCGGCATACATCCAGAATGTGTTCGTTCAATGTCCCATAGGTAATAAACGTGTGCGCAATGGGGTACTGCGCTTCTTTGCTTAACTGATCGATAAAGTTATGGGTCTCTTCTTGCATGACTTCCCGCAGATCTTCCAGCATTGGGGCAGCAAACTGGTTATACAGTTCGGGATCTGAAACCAGGGTTATCAGACTAATGCGGGCGTTGACAGGGCGAGCGATGGAAACAGCCTTTGCTAACAGCTGGTGGCTTTCGGGGGTGGCGGCAACAGCGACAAGAATGTGCGCATAGCTCATAACTCGCTCCTTTTGTTCATGAATTATGAGAGAACTCTTCAGTTTTAACCGTATACCACCATACTGCTACGTTTCGTATGGTAATTGTGTGAATGTCATCATGATTATTCATTAATTATTCTTATAAATAGAATAATCACTTCATATAAGCTGTAAATCTGTTCGGATGATTTAAGTTAAACTCATCTCTAATAAAAACAATTTGTTAATAAAAAGTACACATCAATTAACATTTAAACGGTTATCACAGTCCGGTATTAATTAATCAGTCTTAATATTTAAGTCTTTGTTTATAAAGAGTTTAATTGAAATGTCATTTCTTATTAAATCTGTGATCCAGCTCGCTATTTCAGCGCGTGATATTAACGTGCGTAAACAGAATACTATTCGCTTTTATTGCAAGATTATTCGTATGGCTGGAATCGAAAAAGATAACGGCGGTTTAAAAAATAGCCAAAATAAAAGCTGTGCTGATGGATTTATGTTAAGTGTTTAGCTTGATTATGTGATCTGCGTCACATATTCTTTAAATTCGCAGCATGGCTACGTTGTATGTGTAACGGGTGGCGGGTAGAGTTGCGTCGAATTAGGAAAAATCTTAGACATTTGTAAGAAATGATGTGAGCTTGTAAGGGACGCGGCATTCTAAGAAAGGAATGTTTAGACAACGCGTAAGCACCATCACGTTGCTATGTATTTGACCTTTTGCTTTTTTTTTACCGGGCCTTCCCGGCGACATCACGGGGTGCGGTTCTGCCGCATGAAAATAATGTTGGTTATTATGGATGCAAATAATGCATACATCCGAGTTGCTGAAACACATTTATGACATCAATTTGTCGTATTTATTGCTAGCACAGCGTTTGATCGTTCAGGACAAAGCGTCTGCAATGTTCCGCTTGGGTATCAGCGAGGAAATGGCGGATACATTGGCAACATTAACACTTCCTCAAATGGTCAAATTGGCTGAAACCAATCAACTGGTATGCCATTTCCGTTTCGACGATCATCAGACTGTAACGCGTTTGACGCAAGATTCCCGCGTTGACGATCTTCAGCAAATTCATACCGGTATTATGCTTTCAACACGCCTGCTTAACGACATCGATGACGCAGCGCGTAAGAAAAGGGCTTGATGATGAGCGAAAAAAGCATTGTTCAGGAAGCGCGTGATATCCAGTTAGCGATGGAATTAATCACATTGGGCGCCCGTTTGCAAATGCTGGAAAGCGAAACGCAATTAAGCCGTGGCCGACTCATCAAGCTGTACAAAGAATTACGCGGTAGTCCTCCGCCAAAAGGGATGCTTCCGTTTTCCACCGACTGGTTTATGACGTGGGAACAAAATATTCATGCATCGATGTTTTGTAATGCATGGCAATTTCTGCTTAAAACCGGTTTGTGCAGCGGCGTGGATGCCGTGATTAAAGCGTATCGGTTATACCTTGAGCAGTGCCCGCAGCCAGAAGAAGGGCCATTGTTGGCGCTTACTCGTGCGTGGACCTTGGTCCGTTTTGTTGACAGTGGTTTGCTTGAATTGTCCGCCTGTAACTGCTGCGGCGGAAATTTTATTACCCACGCGCACCAACCCGCAGGCAGCTTTGCCTGCAGTTTATGTCAGCCGCCATCGCGAGCCGTAAAAAGACGTAAACTTTCCCAGAATGCTGCCGATATTATTCCACAACTGCTGGATGAACAGATCGAACAGGCTGTTTAACTGAAACGGTGTGGATAAACACTCCAGCAGCGGTAAGCGATTACCGCTGCTTTTTTTTGTCCTGACCGTGAGTTAACTGCCCGACTGCGCATCCTGTCATAGTCAATTGCGAAAGGATGATGTCGTGCTTATCTTATTAGGTTACCTGGTTGTTATTGGTACAGTTTTCGGCGGTTACATGATGACCGGCGGACACCTTGGGGCACTCTATCAACCGGCTGAGCTGGTGATTATCGGTGGCGCGGGTATTGGGGCATTCATCGTCGGCAATAACGGGAAAGCCATCAAAGGGACGATGAAAGCGATCCCGATGCTTTTTCGTCGTTCAAAATACACCAAAGCGATGTATATGGATCTGCTGGCGCTGCTGTATCGCCTGATGGCCAAGTCACGTCAGCAGGGCATGTTCTCGCTGGAACGCGATATCGAAAATCCAAAAGAGAGTGAAATTTTCGCCAGCTATCCGCGTATTCTTGCGGATGCGGTGATGCTTGATTTTATTGTCGATTATCTGCGTCTGATTATCAGCGGCAACATGAATACGTTTGAAATTGAAGCGCTGATGGACGAAGAGATTGAGACGCATGAAAGTGAGGCCGAAGTTCCGGCTAACAGCCTTGCGATGGTCGGTGATTCATTACCGGCGTTCGGCATTGTGGCGGCGGTCATGGGGGTTGTCCATGCGCTGGCTTCTGCCGATCGTCCGGCGGCTGAGCTGGGTTCGCTGATTGCGCATGCGATGGTAGGGACATTCCTCGGTATTTTACTGGCCTATGGATTTATTTCCCCACTCGCCAGCGTCCTGCGACAGAAAAGCGCTGAAACAACCAAGATGATGCAGTGCGTGAAGATAACTCTGCTCTCCAATCTGAATGGCTACGCGCCACCGATTGCGGTCGAGTTTGGTCGTAAGACGCTGTATTCCAGCGAGCGTCCTTCGTTTATCGAACTGGAAGAGCATGTTCGTGCGGTGAGGAATCCAGCAGCGCAGCAGACGACCGAGGACGCATGAAAAATCAGGCCCATCCCATTATCGTCGTAAAGCGACGCAAACATAAAAATCACGGTGGTGGGGCGCATGGTTCGTGGAAAATTGCCTACGCCGATTTTATGACCGCGATGATGGCCTTCTTTCTGGTGATGTGGCTTATTTCCATCTCCAGCCCTAAAGAACTGATTCAAATTGCCGAATATTTCCGTACTCCGCTGGCCACTGCGGTGACGGGCGGAAATCGGATCTCGAACAGCCAAAGCCCAATTCCTGGTGGGGGTGATGATTACACCCAGCAGCAGGGGGAAGTGAACAAGCAGCCCAACATAGATGATCTGAGAAAGCGTATGGAGCAAAGCCGCCTGAGCAAACTTCGCGGCGATCTCGATCAACTGATTGAATCCGATCCTAAGCTGCGTGCACTACGCCCACATCTGAAAATTGATTTGGTCCAGGAAGGGCTGCGGATACAGATTATCGACAGTCAGAACCGCCCGATGTTTAAAACCGGAAGCGCAGAGGTTGAACCTTACATGCGTGATATTTTGCGGGCGATTGCGCCGGTGCTGAACGGGATCCCAAACCGTATCAGTCTTTCTGGTCACACGGATGATTATCCCTATGCCAACGGCGAGAAGGGATATAGCAACTGGGAACTGTCTGCCGACCGCGCCAATGCATCGCGTCGCGAGCTGGTCAGCGGCGGACTGGATGATGGAAAAGTATTACGGGTGGTAGGTATGGCCGCCACGATGCGTCTGAGCGATCGCGGTCCCGAGGACGCCATCAACCGCCGTATAAGCCTGCTGGTTCTGAATAAGCAGGCCGAAGAGGCCATTTTGCATGAAAACGCTGAAAGCCAGAATGAGCCGGTAAGTGTCTTACAACAGCCGGTGGCGCTGCCGCCGGCAAGCGTTCCCACATCGCCACCAGCCAATCCGAGGTGATAGCGTGAGCATGGATATTAGCGATTTTTATCAGACATTTTTTGATGAAGCTGACGAACTGTTGGCTGACATGGAGCAACACCTGCTGGATTTGGTGCCTGAAGCCCCGGACTCCGAACAGCTGAATGCCATTTTTCGTGCAGCGCACTCGATTAAAGGCGGGGCGGGCACTTTCGGCTTTACCATTTTGCAGGAAACGACCCATCTGATGGAAAACCTGCTGGATGAAGCGCGGCGTGGCGAGATGCAGCTCAATGCCGACATTATCAACCTGTTTTTGGAAACGAAAGATATTATGCAGGAACAGCTCGACGCCTATAAAAACTCAGAGGAGCCGGATGCCGCCAGCTTTGAGTACATTTGTAATGCGTTACGACAGTTAGCGCTCGAAGCAAAAGGTGAAACCGCGCCCGCGGTGGTCAATAGCGCCAAACTGAGCGTTGTTGATAGCACGGCGATACCAGACGAGGTGGTTGCACAAGCCGCCCCTGTCGCTGAAGAGATCAAAAAGCGCATCATTCTCTCGCGTCTGAAAGCCAGTGAAGTCGATTTACTGGAAGAGGAACTGGGGAATCTGGCGACCTTAAGCGATGTGGTTAAAGGTGCCGATACGCTGTCGGCAACGATCGACGGTAGCCTCGCTGAAGATGACATTATTGCTGTGCTCTGTTTCGTCATTGAAGCGGATCAGATTGAGTTCGAAACCATCACTGCCGCGCCGACTGCTGCAGAAACGCCAGCCGTCGCAGATGTTGTCGAACCACAGCCGCTGCCGGTTGCTGCACCTGCGCCGGTGGCCAAAGCGACCGCCAACGAAGCGCCGCATGGACGAGCAGAGCGTGAGAAACCTGCCCGTGCCAGCGAATCAACCAGTATCCGCGTGGCGGTTGAGAAGGTCGATCAGCTGATTAACCTGGTGGGTGAACTGGTCATCACACAGTCAATGCTGGCTCAGCGTTCGAACGAACTGGATCCGGTAAATCATGGCGATCTCATCACCAGCATGGGGCAGTTACAACGTAACGCCCGCGATCTGCAGGAATCGGTGATGTCGATTCGTATGATGCCGATGGAATATGTTTTTAGCCGCTTCCCGCGTCTGGTGCGCGATCTGGCGGGTAAATTGGGTAAACAGGTTGAACTAACCCAGGTCGGTAGCTCCACCGAACTGGATAAGAGCCTGATCGAACGCATTATCGATCCGTTGACGCACCTGGTGCGTAACAGCCTCGATCACGGTATTGAATTGCCGGAAAAACGCATCGAATCCGGGAAAAGTCCAATTGGTAATCTGACACTTTCTGCCGAACACCAGGGCGGGAATATTTGTATCGAAGTGACCGACGATGGCGCGGGTCTGAACCGCGAGCGTATCCTGGCGAAGGCTATTTCCCAGGGGATGCCAATCCACGAAAACATGAGCGATGACGAAGTCGGCATGCTGATCTTCGCCCCGGGATTCTCGACCGCCGAGCAGGTGACGGATGTTTCCGGGCGTGGTGTCGGTATGGACGTGGTGAAGCGAAATATCCAGGAGATGGGCGGGCACGTTGAGATCCAGTCGAAACAGGGCCAGGGCACAACCATCCGTATCTTGCTGCCGCTGACGCTGGCTATCCTTGATGGCATGTCCGTTCGTGTAGCCGATGAAGTGTTTATTCTGCCGTTGAATGCGGTGATGGAATCTCTGCAACCTCGGGAAGAAGATCTCCATCCGCTGGCCGGGGGAGAGCGCGTTCTGGAAGTGCGTGGTGAGTATTTACCGTTGGTTGAGTTGTGGAAAGTCTTTGAAGTTGAAGGTGCAAAAACCGAAGCAACTCAGGGTATTGTCGTGATTTTACAAAGTGCAGGGCGTCGCTACGCGTTGCTGGTCGATCAGTTAATTGGTCAACATCAGGTGGTGGTAAAAAACCTGGAAAGCAACTACCGCAAAGTGCCAGGCATTTCCGCAGCAACGATCCTCGGCGACGGTAGCGTCGCGCTGATTGTCGATGTCTCTGCATTGCAGGGGTTAAACCGCGAACAACGTGTGGCAATCACAGCCGCCTGATTGAGTAAGAAAGGGAAGAATATGACCGGTATGAGTAATGTAACTAAACTGGCCGGCGAACCGTCAGGTCAGGAATTCCTCGTGTTTACGCTGGGGGATGAAGAGTACGGTATCGATATCCTGAAAGTGCAGGAAATCCGCGGCTACGATCAAGTTACGCGTATTGCCAATACGCCAGCCTTTATTAAAGGTGTGACTAACCTGCGCGGCGTGATTGTGCCGATTGTTGATCTGCGGGTGAAATTTAGCCAGAGCGATGTGGATTACAACGAAAACACCGTGGTGATTGTGCTGAATCTGGGTCAACGGGTGGTTGGGATTGTGGTGGATGGCGTATCTGACGTGCTGTCGCTGACGACCGATCAAATCCGACCGGCACCGGAATTCGCGGTTACGCTGTCAACGGAATATCTGACGGGACTGGGCGCGTTGGGAGACCGGATGCTGATTCTGGTTAATATTGAGAAATTGCTGAACAGCGAAGAGATGGCGCTGTTGGATATCGCGGCTTCGCATATGGCATAAAAGTAGTCAATATTATCATTCTTTGTAATATTTAGCTGGCAGTTATTAAACGCCCTCCACAATATGGAGGGCGTTTTGCTTTTAATTTTGCGCGTAGGGAAGTTAAGTAATAATAGCTGTTTGATTTCAATTTTGAATGTTTATTGTTATTTCATTCACTTAGTTTATTTATATTTTTTTCTTTAATTAAAATCAGCGAATCTTTATAGTATCCGTCGCATGCTGGCACATATAATATAATCCATCTGTGCAATATATAGATAATTTATTTTTTGAAGTAAATTATATTGCTCATGAATATATAATGAAATTGTGCCTCCTGATTTTTCTATTGGCGTAGAGGGAACTAAATATGAATGCTATATATAATATAGTCTGGAGTGCGGCGCGTAATATGTTTGTAGTTGCTGGTGAGTTTTCCCGCGGTAATAATGGAATGCGTAATAGCATCAAGGTAACAGGCCTCGCAACATTAATCTGTACTGCTGCTGTCAATGCTGCAGAGTTAGGCCCACAAAATGGTGCATCGATCATTCTGAATGATAATGATGTCGTTACGGCTAGCGGACAAACAAATACCACGGGTGTTGAGAGCATCACTACCGGCGGTGATGGCTTACAGATTCAAGGAAAAGCAATTATCAACGTATCTGGTGAAACCCAGTCTACCGGTGTTTCACTGGATAATGGCACCCAAAATGATTTAGGCACGAATACCGAAATCCATGTCACCGATACGGATGGCACACAAAATTCAAGTAAAAATACCAGCGGGATTTTGATTTCAGGTAATAACTCGGGTACAGAAGTAACAGCATCCGGTATTAATATTGATGTTTCGGGTAAAAATAATGTTTATGGGTTTAGAAATACAGGCAAAGACAGTAACGTCGATCTGGGTAGTGGAAGCTCTATTACAGCCATAACTGAAACGGATTATAGTATTGGTGGGATAGGTGATGCCCGCGGTGTCTATTTATTAGACGGGAGTGGTACTTTCACCATGGATAATGGTTCTATCCATGCTACGAGTAAAGACAACATCGCGTGGGGGATTCAAAGTACGGGTAATGCCAAAATTGATTTAGGTAAAAACAGCCAGGTGGTTGCAGAGGGCAATAATATTACAACCGGTATTGAGATAGGTACTGATGGCGTATTGGATGCCGACCAACTCACTGTCACGGCAACAGGACTGGCAACAGATTATGGTTCTGTGACAGGTTTGAAGCTGGGTAAAAATAATCATGTTGATTTGGGCGATAACAGCAGCGTAACCATCAATGGTACCTCCGATCTTGCCGAAGGCATCTCCGTTACGGGGCCTGATGCTACTTTCATCGCCAATAATATGGATATTAATATCAGTACGACTCTGGACTGCCGCACAGGAGGGTGTACCACGCGTGGCATCGCTATTAATGGGACCGGATCACGCATTGATTTGGGCAGCGGATCGACCATCTCAATCACCGGGTTCTATGATGGGGCTGGAATAACAATAAACCCCGCGGCAAAAGGTTCTGAATTTGTTGCAGATAATCTGACGATTGATGTGACTGGACCGCAGGTAAATGCAATATCAATGAGCACGGGTTTTATGGATTTAGGCCAAAACAGTGTCATAAGCGCAGCCGGAAAGGCGACGACCCTCTGGGTGATGGGGGGCGAATTCCACGCGGATGCGCTTACCGTCAATACCGCTCAGTCTGTGGGCATCATTGCGCAGGGGGGCGATGTGATGATTGGCGCAGGCAGCGTTGTTGACGGCAGAAGTTCTGCCATGTCGGGCGCTGCGACCAGCGGTATCGCTGCGACCTCCGGGAGTACTCTTGATTTTAAAGGGGATGCCGACAATCGAAATGTTATTTACGCGATCGATGGTTACGGCGTGTCATCCCAGTATTACGGTGCAACGGTTAATATCGCGAATACCGATATTATCATGAGTGGGCAGAATAACTCTTACGGGCTTTGGGCGATAGGAAGTAATGATTTAAGCCGTCCGGGAATAATTAATGGTGAAAACTTGACCATTGATGTGACAGCGAGTGGGGCAAATGGTTATGGGGCGGTGGTTCAGCAGGGCGGGGCAATATCGCTGACCGGTGACACCACCATTAAAACCCAGGATGGCGTCGCTATTTTTGTTCCGCTTGTTACCGACAGTGCGGGAAATCTCTTACCCGGCGGCACCGTGACCGGTTCAGGTGTAATGGATATTACGGGCGATATCATTAGCGCGGGTGAAGGCAGTATTTCACTGGATATGGTGTCTGGTTCGCAGTTTGTGGGGGCGACGTTTGTTAACACCGATCCGACGGTAGACTCCTCGCTGAATCTCTCACTGGCTGAACAGACGCAATGGACAATTACCGGTGATTCTTCTTTAACTCAATTAAATAATGCCGGAGATATTGTATTTGATACGCCTTCACAGAACGGACAATTCAAAACGCTGACGATTAATGGGAATTATCACGGTGGTGACGGTGATCTTTATCTGAACACGCAGTTAGGGGATGACAATTCACCGACGGATAAAGTGATTATCACTGGTGATACTTCCGGTAGTACGACGCTCTATGTCAATAACATCGGCGGGGAAGGGGCGTTAACTACAAAAGGTATTGAAGTGATTGATGTCGGCGGTCAGTCTGATGGCGTTTTTACTCAGGGTAATCAGGTGCAGACAGGTTTGTATGAATACCGATTGTATGAAGACGGTGGTGACTGGTATTTGCGTTCGCAGGCTGTCACGCCGGTAGATCCTGATGACGGCGACGATGTTACGCCGGTAGACCCGGACGATGGTGGTGATGTTACGCCGGTAGATCCGGATGACGGCGGTGATGTTACGCCGGTAGATCCGCAGTACCGGGCAGATATTGGCGCTTATCTGGGCAACCAGTGGATGGCGCGTAATCTGCAAATGCAGACCCTTTATGACCGCGAAGGGAGTCAATTACGTACCGATGACGGCAGTATGTGGATGCGCTTTAAAGCAGGTGAAGCGTCGTCAACCGCTGCAGACGGTCATGTGGATATTGACAACAACTATTCTCAGCTCCAGATCGGTGGCGATATACTGAGCTGGGATGATAGCGTGCAGAGCCTGAAAGCAGGGCTGATGGTGAGTTATATCAACGCCGATACGGACAGCACCGGTAACCGAGGGGCGGATGGGAGCCAGTTCTCTGCCAGTGGTAACGTAGCCGGTTACAATCTTGGGGCTTATGCCACCTGGTTTGCGGATGCGAAGGACCATAGCGGACTGTATGTGGATAGCTGGTACCAGTATGGGCTGTACAATAACAGCGTCGATAACGGTGATGTCGGGTCAACGGATTATGATTCAACGGCCAGCGCGGTCTCTGTGGAAACGGGTTATCGATACGACATCGGACTTGAGAACCTGAATACTGTCAGCCTGACGCCGCAGGCTCAGGTGACATGGCAGCAATATAAAGCGGACGCGGTTGTGCAGAATGGAACGCGTATTGACGGACAAAACGGTGACAGTTGGACCACGCGCCTCGGACTGCGGGTAGATGGCAAGCTGCACAAGAATACCACGTCGGTGATCCAGCCGTTTGCGGAGGTGAACTGGTTACACACCAGTGATGATGTTGCCGTAGCATTTGATGGTGCTGAGGTGAAGCAGGATCTTCCGGCAGATCGCGCCGAAGTGAAAGTGGGTATCCAGACGAATCTGAATAGCCAGTGGAGTATCACTGGACAAGTGGCGGGTCAAAAAGGACGTAATGACTATGGCGATCTCAGCGGTAGTTTGCTCGTACGCTACAGCTGGTAATTGATGTAAATTATCATCCAGCTGTTGTTGAAATACCCCAGTCTATGGCTGGGGTAATCTTTGTTGATGTGCTGCTCTTGTTTACTTAGCTCGCTCTTGTCTTAAAAAAGTTAAGCCTTAATTTGCTCTGTGACGTTTTCTGAAGACTCGCTTTCTTCCAGTAAACCTTCATCCTGTGCCAGCATCGCCGTTGCAATCCCGTTACCCAATACGTTGATCGCTGAGCGCCCCATATCGAGGAAATGGTCGATACCCATCAGTAACAAAATTCCTGCAACCGGAATATTAAAGCTTGGGATGGTTGCCGCCAGTACCACCAGCGCAGAACGCGGCACACCGGCAATCCCTTTGGACGCCAGCATCAGGGTCAACATCAGCACGGTAATTTCCGCGAAGGAGAGGTGAATATTATAGGCCTGTGCGATAAACATAGAGGCGAACGAGCAGTAGACCATGGAACCCACCAGGTTAAATGAATAACCGATAGGCAGTACAAATGACACAATATTGGGCGAGCAACCAAATTTGGTTAATTGCTCCAGCGTTTTCGGATAAGCGGCTTCGGAGCTACTGGTGGTGAAGGCGACCAGAACCGGGTCTTTCAGCATGCTGACCAGGCGGAACACCTCTTTTTTCAGCATCACATAACCCACGGCCAGCAGGACCAGACAGGTCAGCAAAATGGCTACATAATAACCACCAATGAACGACGCGTAGTTGAGCAGAATACCCAGGCCCTGGGTGGAGATAACGGAAGAGATGGCGGCAAAAATAGCCAGCGGCGCAACATACATCACGTAGCCGGTCACCTTCAGCATAATGTGGGAGACTACATCCAGTGCGGCAACCAGCGGGGCGTTAAATTTTTCGCCGAGCGAAGCACCACCGATTCCGAAGAACATTGAGAACACGACGATTTGCAGGATCTCATTATTCGCCATCGCTTCGGCGATGCTGGTAGGAATGGTATGCGTCAGAAAACCTTTCAGGCTCATACCACCGACGGCAAGGCCGGTATCAGTGGCTTCCAGCGGGATCGCCAGGTTCAGGCCGCTGCCGGGTTGTTCGAGAGAGACCACAAACAGACCGACCAGAATAGACAGAATAGAAGAGCTGATAAACCAGATCATCGCTTTGCCGCCCACGCGCCCGATAGTTGAGGTTTCGCCCAGGCGCATAATACCCACGGTCAGGGTACTGAATACTAAAGGCGCAATCACCATCTTAATCAGGCGCAAAAAGATGTCGGTGAGCAGCGTAATATTATCGGCCCAGGCGGTAACGACGCCGGGGGAGGCATAAGAGTGGATCACCGCACCCGACAGGATACCCGCCAGCATGAAGATCACGATAAAGAGCGTGAGTTTGTTTGCATTTGCCACTAAAAAGCCCTCAGTAAGGATTTAACATTTATTGTTCGGTTACTCATTTTTTGTACTTATTAAGTGGTAACGAAGTATTCATCATATAAATTGGATTAAAGCGTAAGCGGATACAACTTTTTTTAATTTTTTATCCATTTTGTTGTGGTATTTGGTGGGCGATTATGTGATCGGTATCACGCGAAAGAGGGGCAGGGGATACAAATAGCGGCAAAATCAGGCGAGTTGAAAATGTTATTTTCATGATAATTATGATGTTTTTATGTAAATACGGTGTGGTTTCTGTGCCCCCGGTTTTCCCTCCGCCCACCGGCCTTGCTTTCCTGCTGGATTTCCTTTTTGCAAACGTAAAGTTATCTCAGTGCATGCCGATAATGTTGATAACTCGTTTTCAGGAAGGTGCCTTATGTTTAACCGTATCCGCGTTGTCACAATGCTGATGATGGTGCTGGGGGTTTTCGCACTGCTACAGCTTGTTTCCGGTGGTCTGTTGTTTTCTTCATTGCAGCAGAATCAGCAAAGTTTTGTTATTTCTAACGATCTTCGACAGCAGCAAAGCGAACTCACCTCAACATGGGATCTGATGCTGCAAACACGCATCAATTTGAGTCGTTCCTCTGCGCGCATGATGATGGATGCGTCCAACCAGCAAAGCAGCGCGAAAAATGATCTGCTGAAGAATGCGAAAGCGTCGTTGGCGCAAGCCGAAGCGCATTACGCTAATTTCAAAAAAATCACGCCGTTGCCTGATATGACGGATGCCAGCGGTAACGTCGATGAAAAATATCAGCAGTACCATGCGGCCCTGGTGGAGCTCGTCCAGTTCCTTGAAAACGGCAACATGGATGCATATTTCGCACAGCCAACTCAGGGCATGCAAAATGCCCTCGGCGCAGCGTTAGGTAAATATGCCGATGTTAGCGAGAAACTCTACCGCCAGGCCTTTGATCAAAGCGCAAGCGATTACCATTTTGCCCAATGGCAACTCGGCATTCTGGCTGTCGTGCTGGTACTGATTCTGGTGGTGGTGTGGTATGGCATTCGTCATGCCTTGCTAAACCCTTTGTCTCGCGTCATTGCGCATATCCGTGAAATTGCCAGCGGTAACTTAACCGCAACTCTGGCGGTCAGCGGTCGTAATGAAATTGGCGAGCTGGCCAGCACGGTCGATCATATGCAGCGTTCGCTAACCGAAACGGTAACCCTGGTGCGCGAAGGTTCGGATGCGATTTATTCCGGTACCAGCGAAATTGCCAGCGGTAACACCGATCTTTCATCCCGTACTGAACAACAGGCTTCCGCACTGGAAGAAACAGCAGCCAGCATGGAACAGCTGACGGCTACCGTGAAGCAAAATGCGGACAATGCGCGTCAGGCTTCTCAACTGGCGAAAAGCGCCTCCGATACCGCGCAACATGGCGGCAAAGTGGTCGATAGCGTGGTGAATACCATGCACGAAATCGCCGATAGTTCGAAGAAAATTGCCGACATTATTAGCGTTATTGATGGCATTGCATTCCAGACAAACATTCTTGCGCTGAATGCGGCGGTAGAAGCTGCGCGTGCCGGTGAACAAGGCCGTGGTTTTGCCGTCGTTGCCGGCGAAGTGCGTAACCTGGCGAGCCGCAGTGCGCAGGCAGCAAAAGAGATTAAAGCGCTAATTGAAGATTCTGTATCGCGGGTTGATACCGGTTCTGTATTGGTAGAAAGCGCCGGGGAAACCATGCATGACATCGTTAATGCGGTCACGCGTGTGACCGACATCATGGGGGAAATCGCCTCGGCATCCGATGAGCAAAGTCGAGGGATAGATCAGGTTGCGCTCGCTGTGTCTGAAATGGACCGGGTTACGCAACAGAACGCCTCGCTGGTGCAGGAGTCGGCCGCTGCCGCTGCCGCACTCGAGGAGCAGGCCAGTCGCCTGACCCAGTCGGTATCGACATTCCGCCTCGCGTCACGTCCTTCATCATCAAAGACGCGAGATACGCGACTACCTGCAACAGCAACTCCGGCGTCACAACCGCGCCAGCTAGCCACCGAACAAGATACGCATTGGGAAACATTTTGACTGACAGCTAAACCGCGGCCTGCGCCGCCTGATGGGAGCGTTGATGTTTAATCGTATTCGAATTTCGACCACGCTGTTTTTGATTTTAATCCTCTGCGGTGTTTTGCAGATTGGCAGTAATGGCTTGTCCTTCTGGGCATTTCGGGATGGTTTTCAGAACCTGAACCAGGTCGAACAGAGTAATCAGCAACGCGCTGCGCTGGCGCAAACCCGCGCTGTGTTATTACAGGCCAGTACTGCACTTAATAAAGCAGGCACGCTGACGGCTCTGAGCTATCCGCCAGAGGATATCAAAGCGCTGATGACGATTGCACAGGACAGCCTGACCCAGTCCGAATCGATATTTAAACGCTTTATGGCGACGACGCAGACGGCAGAAGAGGGGAAGGCGCTGCAAAGCGCAACCGAGAAAAGTTTCAGTCAATGGCATAGCGACCTGGTTCACCAGGCAACCTGGCTGGAAAATAATCAGCTGTCAGATTTTTTGACTGCCCCGGTGCAGGCTTCACAGGATGCCTTTGATGCAAACTTTACGGCGTGGCAGAACAACATCAACCAGGTATTGCAAAAAGCAGAGGACCACAGCCAGCGTAGTTACCATATGTCCGGGGTGATTTTCGCTACCATGCTGGTACTGGCGGCGCTACTAACGACCGCAGCGCTGTACTGGTCGCGCAAAATGATTGTGCAGCCGCTGGCTATCATCGGTAGCCATTTCGACAGCATTGCGGCGGGTAATCTGGCGCGACCGATAGCGGTATATGGCCGTAATGAGATTTCAGCCATTTTTGCCAGCCTGCAAGCGATGCAACAAGCACTGCGTGAGACGGTCAGCGAGGTACGCCAGGGGAGCTCGGCAATGCATACCGGGATCTCGGAAATCGCGATGGGTAATAACGACCTGTCCTCGCGAACTGAACAGCAGGCGGCATCGCTGGCGCAAACGGCAGCCAGTATGGAACAGCTTACCGCCACCGTGGGGCAAAATGCGGATAACGCGCGACAAGCCTCAGGCATTGCCAAAAGTGCGGCCGACACGGCGCATAAAGGAGGGGAACAGACGGCTAAGGTTGCCAGCACTATGCATGAGATTTCTGCCAGCTCGCAGAAGATAGGTGACATCACCAGTGTGATTGACAGCATCGCTTTCCAGACCAACATCCTGGCGTTAAACGCTGCGGTAGAAGCGGCCCGTGCCGGTGAGCAGGGGCGCGGTTTCGCCGTGGTCGCCGGAGAGGTCCGCAATCTGGCAAGCCGTAGCGCGCAGGCAGCGAAAGAAATTAAAGGGCTGATCGAAGAGTCCGTCACCCGCGTTCACCAGGGATCGCAACTGGTGGATATGGCGGCGCGCACGATGACAGAGATTGTTAGCTCGGTTACCCGGGTTAACGACATCATGGGGGAGATTGCCTCGGCCTCCGATGAACAACGCAGAGGCATTGAGCAGGTGGCGCAAGCCGTCAGCCAGATGGATTCTGTCACACAGCAGAACGCCGGGCTGGTGGAAGAAGCGGCAGCCGCCACTGAGCAGTTAGCTACCCAGGCAGATAATCTTTCCGCCTGTGTCGCCTTTTTTAAGCTTGAAGAGCAAACCGTAACACAACAAGAATTGGCGCAGCCGCAGGTTGTGCCCGTTGTATCCTGAATGTGATTGAGAAGGCGCTATGACATCATCTCTGCCCTCCGGGCAAACGTCATTATTGTTACAGATGACACAGCGCCTCGCGCTGTCTGACGCGCATTTTCGTCGGATATGTCAATTAATCTACCAGCGCGCGGGGATCGTGCTGGCCGACCACAAGCGGGACATGGTCTATAACCGCCTGGTTCGCCGGTTGCGTACCCTGGGACTGGATGATTTTGGTCGCTATCTCAGCATGCTGGAAGCCAACCAGAACAGTGCTGAGTGGCAGGCTTTTATTAACTCCCTGACCACCAACCTGACCGCTTTTTTTCGCGAAGGGCATCACTTTCCGGTGCTGTCTGACCACGCCCGTCGACGCAGCGGTGAATATCGCGTCTGGAGCGCGGCAGCGTCTACCGGAGAAGAACCTTACAGTATTGCGATTACGCTGGCCGATACCCTGGGTATGGCGCCGGGTCGCTGGCGTGTTTTTGCCAGCGACATTGATACTGAGGTGTTGGAAAAGGCAAGAAGCGGTATTTACCGTCTTGACGAGCTAAAAACGTTGTCGCCACAACAGCTGCAACGTTATTTCATGCGCGGTACCGGGCCTCATGAAGGGCTGGTGCGCGTACGGCAGGAACTGGCAAGCCATGTTGAGTTTTCCAGCGTGAATTTACTGGACAAAAAATACAACGTGCCAGGCCCGTTCGACGCCATATTCTGTCGTAACGTCATGATCTATTTTGACAAAACGACTCAGCAGGACATTTTGCACCGTTTTGTTCCACTCCTTAAACCTGACGGACTGCTGTTTGCCGGTCATTCAGAAAACTTTAGCAACCTCGTGCGCGAGTTTAGCCTGCGCGGGCAGACGGTGTATGCGCTAGGTAAGGATAAAGCATGAGTAAAATCAGGGTATTGTCGGTTGATGATTCTGCATTGATGCGTCAAATCATGACCGAGATTATTAACAGCCACAGCGATATGGAGATGGTTGCCACAGCGCCTGATCCTTTGGTTGCGCGGGATCTTATCAAAAAATTTAATCCCGACGTTCTGACGCTGGATGTTGAAATGCCGCGCATGGACGGCCTCGATTTTCTTGAAAAGCTGATGCGTCTGCGTCCGATGCCCGTGGTGATGGTCTCTTCACTGACTGGCAAAGGTTCTGAGGTCACGCTGCGGGCCCTGGAACTGGGGGCGATTGACTTTGTCACCAAGCCTCAGTTGGGGATCCGCGAAGGAATGCTGGCATATAGCGAGATGATTGCGGAGAAAATCCGCACGGCATCGCGCGCAAAACTGGCTGCCCACAAACCTATGGCAGCGCCAGCGACCTTGAAGGCGGGGCCGTTACTCAGTTCGGAAAAACTGCTGGTCATCGGCGCATCAACCGGAGGAACAGAGGCAATTCGTCATGTACTCCAGCCATTGCCGCTTTCAAGTCCCGGTATTCTTATTACCCAGCATATGCCGCCAGGATTTACCCGTTCGTTCGCCGAACGTCTGAACAAACTGTGTCAGATAACCGTGAAAGAGGCAGAAGACGGAGAACGTGTGCTTCCAGGGCATGCGTATATCGCTCCTGGCGACAGGCATATGGAACTGGCGCGTAGCGGGGCGAACTACCAGATCAAAATTCATGATGGCCCGCCGGTTAACCGGCATCGGCCTTCAGTGGATGTGCTGTTCCATTCGGTGGCGAAACATGCGGGGCGCAATGCCGTCGGGGTGATCCTGACCGGTATGGGCAACGATGGGGCTGCCGGAATGTTAGCGATGAACCAGGCTGGCGCCTGGACCATTGCGCAAAACGAAGCAAGTTGTGTGGTGTTCGGCATGCCGCGCGAGGCCATCAATATGGGTGGCGTAAGCGAAGTGGTCGATCTTAGCCAGGTAAGCCAGCAAATGCTGGCGAAAATCAGTGCCGGACAGGCAATACGTATTTGAATCAGGAGTTTATTTTTATGGCGGATAAAGAGCTTAGGTTTTTGGTTGTGGATGACTTTTCCACCATGCGTCGCATTGTGCGCAACCTGCTGAAGGAACTGGGATTTAACAACGTTGAAGAAGCTGAAGATGGTGTGGACGCGTTGAACAAACTGCAGGCAGGGGGATTCGGATTTGTGATTTCCGACTGGAACATGCCTAACATGGACGGTCTTGAACTGCTGAAAACCATTCGTGCAGACGGCAGTATGTCTGCCCTGCCGGTGCTGATGGTGACGGCAGAAGCGAAGAAAGAAAACATTATTGCGGCAGCACAGGCGGGTGCCAGTGGTTATGTTGTAAAACCGTTCACCGCGGCGACGCTGGAAGAAAAACTCAATAAGATCTTTGAGAAACTGGGCATGTGAGGATGTGATGATGATGCAACCACAAATTAAACCTGTTGACGAACACTCGGCAGGGGACATCATTGCGCGCATCGGTAGTTTGACCCGAATGCTGCGCGACAGCCTGCGTGAACTGGGGCTGGATCAGGCCATTGCCGAAGCGGCGGAAGCCATTCCCGACGCGCGCGATCGCCTGGACTACGTTGTACAAATGACTGCACAGGCGGCAGAGCGTGCGCTGAACAGCGTAGAAGCTTCACAGCCGCACCAGGATGCCATGGAAAAAGGGGCAAAAGACCTGACCAAACGCTGGGATGAATGGTTCGAAAATCCGATTGAACTGTCCGATGCCCGTGAACTGGTCACTGATACCCGCCAGTTCCTTGGTGATGTCCCCGGTCATACCAGCTTTACCAATGCCCAATTACTGGACATCATGATGGCGCAGGATTTCCAGGATCTCACCGGTCAGGTTATCAAACGCATGATGGATGTTATCCAGGAGATTGAGCGTCAACTGCTGATGGTGCTGCTGGAAAACATTCCGGAGCAGGGCGCCCGACCAAAACGCGAGAACGAAAGTTTGCTGAATGGTCCGCAGGTTGACACCTCTAAAGCTGGCGTAGTGGCAAGCCAGGATCAGGTCGACGACCTGCTGGATAGCCTCGGTTTCTGATGACATAAGCCCCCAGATTTGGGGGCTTATTGTTTGACTGGATTACTGATTAAGCTTCGTGTCACGCCCATACCTGGAATCAAAGAGAGACGCTTTAAGGCGCTGCAGTTCGCCTTCGCTGAACGAGTGCTTCTGGTAGCTGTGATATTCGTACCGCCTTAGGGAATCACTGCTGTACGTCTGCAAGGCTTGTCGGAGGTATTCACAAATCTGTGGTCCAAGAATCTCGACGTGTTTGTTATAGATTGTGCGCAGGATCCTGATGACAGAACCCAACTCATTTGGCGTATCTTTCAACACCAGTTCCAGCCGACGGCGTTGCAGATCCTGTAAATAACGTTCAGTGCTGATGACCTTTTTTCGCTTTACGTCATAGAGAACGGAGTCCCAGGACATTAGCGTTGTTTTCAACAGACTGTCAGTATTTTCGTACTTCACTTTCTGGGTCTTGAATGCCCAAGTATCCTGGATGCACCAGATATCAAAATCCAGCCCATTGTAATGAAAGCGTATTCCGCCCATTTTGTTGACGGTGAATTGATGAATCGGCAAAGCATATAACGCATTCATCAGCTCCTGACGAGACCAGTCAATGACCAAATCTATATCGGATGTGAAGCCATCAGGCCCATAGAGCCCAATGTCACGAACCATACCACCGAAAATCCACGCCTGCGTCTGAACGACCAGAGCATCGATTAATGCTCTGGCTTTTTTGCGCTCATCACTGGAGTCGAAAAAATCTTCGACTCCAGTGATGAGCGTTGATGAGTGTGTACGACTTTCGTATTCATAGAGCGATTTTAGCTCATCGTGAAGACGCATTAAATAGCTATCCGTCATTCCCGCAATGGCGTCAGTAAGAAGCTGAGCTTCTTTGTAGAGAACAGGAAGGTTGTTATCTGGATCTTCGAAAACACGGCGATAGTTTTCAGAGATTCGCCCATACGCGTAGCGCCCAAATGGCGAATCTGATTTGTGTTCATCGCGAGGATCTACGGCGCTGGTTTTTTCTTCTTCTCGTTCCCGTTTGGTTTTATGACCATGAATACCGACCCACAACATATCCATCAGGTTTTGGATATAGTTTGAACCCTTAAGCTCAAGTTCAAGAACGGTGCGATGACGATAACCGCGTGTTCTGTCGAACTCTTTTAACGCATCGCAGAGTTGGCATCCCTTACTGTGGGACATTAGATCTTTAAAATGACAATCCTCTGACAGCAATGTCAGTTGGTTTTCGCAGAAGGCCAGTACGATGCCATTAATCAGCTCGCTTGTCGCAAAAACTCTAAACATTTGCATGCTTAAATCATTGACTTCATAAGGAGATAGTGCATTTCGTTTAGATTCCCAATCTTTGTTTTTCTTTTCCGTTGCCGCAATGACTTTTGCTGTGATCTCGTCAGCCCCATTTCTGGACTTTAGGAAGTCGATAAGATCCTGATAGGAGGCGAAGCCCTTTTTAACAGTATCTTCGGCATCCAGCACGGAGTATGCAATGTCATCACACGCCTCCATAAGATAAGTGAAAGGATGGCGACAGCCCTCGTCGGAATTTGTCGGGTTTAATCCGGTTTTATCCCAGATATCACGTATAACTTCTTTTTCGGAAAAAAAGTAACCGTGTTTTTTCCATTTATCGGAAGATCCATATGACGCACGAGGATATTTAATCAGAGCCGCTAAAGCCGCGTACGTTAGATTCAAACCAAAACTGTCGTTAATAATTTGTAGCTTGGTAACCAGACGAAGAGTCTGAGAATTACCATCAAACTCCATGAAATCAGAGAAGATTTCTTTGTTTTCCTCACTTTCTGCTAATTTAGTTAGATTCCGGGTAAACCACGTGCGGATCGCTGCTTCACCCTGATGGCCGAATGGGGGGTTGCCTAAATCATGTGCTAGCCCTATTGCCGCTAGCAGCGCGGGAACATCCCGTTCGACACATATCCCTTTAGGTAACTCACCAAAGATTTCTTTTTTCATATCAAATGCCAGTCTCATGCCAATTCCTCTGGCAAAATTAGCCACCTCATGGGAGTGGGTGAGGCGAGTACGAATACTGTCATTTTCTTCGAGGGGAAAAACCTGCGTTTTGTCGGCGAGACGGCGAGTAGGTGCTGCGAAAAGTAAGCGATCGTAATCACGCTCGATTTCTTGCCTACCCTGAGCGAGAGATGATGAACAAGAATGCTGTGGTTTTGGTTTTCGTCGTTTATCGTTAAGCAATGATTGCCATTCCATGCGTAAATCCTCTTTGACTAAAATTGAATGTTTAGCAAACTAGCAAATTGCCGAAAGTGATTCTATGGGTCAAAAGGCTATATTTAAGGATTGGAAACAGCCTCGTAGAAAAAGTGCAATCACTCCCCTTATTTTCCTTAAAGCCATAAATCCCGTCTTTTTTACCCCTTACTCTCCCCATTGTTGCATGGCTGTTCTGGCATCATTCACGCCTATATCTCTATCCAGGGTCTGATGCGTGGCAGAAGAAAGCGACGACGACAAAACAGAAGCCCCCACACCCCACCGACTTGAAAAAGCACGGGAAGAAGGGCAGATACCCCGATCCAAGGAGCTAACCTCACTGCTTATTTTGTTGGTGGGCGTGTGCATTATCTGGATTGGTGGGGAGTCGCTCGCCCGTAGGTTAGCAGGCATGCTGTCAACCGGATTACGCTTTGACCACAGTATGGTCAATGACCCTAACCTGATCCTGAGTCAAATCATTCTGTTGATTAAAGACGCCATGATTGCGTTGTTGCCGCTGATTACCGGGGTTGTGCTGGTGGCATTGATCTCCCCGGTGATGCTTGGCGGCTTGATCTTCAGCGGTAAATCGCTGCAACCCAAATTCTCAAAGCTGAATCCGTTACCGGGTATTAAGCGTATGTTCTCGGCGCAAACCGGGGCGGAACTGCTCAAAGCCATATTGAAATCCACATTGGTGGGTAGCGTGGCGGGCTTCTACCTCTGGCATAACTGGCCGGAGATGATGCGCCTGATGGCCGAATCCCCGATTACGGCGATGGGTAATGCGCTGGATTTAGTCGGTATGTGCGCATTACTGGTGGTGCTTGGCGTCATTCCGATGGTGGGGTTTGACGTCTTTTTCCAGATTTATAGCCACGTAAAAAAACTGCGGATGTCGCGTCAGGATATCCGTGACGAATTTAAACAAAGCGAAGGTGATCCGCACGTTAAGGGCAAAATTCGCCAGATGCAGCGTGCGGCCGCACAGCGCCGCATGATGGCAGATGTGCCGAAGGCGGATGTTATTGTGACCAACCCTACGCACTATTCGGTTGCCTTGCAGTACGACGAAAACAAAATGAGCGCGCCAAAAGTTGTGGCTAAAGGGGCCGGACTGGTGGCATTGCGTATTCGAGAGATTGGCGCGGAGCACCGTGTCCCAACGTTAGAAGCTCCGCCGCTGGCGCGTGCGTTATATCGCCATGCTGAGATCGGTCAGCAAATACCTGGCCAATTGTATGCCGCCGTTGCCGAAGTGTTGGCATGGGTATGGCAGCTAAAACGCTGGCGTCTGGCTGGCGGCACGCCGCCACCACAACCTGGAAACCTTCCGGTGCCTGAAGCACTGGATTTTATGAACGAGAAGAATACTGATGGCTAATCTGGTCGCGATGCTGCGTCTGCCCGGCAACCTGAAATCCACGCAATGGCAAATTCTTGCCGGGCCGATCCTCATTCTGCTGATCCTGTCGATGATGGTGCTGCCGCTTCCGGCCTTCATCCTCGATTTACTGTTCACCTTTAACATTGCGCTGTCGATCATGGTGCTGTTGGTGGCGATGTTCACCCAGCGCACGCTTGAATTCGCCGCATTCCCAACGATTCTGCTGTTCACCACCTTGTTGCGCCTGGCACTGAACGTCGCGTCAACGCGTATCATATTGATGGAAGGACATACCGGCGCCGCGGCGGCAGGTAAAGTGGTGGAAGCCTTTGGTCACTTCCTGGTTGGCGGTAACTTTGCCATCGGTATCGTGGTCTTCGTCATTCTCGTCATCATCAACTTTATGGTTATCACCAAAGGTGCGGGACGTATCGCGGAAGTGGGTGCGCGCTTCGTGCTGGACGGGATGCCGGGTAAACAGATGGCGATTGACGCCGATCTGAATGCGGGATTGATTGGTGAAGATGAGGCCAAAAAACGCCGTTCTGAAGTGACACAGGAAGCCGATTTTTACGGCTCCATGGACGGTGCGAGTAAATTTGTTCGTGGGGATGCCATCGCCGGTATTCTGATCATGGTCATCAACGTGGTGGGCGGCTTGCTGGTTGGGGTGTTGCAGCACGGTATGAGTATGGGCAGCGCGGCAGAAAGCTATACCCTGCTGACCATTGGTGACGGGCTGGTAGCACAGATCCCTGCGCTGGTAATCTCAACGGCGGCGGGGGTTATCGTAACCCGCGTGAGTACCGATCAGGACGTGGGTGAACAGATGGTCACCCAGTTGTTCAGCAACCCAAGAGTCATGCTGCTTAGTGCGGCGGTCCTCGGTTTACTGGGGCTGGTACCGGGAATGCCAAACCTGGTATTTCTGATGTTTACCGCGGCATTGCTGGGGCTGGCCTGGTGGATGCGCGGACGCGAGCAAAAAGCACCTGAAGAAGCTCAGCCGGTGAAAATGCCGGAAAATAACTCGGTGGTAGAAGCTACGTGGAGTGATGTACAGCTGGAAGACACGCTGGGAATGGAGGTTGGGTATCGCCTGATTCCGATGGTGGATTTCCAACAGGACGGCGAATTGCTGGGGCGTATTCGCAGCATTCGTAAGAAATTTGCCCAGGATATGGGGTTTCTGCCGCCAGTGGTACACATTCGCGACAATATGGATCTGCAACCTGCCCGCTATCGTATTCTGATGAAAGGCGTCGAGATTGGGAGTGGTGATGCTTACCCTGGGCGCTGGCTGGCTATCAACCCGGGTACCGCGGCCGGATCGCTACCAGGGGAGAAAACGGTTGATCCTGCTTTTGGCCTGGATGCTATCTGGATTGAAAGCGCACTAAAAGAGCAGGCGCAAATTCAGGGCTTCACCGTTGTTGAAGCCAGTACGGTGGTTGCCACACATCTGAACCATCTGATTGGCCAGTTTGCCGCAGAGCTGTTTGGTCGCCAGGAGGCGCAACAGCTGTTGGATCGTGTTTCACAAGAGATGCCAAAACTGACAGAAGATCTGGTGCCGGGTGTGGTCACGCTGACCACACTGCACAAAGTGCTGCAGAACCTGCTGGATGAAAAAGTCCCTATTCGTGATATGCGCACCATTCTTGAAACGTTGGCGGAACATGCCCCGTTACAGAATGATCCGCATGAACTTACTGCAGTGGTGCGTGTGGCGCTTGGACGGGCGATTACTCAGCAGTGGTTCCCGGGTAACGAGGAAGTTCAGGTTATCGGACTCGACACGCCGCTTGAGCGCCTGTTGTTACAGGCGTTACAGGGCGGTGGGGGCCTTGAGCCTGGTCTGGCAGACCGGTTGCTGGCGCAGACGCAGGAAGCACTGTCGCGTCAGGAAATGTTGGGTGCGCCGCCCGTATTGCTGGTGAATCATGCGCTGCGACCTCTCCTGGCGCGTTTTTTACGCCGCAGTATTCCGCAGTTGGTGGTGTTGTCGAATATGGAGCTTTCCGATAACCGCCATATCCGTATGACTGCGACCATTGGAGGTAAATAATGCGTAAATTTCTTTGGCTGTTGCTTTTTCCACTGGCGGTACAGGCCGCCGGGGAAGGGACATGGCAGGCAAGCGGTATGGGGATTACCTTAAATTATCGTGGGGAGTCGGCTTCATCTTCGCCTTTGGTTCCCAGCCAGCCTGTTTCCGGCTTGATGACGCTGGTCGCCTGGCGCTATGAATTAAATGGGCCTACGCCTGCGGGGTTACGTGTGCGCTTATGCTCTCAATCCCGTTGTGTCGAACTGGATGGACAAAGCGGTACCACCAATGGCTTCAATAGTGTCCCTGCGATTGAACCCATGCATTTCGTTTGGGAAGTGCCTGGTGGCGGTCGCCTGATCCCTGCCTTGCAGGTTCAGAGCAATCAGGTGATTGTGAACTACCGTTAATTCCCTTCTTTACGTCGGCCAGCAGGCGAAACTGCTGGCTACCTCGCAGTTCTGTTCGACCACCCCAATTAAAAAGAAACGCTGTTTTATAAAATCAGTGACCTGTGTTATCGGACTCTTTGTGCTATTGCCATTTCGCAAAAACCCCTGGCAGAAACAAAAAGGTTTCCCCTGCGGTTAGCTTTTACTGTGACCCGGTAATGATGCCCCATGTTTACGCATCACTTTAGGGTAACAACACAGGGTTATCCGAATCGTAATAAACCTGCCGCGCCGAAACTGGAACAGGGCGCAGCATTGAATTCGACACTGACAGAGGTTAAGGAAATGATTGTTTACCCGGTTAAACACAGTCCATTGTTGCGTCAACCAGAACATTTTATTGCCAGGGATGAATTAAAAACGCTCATTAAAAAGGTGACGCATAACCTGGTCAATATTCATGATGAAACGGGCGAGTTCTTGCTGCGACTGGATGACGGACGTGTTATTGATACCAAAGGCTGGGCCGGATGGGAGTGGACTCACGGCGTCGGCCTGTATGGAATGTATCAGTATTATCAGCAAACCGGTGATGAGACGATGCGCGACATTATCGATAGCTGGTTTGCCGAACGCTTTGCCGAGGGGGCGACGACCAAAAACGTCAACACGATGGCCCCGTTTTTAACGCTGGCATATCGCTATGAAGAAACGCGTAATCCGGCGTATCTGCCCTGGCTTGATGCCTGGGCTGAGTGGGCCATGCATCAGATGCCCCGCACCGAGTTTGGCGGTATGCAGCACATCACGCTGGCAGAAGAAAATCATCAACAGATGTGGGATGACACGCTGATGATGACGGTGCTGCCTCTGGCGAAAATTGGCACGTTGCTCAATCGTCCTGAGTATATCGAAGAGGCCACGTATCAGTTTCTGCTGCATGTACAAAATCTGATGGATAAGGAAACGGGGCTGTGGTTCCACGGCTGGAGCTATGTGGGGCGGCATAACTTCGCGAACGCACGCTGGGCACGAGGTAATAGTTGGCTTACGATGGTTATCCCGGACTTCCTTGAACTTATCGATTTGCCGGCAAACAGCGCCGTGCATCGTTATCTGGTGCAGGTTCTCAATGCGCAAATTGCAGCCCTGGCGGAATGTCAGGATGAGAGCGGATTGTGGCACACCTTACTGGACGATCCTCAGTCATATCTGGAAGCCTCCGCAACGGCTGGATTCGCTTACGGTATTCTCAAAGCGGTGCGTAAACGCTATGTCGGTCAGGAATATGCGGGGGTGGCGGAGAAAGCTATCAGAGGTATTGTGCAACACATTTCCCCGGAAGGGGAGTTGCTACAAACCTCGTTTGGCACCGGCATGGGGCACAATCTCGATTTCTACCACAACATCCCACTCACCTCTATGCCTTACGGACAGGCCATGGCCATGCTGTGCCTCACCGAATACTTGCGTAAGTACTATTAATCGTGTTGTTCACTGATGCGGTGCTGACCGGGCCAGATTGTTCTGCGGCATCGGGTTGCCCGGTGTTGTCCTGCGGCGCAAACAGATGATCCATGATTTGGCGCATGACCGGCGCGGCGGTAACCCCGTCGCTGCCGCCGTTTTCCAGAATCAATGCGATGGCGACTTTTGGATTCTTGTACGGCGCAAATGCGGTATAGAACACGTGGTCGCGCAGTCGGATGGGGATCATCTTCGCATTGTAAGTCTGGTTTTCTTTCAGGCTAAAGACTTGTGATGTTCCGCTTTTGGCCGCGATGCCATAAGGTGCTGTATGGAAAAATTTATACCCGGTACCGTTAGGTGCATTCGCCATGCCGAACATGGCCTGGCGTACCAGGCTCCAGTACGGTGATGAGGCTGAGGCTATTTGCGCGGGTGCCTCCGGTGCCTGATAGGGTGTGATTGATTTGCCGCTTTCTTCATCCTGTAGCAGATGAGGGGCAATAACTTTCCCGTTGTTAATCAGTGCGACCATCGCTTTTACCATCTGAATTGGCGTGGCAATCCAGTAACCCTGGCCGATGCCGACCGAAATGGTGTCACCCTGGTACCAGGCTTTTTTATGCACCCGTTGTTTCCAGTCGCGGCTTGGCAGCAGACCGTTGTACTCTTCATCAAGATCGATACCGGTAGGTTTGCCGTAGCCAAACTGGCTAAGCATGCTGTTAATACGGTCGATCCCCATCATGTACGCCACCTGATAGAAGAACGTATCCGCGGATTCTTCAATCGCTTTGGTCACATCCAGCATGCCGTGTCCTGTTTTTTTCCAGTCGCGGTAATGCCGTTCGGTGCCGGGGAGTGTCCATGTCGGGGCACCAAAGAAGCTGGTTTGTGGTGTGATCACCCCGTTTAATAAGGCTGACATCGCCATGTACGGTTTTACCGTTGAGGCAGGAGGATATAACCCCTGGGTGACGCGGTTAATTAATGGCAGGTCTTTATCCTGCAACAGCGTGTTGTAATCCTGGTAGCTGATGCCTTTTACAAACGGGTTCGGATCGTAGCTGGGGTTTGAGACCATTGCCAGCACGGAGCCATCGTGGGGATCTTCCACCAGCACCGCGGCGCGTTGTCCCACCAGCAGGCTTTCAATGTATTCCTGTAAGTGTAAATCCAGCGTCAGATGGATATCTTTGCCGGCAACAGGGGGGACGTCTTTAATCAAACGTACAATACGCCCGTGATTATCAACTTCCACTTCCTGATAACCCGTTTTACCGTGCAGGTCATTCTCGTAGTAGTGCTCAATACCCTGTTTACCGATGTTGTGATCGGCGGCGTAGTTCTCTGCCAGCCCTTTTTTATCCAGTGCTTTCAGATCGCTATCGTTGATTTTTGATACGTAACCAAGTACATGTGCCAGCTCCGCCCCATAAGGATACTGGCGATCTTCGTAGCTATTGATGGTCACGCCGCTGAAATGGAACTGGTTCACAGAGAAACGGGCAATTTCTACATCGGTCAGCGCATTTTTAAGTACTACCGGGCGATAGCGGCTGCTGGCCTTCAGTTCATGGCGAAACTGGTCAATATCATCTGGCGTGAGGTCAACAATCGGCGTGAGTTGCTTCAGCAGGGCGTCCATATCGCTGATTTTATACGGCGTAACAGAAATGTCGTACCAGGTGACATTTTGTACCAGTGGAATGCCGTTGCGATCGTAAATGATACCGCGCGTTGGGGCGACGGGCAGCATTTTGATGTCGTTTGCATCCGATCGGGTGGTGTAATACTGGTGTTGACGGATTTGTAAGTTGTAGAGGTTATAAATCAGGATGCCAAAACAGATGACGACCAGGCCAAAGGCCACCATTACACGCCGCTGGAAAAGTTTTTCTTCCGCCTCAAAATCTCTGAATGTCATTGACCCGTACCCGATTAATTCGCCGCCTCATGATACGGAGGCGTAAACGGGATGACAGGCAAAAAATGTACCATCCCTCAACGGAAATGTGTCATTCCTTGTGAGTTGTTACAAATTGATGCTATCAGTAGGCCGGATAAGGCGTTTACGCCGCCATCCGGCAAGGTGCGTCTGACCGCCAGATGGTGCTTCGCTTATCAGGCCTGTGAGGTTAGGTAAGGCCATAATAAAAAGCCCGCGACAGGCGCGGGCTTAAGTATCAATCTGGACGATTACATACGTTCTACGGTTTCGATACCCAGCGTATCCAGACCCAGTTTCAGCGTTTTCGCCGTCAGTTGCGCCAGCTTCAGACGGCTGTTACGAATCTCTTCGTTTTCAGCGCTGAGGATCGGGCAGTGTTCGTAGAAGCCAGAGAACAGGCCGGCAACGTCGTACAGATAAGCGCACATCACGTGCGGCGTACCTTCACGTGCTACAACGGTCAGCGTTTCTTCGAACTGCAGCAGGCGGGCGGCCAGCTGAGCTTCGCGATCTTCGCTGATAATAACCTGTGCGCTGGCCAGCGCGTTTTCGTCGATATCCGCTTTACGGAACACGGACAGTACGCGGGTGTAGGCATACTGCATATACGGTGCCGTATTGCCTTCGAACGCCAGCATGTTGTCCCAGTCGAAGATATAGTCGGTGGTACGGTTTTTCGACAGATCCGCATATTTCACCGCACCGATACCAACGGCATTCGCCAGTTTTTCCAGCTCATCAGCAGGCATGTCCGGGTTCTTCTCGGCCACCAGACGACGCGCTCGTTCCAGTGCTTCATCCAGCAGGTCGGCCAGTTTTACGGTACCGCCAGCGCGAGTTTTGAACGGCTTACCGTCTTTACCCAGCATCATACCGAACATATGGTGTTCCAGCGGCACGGAGTCCGGCACATAACCGGCTTTACGCACGATAGTCCATGCCTGCATTAAATGCTGATGCTGACGGGAGTCGATGTAATAGAGGACGCGGTCGGCGTGCAGCGTTTCGTAACGATACTTCGCACAGGCTATATCGGTCGTGGTGTAGAGATAGCCGCCATCTTTCTTCTGAATGATGACGCCCATTGGTTCACCTTCCTTGTTTTTATACTCATCAAGGAATACAACGGTAGCGCCTTCGCTCTCAACAGCCAGACCTTTGGCTTTCAGATCAGCAACAATGCCCGGTAGCATCGGGTTGTACAGGCTTTCGCCCATCACGTCGTCACGGGTCAGCGTCACGTTCAGACGGTCATAGGTTAACTGGTTCTGCGACATCGTGATGTCGACGAGCTTGCGCCACATCTCGCGGAAATATTCGTCGCCGCCCTGCAGTTTCACCACATAGCTACGGGCGCGCTCGGCGAAGGCTTCATCTTCGTCGTAGTGTTTTTTCGCATCGCGGTAGAAACCTTCCAGGTCTGCCAGCGCCATTTCTCCGGCATTTTCCTGCTGCTGTTTTTCCAGCCATGCGATCAGCATACCGAACTGAGTACCCCAGTCGCCGACGTGGTTGGCGCGGATCACCTTATGGCCGAGAAACTCCAGCGTACGTACCGCGGCGTCACCGATGATGGTGGAACGCAGGTGACCCACGTGCATCTCTTTCGCCACGTTAGGTGCGGAGTAGTCAACAACAACCGTTTGTTTAGCCGGTTGAGTAACGCCCAGACGATCGGAGGTCAGCGCCTGCTGAACGTGCTGCGCGAGGAATGCCGGATCGAGAAAAATGTTGATAAAGCCTGGGCCTGCAATTTCAACTTTGCTGGCAATCCCGTTGAGATCCAGATGAGTCAGCACCTGCTCTGCCAGTTGTCGCGGCGCCATACCCAGTTTTTTAGCAACTGCCATCATGCCGTTGGCCTGATAGTCGCCGAACTGTACTTTTGCTGACTGACGAACCTGCGGTTCGCAATCTGCAGGTGCGCCTGCAGCAATCATGGCCTGACTAACTTTTTCTGAGAGAAGAGCCTGAATATTCACCGGAATACCTTACATTTATGAAGCGGGACAAAATTCACCGCGCCAGTTTAAGAATTTAGGGCGGGAGTATACTGCAAATGCCCGTTGCCGTCAGCATTGCGAGTACGGCGCACAGCCTAAAATACAGACACTGTTATTACGTATAATTATTCATACCCGTTCGAAAAAATCAGCAGTTGGATGGGACTACGCAACAGAGTAAATTAGCGGCTTTGAACATCGATATGAGCTTTCATTATGGCGAACTGGCAAACAGTTACAGAACTGCATGATATTTCCGCAGATTTACCACATTTCATTCAAGCGTTAACGGAACTTTCCACCCGTCTGGGTCTGGATATTTCATCGCTGGATGCCGATCATATCTCTTTGCGCTGCCATCAAAATACCACCGCAGAGCGCTGGCGTCGGGGATTTGAACAGTGTGGCGAGCTGCTATCGGAAAATATCATTAATGGCAGACCGATTTGCCTGTTCAAACTGGATGAGCCGGTTTGTGTCGCGCACTGGCAGTTTTCGGTAGTTGAGTTGCCATGGCCGGGTGAAAAGCGTTACCCGCACGAGGGGTGGGAGCATATCGAAATCGTTCTGCCCGGTGCGCCGGAAACACTGAACGCGCGTGCGCTGGCGCTGCTTTCTGATGAAGGATTGAGTCAGCCGGGGATTTTCGTAAAAACCAGCTCGCCGAAAGGAGAGCGTGAGCGTTTACCGAATCCGACACTGGCGGTCAGTGATGGCAACGTCACTCTCAAATTTCATCCGTGGTCAATTGAAGCGATTGTCGCAAGCGAGCAACAGGAGTGAGTGATGGCATTACTGGAAATCTGCTGTTACAGCATGGAGTGCGCACGCACCGCGCAGCGTCAGGGGGCTGATCGTATTGAATTGTGCTCGGCACCCAAAGAAGGGGGATTAACGCCGTCGCTGGGGGTTTTGCGCTCAGTACGCCAGCATGTCTCTATTCCGGTTAATCCCATTATCCGCCCGCGTGGGGGCGACTTTTGTTACACCGACGGTGAATTTGCCGCGATGCTTGATGATATCGCGATGGTCAGAGATTTAGGTTTTTCAGGACTGGTGACCGGGATTCTCGATGTGGACGGGAATGTCGATATGCCACGTATGGAGAAAATAATGGTTGCTGCGGGCCCACTAAATGTCACGTTTCATCGGGCCTTCGATATGTGCGCCAACCCATTAAATGTGCTGAATAAATTATCCGATTTGGGCGTCGCCAGAGTGCTGACTTCCGGGCAAAAATCAGATGCAGCGCAAGGTTTAACAAAAATAATGGAACTTATTGAGCAAGTGAATGCTCCAATCATTATGGCCGGAGCGGGGGTTCGCGCCGCGAATTTATCCCTGTTCCTCAACGCTGGAGTGCAGGAAGTCCACAGTTCTGCCGGAGTATGGCTGGCTTCACCCATGCGGTATCGCAATTCGGGGTTGTCGATGTCTTCGGATACGCAGGCGGATGAATATTCCCGCTATGCGGTAGACGGGGCGGCGGTTGCTGAAATGAAGGCAATCATTGCGCACCACCAGGCCAGCTGATTTTTACCGTTGCATCATGTCGCCCAATATGATGCTTGCTCGTACCAGGCCCCTGCAATTTCAACAGGGGCCTTTTTTTATCCTTCTCCTGCATATTTCGGTCTGCTACTGCGTTGGCTTTCCTCGCGCACCCCGGTCACGTAGTTATCTACGCTCCCGAGGATTTGCTGCGTCGCCGCCTTGTCGCAAACCGAACTATTTTGGAGAAAATGTGCCACCAGTCAAAAATGACTAGGGCTTACGCGCAATCAATACCGCGCGTAATGGAGCGGGGTAACCTTCTACCGTTTTGCTGTGGTCGTTCGGATCGAGGAAGTCGGCCAGCGACTCGGTTACCATCCATTCGGTGCGACGCTGCTCTTCTGTGGTAGTGACACAGACGTCGGCGATACGGACATCCACAAATCCACATTTTTCCAGCCAGTTTTTCAGCGCCAGCGCGGATGGAATAAAGTAGACGTTACGCATTTGCGCGTAGCGGTCGCCTGGTACCAGAACGGTATTTTCATCACCTTCGACCACCAGCGTTTCCAGCACCAGCTCTCCGTCTTTTACCAGTTGATCTTTCAACTGCCAGAGATGTTCCAGTGGAGAGCGGCGGTGGTAGAGCACACCCATAGAGAATACGGTATCAAACGCGTTCAGTGCCGGAAGCTGTTCGATACCCAGCGGCAGCAGGTGAGCACGCTGATCGTTACCCAGCAGTTTGCGCACGGCTTCAAACTGACACAGGAACAACTGCGTAGGATCGATACCGACGGCCAGGTGCGCGCCCGCGCCAATCATGCGCCACATGTGATAGCCACTACCGCAGCCCACGTCGAGAATGGTACGCCCGGTCAGATCGGATAAATGCGGCAGAACGCGATCCCACTTCCAGTCGGAACGCCATTCGGTATCGATATTGACGCCGTACAGCGAATATGGACCTTTGCGCCACGGCATGAGATGACGCATCAGCGTATCAATCCGTTTGATCTGCCCTTCGCTGAGCGGCTCCTCGCTTTCGGCAGTCACACTATGCAGTAAATCCAGACGATGCGGCGTCAGTTCCGGCAGAAACTCCACGGCATTCGACCACTGCTTAAACAACCCATGTTGATCGCGCTGCCAGGCGGCGATTTGCGCCGGGAGCGTTTCCAGCCAATGGGAAAGATGGTTTTTGGCAATCAGCTGATAAAAGTTACCAAAGTCTGTCATGCCGCAACCTCAGATTTCAACGCGACCAGTGACCCAAAGTTGAAGCACTGGAACCACAGTTCGCTGTGCTCAAAACCCGCCTGACGCAGACGTGCTTTGTGCGTTTCAACAGAGTCAGTTAGCATCACGTTTTCCAGCATGCTGCGCTTCTGGCTGATTTCCAGTTCGCTGTAGCCATTGGCGCGTTTGAAGTCGTGGTGCATGTTGAACAGCAGTTCGCCAACGTTGGCATCTTCGAAGCTGAACTTCTCGGACAGCACCAGCGCACCGCCGGGGTTCAACCCCTGATAAATCTTATCCAACAATGCCTGGCGCTCAGGTGGTTCAAGGAATTGCAGGGTAAAATTCAGCACCACCATCGAAGCGTTTTCGATAGTGATGTTGCGAATATCGCCTTCGACCACGTCAACAGGCGTGGGGGCTTTATAGGCATCGATATGACGACGGCAGCGTTCAACCATAGCCGGCGAGTTATCAACGGCGATAATTTTGCAATTCTCATGATGGATATTGCGACGCACCGAGAGCGTCGCTGCGCCCAAAGAGCAGCCCAGATCGTAGACCTGCGTGTTGGGTTGCACGAAACGTTCGGCCAGCATGCCAATCATGGAGATGATATTGGAATAGCCGGGAACGGAACGCTGGATCATATCCGGGAAGACTTCAGCTACCCGTTCATCAAAGGTCCAGTCACCCAGACTGGCGATAGGCGCAGAAAAAAGCGTGTCGCGGTGAGACATAACGTAAAAATCCGGGAAAAATAAAGTGGCGTATTGTGCGCTAATGCAGGGAGAAAACCAACTCCCAGGGCATATACCAAAGATTCGCCAGCACCATTAGCAACAGTGAACACCAGGTGGCGCTCATGCCGGAACGACGCCAGCGGAAAAGACGGTGATGGAATCCGTAATAATGCATCAGTCGTCCGGCTATCAACATCAGCCCGCAAATATGCACCATCCACGTTTCAGCGCCGTTCATTTCCATAAAAAGCAGCAGCACTAATGCAACGGGAATATATTCCACTGCATTACCGTGAATGCGGATAGCGCTTTGCAGCTCACTAAAACCGCCATCACCATAGGCAACGCGGTACTGCATGCGCAGGCGAACGACGTCAAAGGAGAACTTTATTAACAATAACGCACCCAGGACGGCATATAGCGCGCTTACCATACAAACTTCCTTTTAAAATGGCTGCTGGCATTGACTATGATAGGTGGCATTTTCAGAAAAGAGAAGATTGCTGTGGAATTGAGGGGGCTGATCCGATCTCTGGCAGGGCACTACGTAAATCCGTCCATAGCGTGTCTACCAGCTCTGGCGCCTGTGCGATATCCGGCGTGTGCAAAAACAGATATGGCGTGGTGGTCTGTTGCCAGAGTGACAACTTTGCCAGCCAGGCGGCAAAGAACTGCCGATTTTGTGTCATGTTATCGCTACCGATAAAACGGACCATCGGGTGGTTTGCCGTGACTACCGCATGGACCGGGACCTTCGGTTTCTTACGTTGAGCATCGCGTATCGCTTCCGTGTGTGGGATCGCGGCATGGACCGGACGACTGTCTAAAATGACCCGATTAACCCCGCGTTCATGCAGACCCCGATTGAGCTGAATCTCTGATTCACCCTTCGCAAAGAAATCCGGATGACGAACCTCGACACCGTAGGTAAACGCTTTAGGGAGGGCATCGAGGAATTGCCACAGGGCAGGGAGGTCACGTGGGCCGAACGTGGCAGGTAGCTGCAACCAGTATTGTCCGATACGGGCATCCAGTGGTGACATGCGCGTAAAAAATTCCCGTACCAGGTCATCGCAATTACGCAGTGCGGCCTGATGCGAAATGGTGGCCGGGAATTTGAAACAGAAGCGAAAATCGTCGCGGGTTTGTGCAAACCAGCGGTCAACAATCTCGGCTTTCGGCAAGGCGTACAGCGTGGTATTACCCTCCACACAGTTGAAGTGGCGGGCATACTCTTCAAGGCTGGTGATCCCCAGACGCAGCCATTTCGGGTGTGACCACTGGGGTAAGCCGATATAGATCATAACGCTTGCAGGATCTCGTCAACGCGACGTATACGGGCAATGCGTGGGAAAATATGCGTCATGCTGCCCTGATGCTGGTCGGCGCTGGCGGCACTGCAGGCGTCTTCGGCAACGATCAGGCTAAAACCCAGCTCCCAGGCGTTACGCGCGGTGGATTCGACACCGATATTGGTGGAGATCCCGCAAAGGACGATGGTGTCGATACCACGACGGCGCAGCTGTAGTTCCAGGTCAGTACCGTAGAATGCTCCCCACTGGCGCTTGGTAACCTCCAGGTCTGTTGCACATTTTCCCAGCGCTTGCGGGTATTCCCACCAGTTGTCGGGTAATGCTTTGGCTGGCGCGGGGGCATCAACCGGTTGTTTTAGCGCTTCGGCATAATCCGCAGACCAGCCGACGCGAACCATCACCACTGGTGAACCGTGAGTACGGAATTTTTCCGCCAATTGTGCCGTACGGGCGACCACGTCGTTTGCCGAATGAGGCCCACCTGCGAAAGGCAGGATACCTTCCTGTAGATCGATGACGACAAGCGCGGTTGTTTTTGCGTTCAGTTCCAGCATGGTGACTCCAGTAAAAAAGATTTCCGTTACACCTTAATCGCGAATCTGTGTGAAAGGGGCGACAATTTTTGTTATTTTTTGTGAGATTACGCAATACCCGCTTAGGAAACACGCGTACAGTCAGTACCGGACTGAGAGTCTACCCCAGTAGGCTCTTATCGTGCGGCAGAATTTCCAGTATAATAGCCGCCTTTTTTCATTCAGTAGTGACATTCAGCTAAAGCTGCGACTTCGTCATCTGCCGGGCAGGTGACAATCCGCCTGCGGCAAAGTTAAGGGATATCTCATGCGTACAGAATATTGCGGACAGCTACGTCTGTCCCACGAGGGGCAGCAGGTGACTCTGTGTGGTTGGGTCAACCGTCGTCGTGATCTTGGTAGCCTGATCTTTATCGATATGCGCGACCGCGAAGGTATCGTGCAGGTATTTTTCGATCCGGACCGTGCGGACGCGTTAAAGCTGGCCTCCGAACTGCGTAATGAGTTCTGCATTCAGGTAACGGGCACCGTGCGTGCGCGTGATGCGAAAAACGTCAACGCCGATATGGCGACGGGCGAAATTGAAGTGCTGGCATCCGATCTGGTCATTATCAACCGTTCAGATTCACTGCCGCTCGACTCTAACCATGTCAATACTGAAGAAGCTCGTCTGAAGTATCGCTACCTCGATCTGCGTCGTCCTGAAATGGCGCAGCGTCTGAAAACACGTGCCAAAATTACCAGCCTGGTGCGTCGTTTCATGGACGACCACGGCTTCCTCGACATCGAAACGCCGATGCTGACGAAAGCGACGCCAGAAGGTGCGCGTGACTACCTGGTACCGTCTCGCGTACATAAAGGTAAATTCTACGCGCTGCCTCAGTCTCCTCAGTTGTTCAAACAGCTGCTGATGATGTCTGGCTTCGACCGTTACTACCAGATCGTAAAATGCTTCCGTGACGAAGACTTACGTGCTGATCGCCAGCCTGAATTTACGCAGATCGATGTTGAGACCTCCTTCATGACCGCACCGCAGGTGCGTGAAGTGATGGAAGCGCTGGTGCGTAATCTGTGGCTGGAAGTAAAAGGTGTGGACTTGGGCGATTTCCCGATCATGACCTTTGCCGAAGCAGAGCGTCGTTACGGTTCCGATAAGCCGGATCTTCGTAACCCGATGGAGCTGGTAGACGTCGCTGATCTGCTGAAATCTGTTGAATTCGCCGTATTCTCTGGTCCGGCTAACGATCCGAAAGGGCGTGTAGCGGCTCTGCGCGTCCCTGGCGGCGCTGCACTTAGCCGTAAGCAGATCGACGATTACGGTAACTTCATTAAGATCTACGGCGCGAAAGGTTTGGCTTACATCAAAGTCACCGAGCGTGCGAAAGGCCTGGAAGGTATCACCAGCCCGGTTGCCAAGTTCCTGAATGCTGAAATCATTGAAGCCATTCTGGAACGTACTGGCGCACAAGACGGCGATATGATCTTCTTCGGTGCCGACAACAAGAAAGTGGTTGCCGATGCGATGGGCGCGCTGCGTCTGAAACTGGGTAAAGACCTGAGCATTACCGACGAAGCCAAATGGGCGCCGCTGTGGGTTATCGACTTCCCGATGTTTGAAGACGACGGTGAAGGCGGTCTGACCGCGATGCACCACCCGTTCACCTCGCCGAAAGACATGACGGCGGCTGAGCTGAAAGCTGCGCCGGAAGATGCGGTTGCCAATGCGTACGATATGGTTATCAACGGCTACGAAGTTGGCGGTGGTTCTGTACGTATCCATAACAGTGATATGCAGCAGACCGTGTTCGGTATTCTGGGTATCAACGAACAAGAGCAGCGCGAGAAATTCGGCTTCCTGCTGGATGCGCTAAAATACGGTACACCGCCGCACGCGGGCCTGGCGTTTGGTCTGGATCGTCTGACCATGCTGCTGACCGGTACGGATAACATCCGTGACGTTATTGCTTTCCCGAAAACGACGGCTGCCGCATGTCTGATGACCGAAGCGCCGAGCTTTGCCAATGAAGCTGCGCTGGCGGAACTGAGCATTCAGGTTGTTAAGAAGGCCGAGAATAACTGATATGGCATATAAGCAGCCTGTCTCGGTGTTAGTCGTGATTTATGCAAAGGACACCGGGAGAGTGCTGATGTTACAGCGACGCGACGATCCTGATTTTTGGCAGTCGGTCACCGGCAGCCTTGAAGAAGGTGAAACCGCGTCGCAAGCTGCCCTGCGCGAAGTAAAGGAAGAGGTCGCCATTGATGTTGCGCGTGAGCAACTGACCTTAATTGACTGCCAGCGCACGGTGGAGTTTGAGATTTTTAGTCATTTACGTCATCGCTATGCGCCAGGAATTATACGTAATACGGAGTCCTGGTTTTGCCTGGCACTGCCCACTGAACGAGAGATCGTGTTCACCGAACATTTGACCTACCGTTGGGTTAATGCGCACGAGGCTGCACAGTTAACCAAGTCGTGGAGTAACCGGCAGGCGATTGAAGAGTTTGTAATTAACGTCGCCTGAGAAGGCGCGCTTTTTGGAGAGATTATTTATGGCAGGTCATAGTAAATGGGCCAACACCAGACATCGTAAAGCAGCGCAGGATGCTAAGCGCGGTAAGATCTTCACCAAAATCATTCGTGAGCTGGTAACGGCGGCTAAATTGGGTGGTGGCGATCCGGATGCTAACCCGCGTCTGCGTGCAGCGGTTGATAAAGCGCTGGCAAACAACATGACACGTGACACTCTGAACCGTGCGATTGCGCGCGGTGTGGGTGGTGATGAAGATTCCAACATGGAAACCATCATCTATGAAGGTTACGGTCCTGGCGGTACAGCCGTGATGATTGAATGTCTGTCTGATAACCGTAACCGTACCGTTGCGGAAGTGCGCCACGCATTCACTAAAACGGGCGGCAACCTCGGTACCGACGGTTCCGTCGCATACCTGTTCAGCAAGAAAGGTGTTATCTCCTTTGAGCAAGGCGACGAAGACGCCATCATGGAAGCGGCACTGGAAGCCGGTGCTGAAGACGTTGTAACCTTCGACGACGGCGCGATTGACGTTTACACCGCGTGGGAAGAGATGGGGAAAGTTCGTGATGCGCTGGAAGCGGCAGGTCTGAAAGCGGACGCGGCTGAAGTTTCTATGATCCCATCCACCAAAGCGGATATGGATGCAGAAACAGCGCCGAAACTGATGCGTCTGATCGATATGCTGGAAGATTGCGATGACGTGCAGGAAGTTTACCACAACGGCGAAATCTCCGATGAGGTTGCAGCTACGTTAGAATGATGTGGTTAAGCCATAAAATAACAGGAGATGCGTGATGTCTATCATTCTCGGCATTGATCCGGGGTCGCGCATTACCGGTTATGGCGTAATCCGTCAGGTCGGCAGACAGTTGACCTACCTCGGCAGTGGTTGTATTCGCACCAAAGTTGACGATCTCCCGTCACGCCTGAAATTGATATACGCGGGGGTGACGGAAATCATCACCCAGTTCCAGCCGGATTATTTTGCCATCGAGCAGGTCTTTATGGCGAAAAATGCCGATTCGGCGCTGAAGCTGGGACAGGCGCGCGGCGTAGCGATTGTTGCTGCGACCAATCAGGATCTTCCGGTGTTTGAGTATGCTGCCCGACAGGTTAAACAGACCGTCGTCGGTATCGGCAGCGCGGAAAAAAGCCAGGTACAGCACATGGTGCGTACGCTGCTCAAACTCCCGGCTAACCCGCAGGCGGATGCTGCGGATGCGCTGGCGATTGCCATTACTCACTGCCATGTCAGCCAGAACGCCATGCAAATGAGTGAGTCGAGGTTGAATTTAGCACGCGGTAGGTTACGTTAGTGACAAATGAGGCTGGATATCTATCCAGCCTTTTTTTATGATAGCGCATTACCTTTTAGCCCTTAACGCAGGAGCGTCATGTGATAGGCAGACTCAGAGGCATCATTCTTGAAAAACAACCCCCACTGGTCCTTCTGGAAACGGGCGGGGTAGGCTATGAAGTGCATATGCCGATGACCTGTTTCTACGAGCTGCCGGAAGCCGGGCAGGAAGCGATCATTTTCACGCATTTTGTGGTGCGCGAAGACGCACAGCTGCTGTATGGCTTTAACAATAAGCAAGAACGCACGCTGTTTAAAGAGCTAATTAAAACCAACGGCGTGGGGCCGAAGCTGGCGCTGGCGATCCTCTCCGGCATGTCTGCGCAGCAGTTCGTGAATGCTGTTGAGCGCGAAGAGCTTGGTGCGTTAGTGAAATTACCGGGTATTGGTAAGAAAACTGCAGAACGCCTGATTGTTGAAATGAAAGACCGCTTTAAAGGTTTGCATGGCGATCTCTTTACACCAGCGGCAGATCTGGTCCTGACTTCTCCGGCAAGCCCGACAACGGACGACGCCGAGCAGGAAGCGGTTGCTGCGCTGGTGGCGTTGGGCTATAAACCACAGGAAGCCAGCCGCATGGTGAGCAAAATTGCCCGCCCTGATGCCAGCAGTGAAACCCTGATTCGTGAAGCGCTTCGCGCGGCATTGTGAGGTAAAGGATGATTGAAGCAGATCGCCTGATTTCGGCTGCCAGCACTACCCCTGAAGACCTGGTGGATCGTGCGATCCGCCCCAGGCTGCTGGAAGAGTATATTGGCCAGCCTCAGGTACGTTCGCAGATGGAAATTTTTATCCAGGCGGCGAAGCTGCGCGGTGATGCCCTCGATCACCTGCTGATTTTTGGTCCTCCGGGTCTGGGTAAAACCACGCTTGCCAATATTGTTGCCAATGAAATGGGCGTCAACCTGCGCACTACATCCGGCCCGGTACTGGAAAAAGCAGGCGATCTGGCGGCCATGCTCACCAATCTCGAACCCCATGATGTGCTGTTTATTGATGAAATCCATCGCTTGTCACCGGTAGTGGAAGAGGTGTTGTATCCGGCAATGGAAGACTATCAGCTGGATATCATGATTGGCGAAGGCCCGGCAGCACGTTCAATTAAAATCGATCTGCCGCCGTTTACCCTGATTGGCGCTACAACGCGTGCGGGTTCGTTAACCTCTCCACTGCGTGATCGCTTTGGCATTGTGCAGCGCCTGGAGTTCTATCAGGTGGCTGATCTTCAGCACATTGTTGGACGCAGTGCCCGCTTTATGGGGCTGGAGATGAGTGACGAAGGGGCGCTGGAAGTAGCGCGCCGGGCACGCGGTACGCCGCGTATTGCCAACCGTTTACTGCGTCGTGTGCGTGATTTCGCCGAAGTGAAGCATGACGGCACCATCTCGGCGGATATTGCCGCCCAGGCGCTGGATATGCTCAATGTGGATGCGGAAGGATTCGATTATATGGACCGTAAGCTGCTGCTGGCGGTGATCGATAAATTCTTTGGTGGTCCGGTCGGGTTGGATAACCTGGCGGCGGCAATCGGCGAAGAACGTGAAACTATTGAGGACGTGCTGGAACCGTATTTGATTCAGCAAGGTTTTCTACAACGTACCCCGCGTGGACGTATGGCAACCGTGCGGGCATGGAACCATTTTGGCATTACGCCGCCACAGATGCCTTAGTGCCTGATGTCGCTACGCTCATCAGGCCTGGGCGATTTTGTAGGCCCGGTAAGCGCAGCGCCACCGGGCAACGCATGCTCAGCTCGCTTGCTTCTTCATCATACTGAAGATAAACAGCAGCGCAGCGCAAAGCACCACGGATGGCCCTGCCGGTGTGTCATAGAACGCTGAGAAGGTCAGTCCGCCTGTAACCGCTATCATTCCCACACCAACGGCAACCCCTGCCATCTGTTCCGGCGTACGGGCAAAGCGACGGGCGGTCGCCGCAGGGATGATAAGCAGTGAGGTGATAATCAGTGCCCCGACGAATTTCATCGCCACACCAATAGTGAGTGCTGTGACCAGCATCAGCAATAGCTTGACACGTTGCAGCTTCACGCCATCAACAAAGGCCAGATCCGGGCTGATAGTCATCGACAGCAGATTACGCCACTGCCAGAACAGAATAGCCAGCACAACCACGACACCAATGGCAATAGCCACCAGATCTTCAGGCGTTACGGCGAGCAAATCACCAAACAGGTAAGCCATCAGATCCACACGAATATTCGACATCAGGCTGACAACCACCAGGCCTAATGACAGCGCGCTGTGCGCCATAATACCGAGCAGGGTATCAATCGCGAGATGCGGGCGTTTCTCCAGCCATACCAGGCCTGCGGCCAGCATCAGGGTGACGACGATAACAGCATAGAAGGGATTTACATCCAGCAGCAGACCAAACGCAACGCCCAGCAGTGATGCGTGCGCCAGCGTATCGCCAAAATAAGACATCCGACGCCAGACCACAAACGAGCCAAGCGGGCCAGCAGCGCAGGCCAGCATGATCCCGGCTAACCAGCCGGGTAATAATAATTCAATCATGAGTGACCATTTCCCCGGCGTAAAACAATGCGACCCTGTAAATCGTGGCGATGATTATGGTTGTGACGGTAAATTCCGAGTTGTTCAGCGCCGCGTTGCCCGAACATAGAGATGAATTCAGGGTGCATTGAAACCACCTCCGGCGTGCCGGAGCAGCAAATGTGATGGTTCAGACACAGGACTTCGTCGGTTTTTGCCATGACCAGATGCAGGTCATGGGAGACCATCAGCACGGCGCAATCCAGTTCACGTCGCAACTGATCGATAAGATCGTACAGTGCAACCTGACCATTCACATCCACTCCCTGAGTCGGTTCATCGAGCACCAGGAGCTGTGGTTTATTTAGCAACGCACGGGCCAGCAAGACACGCTGCGTTTCCCCGCCGGACAGTTTTTGCATCGGAGCATCCATCAGATGCCCGGCCTGAACACGCTTCAGCGCAGGGAGAATGTCGGCTTTCTTTGTGCCAGGACGTAAGCGCAAAAAGCGGCTCACCGTCAGCGGAAGTGTTGTATCGAGGTACAGTTTCTGCGGTACATAGCCAATCCGCAACTGCCCGTTGCGCTTGATAACCCCTTCATCAGCCGCTACCAGTCCCAATACAACGCGCACCAGCGTAGACTTTCCGGCCCCATTCGGGCCAAGAAGCGTTAAAATTTTGCCGGGTCGAAGTTCAAGCGATACGTCAGAAAGGACGCGGCGTTGACCATAAGAGACCGAGACATTTTCCAGTGAAACCAAAGTCGTCATATCAATTTTAGTCTTGCAGAAGTTATAGAATGTTATAATATCACATTTCTCACATTCGTTACGATGATTGGTCGCATTATGTTACATAAAAATACGCTTCTTTTCGCAGCATTATCCGCTGCTCTTTGGGGTAGTGCAACTCAGGCTGCAAATGCCGCTGTAGTGGCGTCACTTAAGCCGCTGGGCTTTATTGCCTCAGCGATTGCAGATGGGGTTACAGACACCCAGGTTCTGCTGCCTGACGGGGCTTCCGAACACGATTATTCGCTGCGCCCTTCAGATGTAAAACGCTTACAGAACGCGGACTTAGTCGTTTGGATCGGTCCGGAAATGGAGGCGTTTATGGAAAAGTCAGTCAAGAATATTCCTAACGCAAAACAGGTAACGATTGCGCAGCTCAATGACGTGAAACCGTTACTCATGAAAGGCGCTGACGATGATGATGACGATCATGGGCATAACGACGCTCACGGCGAAAAAAGTGACGAGCATCACCATCATGGTGATTACAACATGCATCTTTGGCTTTCCCCAGAGATAGCGCGGGCCTCAGCGGTTGCAATCCATGATAAATTAGTGGAACTTATGCCGCAAAGTCGAGCCAAACTTGACGCCAACCTGAAGGATTTTGAGGCACAATTAGCCGCAACCGATAAGCAGGTAGGTAACGAGCTCGCACCGCTCAAGGGTAAAGGGTATTTCGTTTTTCATGACGCCTATGGCTACTACGAAAAACACTACGGGCTAACACCGCTTGGTCACTTTACCGTGAACCCTGAGATTCAACCTGGTGCGCAGCGTTTACATGAAATAAGAACACAGTTGGTTGAGCAAAAAGCAACCTGCGTTTTTGCTGAGCCACAGTTCAGGCCAGCGGTCGTTGAAGCCGTAGCGAGAGGGACATCCGTTCGAATGGGAACGTTGGATCCCCTCGGAACGAATATCAAACTGGGTAAAACAAGCTATTCAGCGTTTCTGAACCAATTAGCCAACCAGTATGCGAGCTGCCTGAAAGGAGATTAATGAGGAAGTGAATACGTGCAACAGATAGCCCGCTCTGTCGCTCTGGCATTTAATAATTTGCCGCGACCCCATCGTGTTATGTTGGGGTCGCTTACTGTTCTGACATTGGCCGTCGCAGTCTGGCGGCCTTATGTATACCATCCCGACTCTGCACCCATCGTTAAAACCATTGAGCTGGAAAAAAGCGAGATCCGTTCACTGTTGCCAGAGGCCAGCGAACCTATCGATCAAGCCGCTCAGGAAGATGAAGCTATCCCTCAGGACGAACTCGATGACAAGACCTCTGGCGAGGCCGGGGTTCACGAGTATGTTGTCTCTACCGGCGATACGCTGAGCAGTATCCTGAACCAGTACGGCATTGATATGGGCGATATCAGCCAGCTTGCCGCATCTGATAAAGATCTACGTAATCTGAAAATTGGCCAGCAACTTTCCTGGACGCTGTCTTCGGAAGGTGATTTGCAGCGCCTGACCTGGGAAGTTTCCCGCCGTGAAACCCGTACTTATGATCGTACGGCAACGGGTTTCAAAATGAGCAGCGAAATGCAGCAGGGCGACTGGGTTAACAGCCGAATCAACGGTACGGTGGGCGGTAGTTTCGTCGCCAGTGCAAGAGATGCTGGCCTGACCAGCTCTGAAATCAGCGCGGTGATTAAAGCGATGCAATGGCAGATGGACTTTCGCAAGCTGAAGAAAGGCGATGAGTTCTCCGTTTTGATGTCTCGTGAGATGCTGGACGGTAAACGCGAACAAAGCCAACTGCTGGGCGTTCGTTTGCGCTCTGAAGGCAAAGATTATTACGCGATCCGTGCTGAAGACGGTAAATTCTATGACCGTAACGGGACCGGGCTTGCTAAAGGGTTTATGCGTTTCCCTACGGCGAAGCAGTTCCGTATTTCGTCAAACTTCAATCCACGTCGCCTGAATCCGGTAACCGGACGCGTTGCACCGCACAAAGGTGTCGACTTTGCGATGCCGCAAGGTACGCCGGTGCTGTCAGTCGGTGATGGTGAAGTGGTGGTCGCGAAACGGAGTGGCGCGGCCGGATACTATGTTGCTGTTCGTCACGGTCGCACTTACACCACCCGTTACATGCACCTGCGTAAGCTGCTGGTTAAACCGGGACAAAAAGTGAAACGTGGCGATCGTATTGCGCTGTCAGGTAACACCGGGCGTTCTACCGGCCCGCACCTGCACTACGAAGTATGGGTCAACCAGCAGGCTGTGAACCCGTTGACGGCAAAACTACCGCGTACGGAAGGGCTGAGCGGTTCGGATCGTACCGAGTACCTGGCACAGGTGAAAGAGGTTCTGCCTCAGCTACGCTTCGATTAATAAATACACTGACAGAGCCGGTACGCTATGCGTGCCGGCTTTTTTTATTTTGTACGGGACACGGTGCGCCGCTACACTATCAGCAGATTTACTTTTTCGCGGCCCCCGATACTGGAAGAGCATGGAAACGAAAAAAAAGAGTATTGAGTATATCCCTGAGTTTCAAAAATCATTCCGTCACCCGCGCTACTGGGGCGCCTGGCTTGGCGTGGCAGCGATTGCAGGGATTGCATTAACACCCGCGTCATTTCGCGATCCCGTTCTGGCGAAACTGGGACGGCTTGCCGGACGGCTGGGGAAAAGTTCGCGTCGCAGAGCGCTTATCAATTTATCCCTCTGTTTTCCTGAGCGCAGCGAAGCTGAACGTGAGGCCATCGTTGATGAGATGTTTGCGACTGCGCCTCAGGCGATGGTTATGATGGCAGAATTAGCCATGCGTGGCCCGGAGAAAATTCAGCACCGCGTTGACTGGCAGGGCCTGGAAATTATCGATGAGATGCGACGTAATGAGGAAAAGGTGATTTTTCTCGTCCCTCACGGCTGGGGTGTTGATATTCCGGCAATGCTGATGGCATCCCAAGGCCAGAAAATGGCAGCGATGTTCCATAACCAGGGCAATCCGGTATTTGACTATGTCTGGAACACGGTACGTCGACGTTTCGGCGGTCGTTTACATGCACGTAACGACGGTATTAAACCTTTTATTCAGTCGGTACGGCAGGGATACTGGGGATATTACTTACCGGATCAGGACCACGGCCCGGAGCACAGCGAGTTTGTTGATTTCTTCGCGACCTATAAGGCAACGTTACCGGCAATTGGCCGCCTGATGAAGGTTTGTCATGCGCGCGTAATACCGCTGTTCCCGGTGTACGATGGCAAAACGCATCGTCTGACGATTCAGGTACGCCCACCCATGGATGACATTCTGACGGCCGATGACCATACCATTGCCAGACGGATGAATGAAGAAGTGGAGATTTTTGTCACCCCGCATCTCGAACAATACACCTGGATTCTGAAACTGCTAAAGACCCGCAAACCCGGTGAAATTGAACCGTATAAACGCAAAGATCTTTATCCTAAGAAATAGAAAAAGCCTCTCGTTCGAGAGGCTTTTTTGTATCAGCTGACCCGTCCTGAATAGCGAGTAATATCAGGCAGTAAGCAGAGTCGTTATTCTACAGTCAGAATACGTGTGGTGTTGGTGGAACCGATGGTGCTCATGACATCACCCTGGGTCACAATCACCAGATCGCCTGACACCAGGTAACCTTTGTCGCGCAGCAGATTGACCGCTTCGTTGGCAGCCACGACACCGTCAGTTTCGCTGTCAAAGTGAACCGGCGTAACGCCACGATACAGAGAGGTCAGGTTCAGCGTACGCTCATGACGAGACATCGCGAAAATCGGCAGGCCAGAACTGATGCGGGATGTCATCAGCGCAGTACGACCGGACTCGGTCATGGCGATGATAGCGGTAACGCCTTTCAGATGGTTCGCGGCATACATCGCTGACATGGCGATAGCTTCTTCGACATTATCAAACTGTACGTCCAGACGGTGTTTAGAAACGTTGATGCTCGGGATTTTCTCTGCACCCAGACAGACGCGAGCCATCGCTGCGACGGTTTCCGCCGGGTACTGGCCTGCGGCAGTTTCGGCAGACAGCATGACGGCATCAGTCCCATCCAGCACGGCGTTAGCCACGTCCATGACTTCCGCACGGGTCGGCATTGGGTTAGTGATCATCGACTCCATCATCTGCGTTGCGGTAATTACCGCACGGTTCAGCTGACGTGCGCGACGGATCAACGCTTTCTGAATACCGACCAGCTCCGGGTCACCGATTTCCACGCCCAGGTCACCACGCGCAACCATTACCACGTCAGAGGCAAGGATGATGTCATCCATCGCATTCTGGTCGCAGACGGCTTCAGCACGCTCTACCTTGGCAACGATTTTCGCATCGCAGCCAGCGTCGCGCGCCAGGCGGCGGGCATAATTCAGATCTTCGCCGCAGCGAGGGAAGGAGACCGCCAGATAGTCAACGCTGATTTGCGCTGCAGTAATGATGTCTGCTTTGTCTTTTTCCGTCAGCGCTTCAGCAGAAAGGCCGCCGCCAAGTTTGTTGATGCCTTTGTTGTTGGAGAGCGGGCCACCGACAGTGACTTCGGTGAAGACTTTCATACCCTGAACTTCCAGCACTTTGAGCTGTACGCGACCATCATCCAGCAGCAGGATATCGCCCGGCACGACGTCAGCAGGCAGGCCTTTGTAATCGATGCCGACTTTTTCTTTGTCGCCTTCACCTTTACCGAGGTTGGCGTCTAACAGGAATTTGTCGCCAACATTGAGAAATACTTTGCCTTCTTTAAAGGTCGATACGCGGATTTTAGGTCCCTGCAGGTCACCCAAAATAGCTACATGACGTCCCAGTTTGGCGGCAATCTCACGGACTTTATCCGCCCGCATTTTGTGATCTTCTGGAGAGCCGTGCGAAAAGTTCATACGTACAACGTTCGCCCCAGCGGCGATAATTTTTTCAAGGTTGTTATCGCGGTCAGTTGCCGGGCCTAACGTGGTAACGATTTTGGTTCTGCGAAGCCTTCTGGACATGTAATACTCCGTTGACTGAAACAACTAGGTGTTGCGTGAACATTGATCCGGCCGTTCTCGAACATAAACGGTAAAATGAACGACCCGGATGATAAAAGGGTAGAACATTGTTATTGCTTTTAGCGGTCATCACTCTTGATGAGTAATTCTTTATCAAAACGCGATTCCTTGAGCGCTTCCTTGACACGCTTCAAGTTATCTCTAAATTTTGCCCCACGGCGCAAAGTAAATCCCGTAGCCAGCACATCTATCACGGTAAGTTGAGCAAGTCGAGAGACCATGGGCATATAAATGTCAGTATCTTCCGGTACATCGAGGGTAATTGCCAGCGTTGCTTCACGTGCCAGCGGAGTACCAGGAGATGTCAGGGCAATCACCATGGCATCGTTTTCTCTTGCCAGTTGTGCCAGTTCCACCAGACTTTTGGTTCTTCCGGTGTGTGAAATGAGCACAATGACATCATCATCACTACAATTCATACAGCTCATGCGTTGCAGAACGATGTCGTCGGAATAGATAACCGGAACGTTAAAACGGAAAAATTTATTCATGGCGTCATGCGCCACCGCGGCGGAGGAACCGAGCCCAAAAAAGGCAATTTTCTTCGCCTGAGTGAGTAAATCAACCGCACGATTTACCGCCACGTTATCCAGAGACTGACGAACATGGTCAAGGCTCGCCATTGCAGACTCGAAGATTTTCCCCGTGTAGGATTCAACGCTGTCATCCTCATCCACATTGCGATTAACATATGGGGTACCATTTGCCAGGCTTTGCGCCAGATGCAGTTTAAAATCAGGAAAGCCACGCGTATCCATGCTGCGGCAGAAACGGTTAACGGTCGGTTCGCTGACATTGGCTTCCAGCGCCAGCGCAGCAATGCTCGAATGGATCGCCTGATCTGGTGAGGTAAGAATAACGTCAGCAACCTTACGTTCTGACTTGCTCAAATGTTCCAGTTTTAACTGGATTTTTTCCAGCATATTCATGATGTAGGTAGACTCATGGGTCATGGGCAAAAGCGATTTCAGCAATATGGGGAAATCGGGGCATAATTTTGTTATACACGTCATACGTCGAGCCGCAGGGGGGCTACGTTAATTCACCTGAATCGCTTACTTGAGTAAGCCCATCGGGATGAAATGAGAGACATCCTTCGGTTGGAAAGATTCGTTCCTGGCGAATTTGTCACTCGCTTGCCGCTTTCCTGCAACGCGAATTATTTTGTGTGTAGATACTACCCCTGAGAGTGAAGGAACGGGGCAAAATGGAGAGAATAGTTGTTGTTTTTTTTCATTACATGATCGAAGTCCGGTTTTCATACTTCTTCATGGGTACGAAAAAAAGCGACTTTTTTATCCATTTTGAGCCTGACTGGCGTCTCTTTAGCCGCTGTTTTCGGTAACAGCACGGCTGGATAAGCGTTTACGGTTCACGGAATCACGTAAAAGCAGTACAGTGCATTGTAATAAAATTACAACCAGTGTCTGGCAAAAGCACCAGGCACTCAATTGAGGAGAATGACATGGCGGTAACGCAAACAGCCCAGGCATGTGACCTGGTCATTTTCGGCGCGAAGGGCGACCTGGCGCGACGGAAATTGCTGCCTTCCCTGTATCAACTGGAAAAGGCCGGTCAGATTAACCCGGATACCCGCATCATTGGGGTAGGGCGTGCTGATTGGGACAAAGCTGCCTATACCAAGGTTGTACGCGAAGCGCTCGAAACTTTCATGAAAGAAAAAATTGATGAGAGTTTATGGGAAACCCTCAGCGGCCGTCTGGATTTTTGTAACCTGGACGTCAATGACACCGCCGCATTTAGCCGTCTGGGCGAGATGCTGGATCAAAAATCACGTACCACGATTAACTATTTCGCTATGCCGCCAAGCACCTTTGGCGCGATCTGCAAAGGTTTGGGTGAAGCAAAACTTAACGCGAAGCCTGCGCGTGTCGTGATGGAAAAACCGCTGGGTACTTCGCTCGCGACATCCCGTGAAATCAACGACCAGGTGGGTGAATATTTCGAAGAATGCCAGGTTTACCGTATCGACCACTATCTTGGTAAAGAGACGGTTCTGAACCTGCTGGCGCTGCGTTTCGCTAACTCCCTGTTTGTAAATAACTGGGATAATCGCACTATCGACCACGTAGAAATTACGGTGGCGGAAGAAGTGGGTATTGAAGGGCGCTGGGGCTATTTTGACCAGGCAGGTCAAATGCGCGATATGATCCAGAACCACCTGCTGCAGATCCTATGCATGATCGCAATGTCCCCTCCGGCTGATCTGAGCGCCGACAGCATTCGCGATGAGAAAGTAAAGGTACTGAAATCTCTGCGTCGCATCGATCGCTCGAACGTGCGTGAAAAAACGGTGCGCGGTCAGTACACCACCGGTTTTGCCCAGGGTAAAAAGGTACCGGGTTACCTGGAAGAAGAGGGCGCGAATAAGAGCAGCAACACGGAAACGTTTGTGGCGATTCGCGTCGATATCGATAACTGGCGCTGGACGGGTGTACCGTTCTACCTGCGTACCGGTAAACGTTTACCAACCAAGTGCTCTGAAGTGGTGGTTTACTTCAAAACACCTGAGCTGAATCTGTTTAAAGAATCCTGGCAGGATCTGCCGCAGAACAAGTTGACTATTCGTTTGCAGCCTGATGAAGGGGTTGATATCCAGGTACTGAACAAAGTGCCGGGTCTGGACCACAAACATAATCTGCAAATCACTAAGCTGGATCTGAGCTACTCAGAAACCTTCAACCAAACGCACCTGGCCGACGCCTATGAGCGCCTGCTGTTGGAAACCATGCGCGGTATTCAGGCGCTGTTTGTGCGTCGCGATGAGGTCGAGGAAGCCTGGAAATGGGTGGATTCAATTACCGAAGCCTGGGCGATGGATAACGAGTCGCCGAAGCCTTATCAGGCAGGAACCTGGGGACCGGTTGCGTCTGTGGCCATGATCACCCGTGACGGTCGTTCCTGGAACGAATTCGAGTAAAAGATCATCTAGCCATTAGGTGTTATTTTACCGGTAACATGATCTAACACAGATTGTAGAATAATTTTTGCACTTTTAAACCTCGCGTGGATTCACCCGCGAGGTTTTTTTTATTACACTGCCTGAAACGATTTTGCCCCTGAGCTACGGCTAACAAGCGATTCAGCAATATTTAGTGATGCTGAGTAACACTGTTTACCCAACCGCTCTGACAGATAAATTTTAGGAGCCTCTATGAATCCGAATTTGTTACGCGTAACACAACGTATCGTCGAACGTTCCCGGGACACGCGTTCCGCCTACCTCGCTCGAATCGAACAGGCTAAAACGACTACCGTCCATCGTTCACAACTGGCGTGCGGTAATCTGGCGCATGGTTTTGCCGCCTGTCAGCCGGAGGATAAAGCCTCGCTAAAAAGCATGTTGCGTAACAATATCGCGATCATTACCTCCTATAACGACATGCTTTCCGCACACCAGCCGTATGAACACTATCCGGCCATTATTCGCAAAGCACTACATGAAGCCAATGCGGTGGGCCAGGTTGCTGGTGGCGTACCTGCGATGTGCGACGGAGTGACCCAGGGTCAGGACGGCATGGAGCTTTCTCTGCTCAGTCGTGAAGTCATTGCGATGTCGGCGGCCGTGGGGCTCTCACACAATATGTTCGATGGTGCGCTGTTCCTCGGCGTATGTGACAAGATTGTCCCGGGCCTGGTCATGGCGGCGCTTTCCTTCGGTCATCTGCCTTCAATCTTCATCCCTTCAGGCCCGATGGCGAGTGGTCTGGCGAACAAAGAGAAAGTGCGTATTCGTCAACTGTATGCCGAAGGCAAAGTGGATCGTATGGCACTGCTCGAATCCGAGGCTGCGTCTTATCATGCACCGGGTACTTGTACGTTCTACGGCACCGCTAACACCAACCAGATGGTCGTGGAGTTTATGGGCATGCAGTTGCCAGGCTCCTCTTTTGTGCACCCGGATGCACCACTGCGCGAAGCATTGACCGCCGCGGCGGCCCGTCAGGTAACACGTCTGACCGGTAACGGTAACGAGTGGATGCCGATCGGTAAAATGATCGATGAAAAAGTGGTAGTGAACGGTATTGTGGCACTACTGGCGACCGGCGGTTCAACCAACCATACGATGCACCTGGTAGCCATGGCGCGTGCAGCCGGTATTCTGATTAACTGGGATGACTTCTCCGACCTGTCAGATGTGGTCCCGCTGATGGCGCGTTTGTACCCGAATGGTCCGGCAGATATTAACCATTTCCAGGCAGCGGGCGGTGTGCCTGTATTAATGCGTGAACTGCTGAACGCGGGTCTGTTACATGAGGATGTGAATACCGTGGCCGGATTCGGTTTATCGCGTTATACCCTGGAGCCGTGGCTGAATAACGGTGAACTGGACTGGCGCGAAGGTGCGGAAAAATCGCTGGACAGCAATGTGATTGCCGCCTTTGACCAGCCATTCTCCCATCATGGCGGCACTAAAGTACTGAGTGGCAATCTGGGGCGTGCGGTGATGAAAACCTCAGCTGTTCCAGTTGAAAATCAGGTGATTGAAGCGCCTGCCGTGGTCTTCGAAAGTCAACATGATGTGTTACCGGCGTTTGATGCGGGTCTGCTTGACCGGGATTGTGTGGTTGTTGTGCGTCATCAGGGACCAAAAGCGAACGGAATGCCAGAATTACATAAACTCATGCCACCACTTGGTGTATTATTGGACCGTTGTTTCAAAATTGCGTTAGTTACTGATGGACGACTTTCAGGTGCTTCAGGTAAAGTGCCTTCAGCAATCCATGTAACCCCAGAAGCCTACGATGGCGGGCTGCTGGCAAAAGTGCGCGATGGCGACATCATTCGTGTGAATGGACAGACAGGTGAATTGACGCTGCTGGTTGATGAAGAGGAACTTGCCTCTCGTCAGCCTCACATTCCTGACCTTAGCGCTTCGCGCGTGGGTACCGGGCGTGAAATGTTCAGCGCGTTGCGTGAAAAGCTGTCCGGTGCGGAGCAGGGCGCAACCTGTATCACTTTTTAAGACTTAATTTGTAATCAGGCGAGAGAAAACTCTGATGAAAAACTGGAAGACAAGTGCAGAAGCAATCCTGACCACTGGCCCGGTTGTACCGGTTATTGTGGTTAACAAACTGGAACACGCTGTGCCGATGGCGAAAGCGTTAGTTGCAGGGGGCGTGCGCGTTCTGGAAGTGACATTACGTACCGCTTGTGCGATGGATGCTATTCGTGCAATCGCGAAAGAAGTACCGGATGCTATCGTCGGTGCGGGTACTGTGCTGAATCCACAGCAACTGGCTGAAGTTACTGCGGCTGGTGCTCAGTTTGCGATTAGCCCGGGTCTGACCGAGCCGCTGTTGAAAGCAGCAACCGAAGGGACGATTCCGCTGATCCCTGGCATCAGCACCGTTTCTGAACTGATGCTGGGTATGGACTACGGTTTGAAAGAGTTCAAATTCTTCCCGGCTGAAGCGAACGGCGGTACGAAAGCACTGCAGGCAATCGCGGGTCCGTTCTCTCAGGTTCGTTTCTGTCCGACTGGCGGCATCTCCCCGGCGAACTACCGTGATTACCTGGCCCTGAAAAGCGTGCTGTGTATTGGCGGTTCCTGGCTGGTTCCGGCGGATGCGCTGGAAGCGGGTGATTACGATCGTATCACCAAACTGGCTCGCGAAGCGGTTGAAGGGGCGAAGCAGTAAGCTATCAATGTGTAAACCGAAGGCCCGATAATAGGCGTTAGCGCCGATATCGGGCTTTGCCGGATGGGGGGTTACTGCCTCATCCGGTCTACGGGTCCGGTTTTAACCTGCCACTTTTACCTGTGCAGCCGCGTTTTTCGCACGATCAACCGCTTCTTCAACACTTTCTGCCGTTGCCAGCACGACACCTAAACGACGCGTACCGTCGATCTCGGGTTTACCAAACAGACGTATCTGCAAACCCGCGCCAACGGCAGCATCCACATTATCAAAGGTAACGTTTTGACTGTTTAGCTGCGGCAGGATCACCGCTGACGCTGACGGACCATACTGGCGGATTGCGCCAACGGGAAGACCAAGGAATGCACGCACGTGCAGGGCAAACTCAGACAGATCCTGAGAAGTCAGCGTCACCATACCCGTGTCGTGCGGGCGAGGGGAGACTTCGCTGAAAATGACGTCGTCACCGCAGACAAACAGCTCCACACCAAATAATCCGTGGCCGCCCAATGCCAGTACCACTTTCCGGGCAATCTCCTGCGCCCGGGCTAACGCCAGTTCGCTCATCTGCTGTGGCTGCCAGGATTCGCGATAGTCGCCGTCTTCCTGGCGATGACCTACCGGTGCGCAAAAATGTACGCCGTCAATGGCGCTGACGGTAAGCAGTGTGATTTCAAAATCGAAATTCACCACGCCTTCGACGATAACACGCCCGGCGCCCGCTCGCCCGCCCTGTTGGGCATAGTTCCAGGCTTCGGTTAGCTGTTCGGCGGAGCGGATAAAGCTCTGGCCTTTACCGGAAGAACTCATTACCGGTTTTACGATGCAGGGATAACCGATTTCGTCTACGGCCTCGCGAAAACGCATTTCACTGTCGGCGAAGCGAAAAGATGATGTCGGTAAAGATAACTCGTCGGCGGCGAGGCGACGGATGCCTTCCCGGTTCATGGTCAGTTGAGTCGCGCGTGCGCAAGGCACTACGTTCAGGCCTTCCTGCTCCAGTTTTACCAGCATATCTGTGGCGATGGCTTCAATTTCTGGCACGATAAAATGCGGTTTTTCATGCTCGACAACCTGGCGCAATGCATCGCCATCCAACATGTTGATGACGTAGGAGCGATGAGCAACGTGCATCGCTGGTGCGTCGGGGTAACGATCCACGGCAATGACTTCCACACCCAGGCGTTGGCATTCAATCGCCACTTCTTTACCCAGTTCACCTGAACCTAATAACATCACACGCGTTGCTGCAGGACGCAGCGCTGTGCCTAATAACGTCATAAATTAATCCCCTGTTTTAACTGGGCGCAGTATATACGAAAACGTTTGCGTCTGTCTTTATTACCAGGTTGATTTCAGGGATGAAAAAGAATATGCTGTATATAAATACAGGTAATTTAAGAGGCTGCAAAAATGGCGGTTGAAGTTAAATACGTAGTCATTCGGGAAGGTGAGGAAAAAATGTCGTTTACCAGCAAAAAGGAAGCCGATGCGTATGACAAGATGCTCGATACAGCCGATCTGCTCGACACATGGCTGGAACAATCACCGGTAACGCTGGAAGATGAGCAGCGTGAAGCGCTTTCTCTGTGGCTGGCTGAGCAAAAAGAGGTGCTGAGCGCCATCCTGAAAAACGGCAAGCTGCCTTCTCCACAGGTGGTCGACAACGACGCATCTGCTGAGGATGATACCCAGGCGGCCTGAAGCGACTTGCGCTCCTGATATTTTGTACCATGCTTTTCCCTGAATCATTGTGCAATCTCTGACAGCCTTCACACCGCGGGTCTGCGGCCTGAAGGACGAAAGGGAGATAAGGAGAAAAGAATGTATAAAAAAAGAGCGCTGTTGAGCCTGCTGTTGTTATCTGCCAGCGTATCAGTATTTGCGGCGAATACGGAAAGTAAGTCAGTTCAGTTTCCAAACTGTGAAGGTCTGGACGCTGATGGCATTGCAGCCAGCGTAAAACGTGATTACCTGCAGAATCGCATTGTGCGCTGGGCCGACGATCAAAAGAAACTCGGTCAGCTTGACCCGGTAGCGTGGGCCAATCCGCAGGATATTGTCGGTAAAGACGGGCAGTGGACAGTACCCCTGACTGTGCGCGGCAAAAGCAGCGACATTCACTATCAGGTAAAGCTTGATTGCAAAGCCGGCACAGCAGAGTACCAGGTGCGTCAGTAGCTGAATTTGCACATCTTTTGATGACCTGAACACTTCCTGACATCCCCTCGGGTACGCTTTGATGATTATTCGTCTGTACTTGAGGGGCAAAATGGCTAACTGGCTGAATCAACTACAATCTCTTCTTGGGCAAAAAGCATCATCTGCGTCATCTTCCGGTGAACAAGGACTCAGCAAACTGCTGGTGCCTGGCGCGCTAGGCGGTCTGGCAGGATTACTGGTTGCCAACAAATCCTCACGTAAATTACTCAGTAAATACGGCACCAGCGCGCTTTTGGTTGGCGGTGGGGCGGTTGCCGGTACGGTGTTATGGAACAAGTACAAAGATAAGGTCCGTGCGGCGCATCAGGGTGAACCACAATTTGGCGCGCAGAGTTCGCCGCTGGATGAGCGAACTGAGCGTCTGATCCTGGCGCTGGTCTTTGCGGCGAAAAGCGATGGGCATATCGATGCTAAAGAGCGTGCTGCCATTGAACATCAACTTCGTGAAGCGGGAGTTGAAGAGCAGGGGCGTGTTCTGATTGAGCGTGCGATTGAACAACCACTCGATCCTCAGCGTCTGGCTCAGGGGGTCCGTAATGAAGAAGAAGCACTGGAAATCTACTTCCTGAGCTGTGCGGCAATTGATATCGACCACTTTATGGAGCGCAGTTATCTGAATGCGTTGGGTGATGCGTTGAAGATCCCGCAGGATGTTCGCGAAGGGATTGAGCAGGATCTTAAGCAACAAAAACAGGCCCTGCCAGACTAAATAGTTACAGTGCCGGAGCATGTTTCGCTTGCATCATTGCTGACTTTTGCCACCCTTATAGAATGTTTAAGCAAAAGAACAATGACATGCTACCTAAAGCTCCTCGTATTCCCCACGCCATGACGCAGCATGGCGATACTCGTGTTGATAATTATTACTGGTTGCGAGATGACACCCGCTCGCAGCCAGAGGTGCTGAATTACCTGCAACAAGAAAATGCGTATGGCCGCCAGGTGATGGCTTCGCAGCAAGCTTTGCAGGATCGTGTTCTGAAAGAGATTATCGACCGTATTCCCCCTCAGGATGTGTCCGCACCGTATGTGAAAAATGGGTACCGCTATCGCCATCTCTATGAACCGGGGTGTGAATATGCCATTTATCAGCGCCAGTCTGCTCTCAGTGAAGAGTGGGATGAATGGGATACCTTGCTGGATGGAAACCAGCGCGCAGCCCATAGCGAATTCTATACGTTAGGTGGTCTGGCAATATCACCGGACAATACCATTATGGCGCTGGCGGAGGATTACCTTTCCCGTCGGCAATATGGTGTGCGCTTTCGCAACTTACAAACGGGCAACTGGTACCCGGAGGTACTTGAAAACGTCGAGCCGGAATTAGTCTGGGCCAACGACTCGCAGACTTTCTATTATGTCCGCAAGCATGAAACCACATTGCTGCCGTATCAGGTCTGGCGGCATACTGTCGGTTCACCATCCACTGATGATGAGCTGGTGTATGAAGAGGCTGATGATATGTTTTATGTCAGTCTGCATAAAACCACCTCACAGCACTATGTTGTTATTCATATTGCGAGTGCAACCACCAGTGAGATTTTGCTCATTGATGCAGAACTGGCTGATGCCGAGCCACTGGTCTTTTTGGCGCGTCGGAAAGACCATGAATACAGTCTCGATCACTATCAACACGCCTTTTATCTGCGTTCAAACCGTCAGGGTAAAAACTTCGGCCTGTACCGTACCCGTGTACGAGACGAACACGCCTGGGAGACGTTAATCCCAGCGCGTGACAGTGTCATGCTGGAGGGTTTTACGCTGTTCACCGACTGGCTGGTGGTGGAAGAACGACAACAGGGGTTAACCAGCCTGCGACAAATCAATCGCAAAACGCGTGAAGTAATCGGGATTGCCTTTGACGATCCCGCCTATGTGACGTGGCTGGCTTATAATCCTGAGCCGGAGACATCGCGCCTGCGCTATGGCTATTCCTCCATGACTACGCCGGACACGCTGTTCGAACTGGATATGGATACTGGCGTGCGCCGCGTACTTAAGCAGACTACCGTCCCCGGTTTCGACGCCGCAAATTACCGCAGTGAACACGTGTGGATAACCGCACGCGACGGGACAGAGGTGCCTGTCTCGCTGGTCTACCACAAGCAGCATTTCCGTAAAGGGAAAAATCCATTATTGGTGTATGGCTATGGTTCATATGGCGCAAGCATGGACGCTGATTTCAGCAGCAGCCGCTTAAGCTTATTGGATCGTGGCTTTGTGTACGCGATCGCCCACGTGCGTGGCGGTGGTGAATTGGGGCAGCAATGGTATGAAGAGGGTAAATTTCTGCGTAAGAAAAATACCTTCAATGACTATCTCGACGTCTGCGATGCACTGCTCAAACTCGGTTATGGCTCACCTTCATTGTGTTATGGGATGGGAGGAAGCGCCGGAGGGATGCTGATGGGTGTTGCCATCAACGAGCGTCCGACACTTTTTCACGGCGTTATTGCCCAGGTGCCGTTTGTCGATGTGGTGACCACCATGCTGGATGAGTCAATTCCGCTGACAACCGGTGAGTTTGAAGAGTGGGGCAATCCGCAGGACAAAGAGTATTACACCTACATGAAAAGCTACAGCCCATACGATAACGTCACCGCACAGGATTATCCGCATCTGTTGGTAACCACAGGGTTACACGATTCCCAGGTGCAATACTGGGAACCGGCGAAGTGGGTGGCGAAACTGCGTGAAATGAAAACAGACGATCATCTGCTGCTATTGTGTACGGATATGGACTCCGGACACGGCGGTAAATCCGGGCGCTATAAATCCTATGAAGGTGTGGCCCTCGAGTTCGCTTTTTTAATTGGTCTTGCGCAGGGAACACTGCCCGGTCAGGCGTTATCCAGATAGTGTTTCAGCGTCAGGCGCAATTCCGGGCTCATATTGTCAAGGTTATTAAATAGCCAGCGCAAATAGCCCGGATCGCGTTCAGCGACTTCAGATACCGGTTTCCCGCGGTATTTACCGAAGGTAAAGGTAGTTAGCAGCGCAGGACGGCCGGTGACATCGGCCATTTGCTCCGGGGTCCAGCCGGACGTCTGCATGATGTCTATCAGCAGTGCCGCCGTGATGTAGCAATCATAAAGCGCGCGGTGGTGGTGCAGACCAGACGGCGTCTGGACGCTCAGCTTGCGGGACTTATAGAGCGCCATATTGCTGTATTTGATCCCCGGCCACAGGCGGCGGGAAAGCTTCATGGTGCAAATCCATTCCCCCGGCATTTCGGGCAGCACACGCCGATCAAAACTGGCGTTATGCGCCACGTACCACTCGCTGCCGTAATAGTGCGGGATGACATCTTCAATCCACGGTTTATCCGCTACCATCGCTTCAGTGATGTGATGGATAGCCATGGCTTGTGGACTGATGGGACGGTCAGGACGCACCAGATGGCTCATGGGATTGACGATCGTTCCGTCAACGACATCGACCGATGCAATCTCAACAATGCCTCCCTGCAGACCACAGGTTTCTGTATCTATTATGCGCAACATGCCGGGCTCCGAGCCAAAAACGACTAGCGTAATGGAATGATATCACCTTGCCAACCCCGTGGCGTGCGTTGACCAGTTAACAGTAATGAACCGCTGTCGGCGCGGACAATTAACCGACCACGTTCATCCCACAATGCGCTGCTGCCACGGGCATTGGCCATCAGTACCGCAATGGCGAATTTATGCGAAAAACTTTGCAGACGCGAAGCGGAAGAGAGCAGTTCTGGTTCTTTGACGGACTGACAGGTTGTGAACAGCGAAAATGTCGGGTCGATATCAATACCTTCCGGCTGGCTGTCGACCACGCTGATGGCATTTCGTTGCCTGGCGATACAGGCGCCATGGCTTTGATGAAACATTAACGGCGAGGTCATCCAGGGAGAGAAAAGCGCTATTCCCTTCACAAAGCGATCGTGATGCTCTACCGACAACCCGGCAATGATGGTCATACGATACGTGACTGCGGCGTGGGCGAGGGGTTGCAGTAACTCTTCATCGGGCGGGGCCGGGAGGGCGTCGTCTTCGTCCACACAGCCCAACAGGGACAATGCTGGAAAAACCAACAATTCGCATTGGCATTTAGCCGCTGCCTGAATGAACTGCAAATGATGGGCGACGTGTTCGCTTAATGATCGTTGAAGTGGTTCGTACTGCGCTGCAGCAATTTTCCAGTGTGACATAATGATTTCCTTTTCATAGTGTCTACAACCATCCTTAAATAGTAGATTAAGAATGTGCTTATACTGTAGCAGGCATCATGTAAGGAACTGTAACTTAATATAAGGTTTATTTAACTTTAGGCTCGTAAGGTAAACGTGAGAGGGAAACGGAAGCTAAACGGTGTGCGATCAGGCGTTCACGGAACCAGTCGCGTAAATGTGCAGGCTGTTCACGCTCGACAACTTCAGCAACGACAGGCATGTTGTAGCGCTCTTTAAATGCGACGCCTGCCGCAGCCAGATCGACGTTAACCTTATCCATTTCTGCTTGCTCAAGTTTAGCCAGATTAATATTCATACGTTTTTCCTCATCTCTCCATTGGCGCGCAAAAGTTACTAAGAGTGCGCATTAATGGCAAGCCTGAAATGATGATTCTCGACTCGATCATTGTAGAAGGTTATTCTCTACAGATTAGACATAACAAAAAGGAATAGTTGATATGGCTTCATCTGCATCTTCACTTCGCTATGCTCTCATCGCTCTTGCCGGTATGCTGGCGACACCCGCTGCCCTGGCGCATGCGCATCTGACACAACAAAGCCCTGCGGCTAATGCGCAGGTCACAGCATCCCCCCAGGCATTGACGCTCAATTTTTCTGAAGGTGTCGAACCTGCATTCAGCGGGGCAACGCTGACAGGCCCGCAAAAAGAACAGATCAAAACGGGTAAGGCAACGCGTAATGAGCAGGATAAAACGCAACTGATTATTCCGCTCGTTCAGTCACTGAAAACAGGAAAATACACGGTCGATTGGCATGTTGTGTCAGTGGATGGGCACAAGACGAAAGGGCAATATAGCTTTAGCGTGAAATAACCGATGCTGGCGTTTACCTGGGTTGCACTGCGTTTTATCCATTTTACCACGCTGATGCTGGTGTTTGGCTGTGCGCTCTATGGCGCATGGCTGGCTCCTGTTTCGCTCCGTCATTTGATGATGCATCGTTTCTTGCATCTGCAACGCCACGCCGCGGCGTGGAGTTTTATCAGCGCGACGCTGATGCTGGCGGTTCAGGGGGGATTAATGGGCGCGGGTTGGCAGGATGTCCTCTCCATCACCGTTTGGAGAGCCGTCCTGCAAACACAATTCGGGGGCGTCTGGCTGTGGCAAATTATCCTTGCGCTGGTCACACTGGCGGTGACCATTATCGTACCGCGCAGTATGCCGCGACGACTGCTAATGCTGACGATTGCGCAGTTTATTCTGCTGGCGGGCGTTGGGCATGCGACACTGCACGATGGCGTAACCGGCACACTTCATCAGATTAACCATGCGCTGCATCTGATATGCGCAGCTGCCTGGTTTGGCGGCTTGTTGCCGGTGCTCTACTGTATGAAAATGGCGCAAGGACGCTGGCGCGATCAAGCCATCAGTACCATGATGCGCTTCTCCCGCTATGGACATCTTTTTGTGATTGGCGTGTTGCTTACCGGCATCATGAATGCGCTGTTTATTGTCGGTTTCGCTGTTCCCTGGCATGTGGCTTATGGGAAACTGCTGTTGTTAAAATGTGCCCTGGTCATGCTAATGGTGGCGATTGCGCTGGTGAATCGGTATGTTCTTGTTCCACGTATGCAGCAGGATAATCGCTGCATGACCCTCTATTTTATTTGGATGACGAAGCTGGAATGGGGTATAGGCGCTGTTGTGCTGGCAATTGTCAGCCTGTTTGCAACCCTCGAACCGTTCTGATGGACTGGCAAAACGTATGAAAAAAATCATTATCTCTTTATTGCTACTGGCAAGTTCAGGAGCGGCACTGGCTGCGCCGCAGGTTATTACCGTCAGTCGTTTTGAGGTTGGCAAAGATAAATGGGCGTTTAATCGTGAAGAGGTGATGTTGACCTGCCGTCCGGGCAACGCGCTGTATGTCATCAACCCCAGCACGCTGGTGCAATACCCGCTGAATGATGTTGCCAGACAGCAGGTTGAGAGCGGTAAAACCACGGCAAAACCGATCGACATTATCCAGATTGACGATCCGGCTAAATCTGGCGAAAAAATGAGCCTTGCTCCGTTTATCGAGCGTGCAGAAAAGCTCTGTTAATTGTCAGATGTAGTGCTCTGATTTCCAATAAAAAACCGCAAGGATCTCACAGGAGAACTTGCGGTTTTTACATTGTAGCGTGTGGCAATCCCCCTTTTTTTCAGACCACTTTAGTCGCGGACTGGAAAACCTGGCGCTGTCATCTATTCTTAAATGGCAGGGTAACTTAGCCTGCATTAATGCCAACTTTTAGCGCACGGCTCTCTCCCAAGAGCCATTTCCCTGGACCGAATACAGGAATCGTATTCGGTCTCTTTTTATATCTTTGTTTTCTTATGGTGTTTTTCGATGTGGCCACGAAACACCACGAAAATTGCTCGAAATTTCCATATCCTGTCCAAACCATAACATATTCTGCACCGTGTGCGTCCAGCTATTTTTGGTTATTGTTAAATTTTTATACCCCAGCAATCTCTGAGCAAAATCCTCTGCGTGTTCTCTCTTCTAACGCGAAGACGTGAGACCATGCTTTCCTGCTGACGGTCACCTGCAGCATGAAATAACAGTCCACTGTACCGTATTTATACGTTAAGTTTTCTCGCGGGATTGTCGATATTACTCTTTATTGGCTCTTCAAAAGGAATAAAAGATGAAATATTTCTATGCTTATCATGGACCCAAAAATACAAAAGATTTTGACTACAGTAATGGGTATGGGGTTGGGCAGGAATGGAAAACCCGTCAAGTGACCCCTGGTGACCGCCTTTTTGTGATTCAAAAACTCTCTGGAAAGCGAGACTTCCAGTTGTGTGGCGTGTTCGAAATTATTGATACTTTTGTGGACCCAAACAACGTTTATCCATATCGAGTTCAACTGAAAGACCTATCCACTCTTGATACTTTCCTTCCGTTGGATGAATTGCTCGTTGGTGAACAACTCCCTCCCAGCAAGCGAAAAGAGGAGTGGACTAATTTTAAACGACATTTTTGTCATCAGGGAGCTTCATTTGAAGCACCTTTGTGCGAAGAAATTGTGTCGGTTCTCAGTTTATTGATTGCAATACCTGATTATCAAATAGGAACGCCTGCTCGCAGGGAAGACGGTCTACGCATGGTTAAAATTCGCCGGGAGCAGGCAAAATTTCGTAAAGCGGTGATGTCGAATTGGGGCAATAAATGCGCAATTACCGGCAGTATTTTGGCAGTTGAAGCTTGCCACATAATTAGCCATGCCAATAAAGGCTTACCGAGTGTAGAAAATGGCATCGCGCTTGCTGCTGATTTTCATAAGTTATTTGATAGTGACCATCTGAGCTTTCGGGATAATAGAGTTATTCTTTCAGAATCTGCCCGTCTCGAACCACGATATAAAGATTTTCATGGTACTGAATTGAGGAAGCCACTGAAACCCGTTGATCTATCAGTGAAATAACGGATGAACCAGGCAGAATAATAGTAACATTATTAAAAAGTGAAGAAGCCCTATCGCAAAGGCGACTTGTGGGCAGCATCAACAGCATAGTTATTCTGGGCGGCATGACATCGACGGCAGAGAGTTTGTCGTGATGTCAAATCGCACCCTGCGCAAATCATCGCGTGTCGTATGCGGTTTTCTCCTCGTCTCATACCACTATTGCTAAAGTTATAGGCAGGGAATATCCGAGTGCAGAAGGTCATATGGGGCAGCCTGATAACGTCTACCAGAGGGTAGAAGGAACAAACTGGCGTCACATCTGGGTCGTGGGGGATCTTCACGGCTGTTTTTCTATGCTGATGGATAAACTGCGCCAGTGTCGGTTTGATCCGTGGCGCGATCTGCTGGTTTCTGTCGGTGATGTTACCGATCGTGGGCCTGATAGTCTGCGCTGTCTACAGTTGCTGCGCCGGAACTGGATTGTGGCGGTCAGGGGGAATCACGAGCAGATGGCGCTGGATGCGCTGGTGACGGGGGATCTGCAGTTGTGGTTTATGAATGGGGGTTCGTGGTTTGCACAGGCAGTACAACCCGCGGCAAGATTTGCTCTTGAAGCCTGTCAGCAATTACCGTGGATTCTGGAACTGCATTGTCAGAATGGCATACACGTGATTGCTCACGCCGATTACCCGGATGATGATTATCTGTGGCGAAAAGAGGTCGATTTGCAACGGGTGTTGTGGGATCGTGCGCGATTAATGAACAAAGGCAGTGGAATTCATGGCGCAGATCACTTTTGGTTTGGCCATACGCCCCTGCGCCATCGGCTTGATCGCGATAATCTGCACTATATTGATACCGGTGCGGTATTTGGCGGTGAGCTAACGTTGGTGCAATTACAATAATTAGAAATCACTATATTCCTGAGCAGGACGCCAGAAGCTGTCGATATAGTCTTCAGCCGGCAAGCATCCGCCGTTGCGAATGCGCTGATCGTCCATCGAAATTAGGCACTGCTGTTCCGTATTGTAGACATCAACCACGATATCTTCACAACCGCCATCCAGGTAGCAAACAAAAAGAATCAGCGTGAACATTCCATCCTCAAATTGTGTTGCCGTATCAATAGTGTAGAAGAAATTGCAGTTAATGGGGCGGGGAGAAAGACGTTAACGCGTCACAGTGTGCTCACGAGTGAAGGGCTGAGGCGTTTCAGTGGGCAGTTCAAAAGATTGCAACCAGTGGGTAAATTTTCTTACGGCCTCATCTTGTCTGTCGTTCCACAGCAGAGAATAGGTTCCGCTATCGATAGTCAAATCGCCAAATGGCGCAACCAGCCTTCCTGTTTTCAGGTGTTTTTCACAGAATAAATAGGGCATCACGGCCAAGCCTAAACCATCTTCAGCCGCCTGCATTGCCGCAAACGTATGATCCAGCGTGATAATCTGGTTACTTTCATGATGATCATTTGGGAAATGGCTATGCCAGCGTTTCCAGAGATCGTTACGCGCACGAATTTGAATTTTTATATGATCGTCCAGTTGATCTGGCGAGATCAGCGGTCGGCTGTGCAGGTACTGCTGGCTGCAAACCAGCAGGCTTGATTCGTGAAGAAATGGCACAGGTTTAAGTCCGGAAAAATGCGCCGGATCCCGGCGAATAGCGATATCAAAGGGAGAGGCAAAGCTAACGGGACCGATGCTGGTGGTGACATCGACGGTGAGTTCAGGGTGGATTTCATTCAGCTCAGCCAGTCTTGGCATTAGCCAGTGCATGGCGAATGTGGGTAAGCACTGGATGGTTAATCTTCCCGAAAAAACGTTAGCGTTGACCTCTTTTTCTGCCTGGGCAAGTTCATCGAGTAACCGTGTTGCGACGCGGGAAAAGGTCTCTCCGGCACTCGTCAACCTGACAGATTTGTGTGCACGATAAAACAGTTGTACGCCCAGTTGTTCTTCCAGTGTGCGGATGTGTCGGCTGACTGCTCCTGTGGTGATAAACAGTTCATCAGCAGCCGCACTGAAGCTGCTTCTGCGTGCAGCAGCTTCGAATGCCGGCAAATGGGGGAGCGAGAGTAATCGTGTCATTGGTTGAGTCTAACTCAACCAATGGACGCAATAAAGATCGTTTGTCAGCGTCTTCCCCTTGCTCATAACATGGCCCGCAACGTTCTGATTCACTATTGATATCCACTTTTCTGCAGGCAATTTTAGTGAAAGCATTCAATTTGTTTTGCCTTGGCCGGGCGGGGACATGCCTGGGGACAATGGCTTTTGCTGGTGCACTTCCGGTAATACGCGATGAGTGGCATATCGACGCCGCCGCTGCGGGAACAGTACAGACGGTATTTAGTATTGCAAACGCCTGTGCCTTATTTGCTGCCTCCTGGCTGTGTGACTATCTGGGGGCGCGCAAGGTGTATCTCATTTTCTCGTGGTTAGGTGTGTGCGCTTTATTGCTTTTTGCCTGTGTTGCCCGCTCTTACTCTTCCGCTCTGGTCATGATGGCCTTTGTTGGATTGACCCAGGGTGGGGCCTACACGCCAGCGATGATGTTGGCGATGGGTATGAACAGCGTGTCCAAACGTGGACTTGCCGTTGGGATGATCCTGGCCGCAGGTTCGTTTGGCTACCTGCTGTCAGTATTTATCTCCGCTTGGGGAGCATTGCGCTGGGGAGCGTCCTTTGCGTTCTATTTATGTGCCGCAGGCGCATTGGTTGGCGCGGTATCCGGTTCAGTGGCGCTATCCAGCTATCAGGAAGACAAGCACAGGATGCAGAACCCGGGAGGATCGGCAAAGAGCCATGCTCTGTCGGTCGGCGCAATACTGCTGATGGTGGGTTATATTGCGCATTGCTGGGAGTTACTGGGGAGCTGGGCATGGACCCCCAGCCTGGTGGCGAATGCGCTGCAAGTCTGGCAGATGGAGCCGATGACTACCGGGTTGATCGTCGCCTGTGCTGTACATTTATCGGGGATGTTCTCGACGCTGATTGTAGGGGCAATCTCCGATTATTTTAATCGCGCATCGGTGTTGATTTTTATGGGCGCTGCCGGCGCGTTGAGTTCACTCCTGATGGGATTATCGGTTTCCTGGGGGGCGGGGTGGACGTTGCTGTTTGCGTTTATGGGGAGTTTTTTCATTCTTGGCGATTCAGGCGTTTTATCTGCCGCGATTGCCGATAATGTGCCTCAGGCAAAGCTGGGAAGTGTGATGGGATTGCGGTCGCTGCTTGGATTTGGCGTAGGGTCTCTTGCGCCGTTATCATTTGGTGTGGTGATGGATTCAACGCAAAGTTGGGAACTCGCTTATAGTGTGCTGGCTGCGGGGGGAACCATCGCTTTCTTCTGTGCCTGCGTACTTAGAGTCAATTGTTTTAACGCTAATAAATAACCCGTCTGGCGACGGGTTCTTTTTGAATCAGGCAAAACGCATGACCCAGGCATCTGACTTACGGTCGTAGTGCTCGCGGAATAGAACGGAATGTTCTCCATTGAGAAGGGCCGGGACGCTGGTATCGGCATCCCAGGCGTCCAGTTGCATGCATAAATCCGGATCGGATTTACAAGGAATGGTTAACGTTCGGTCCCCCGGCGATTCGCCATGTAACTCGGCGTCGTCGATTTCAAAAGCGCCAATGCGCACACTGGTTTTCATCATCGTGCTCTCCGTTGATTTGCGGGTTGTGGTACGACCAGTTAAGCCGTCCATTTTTCAGCGTAGTCAACGTGAGCAAAAGCGCCAGTAAAAACGTGCGTTATCCTGTAAAGAGTTTACCATCCCGGACAAGATCGCGTGGATAACTGTTCTTCAACCGTGATCCAATGCGTTTTGCCAGTCCAAGCGGCTGACGCTGGAACGTGACCAGTACATCGTCGGCTGTTGGTGAGGTTTGTGGGTAGACATCTCTGCCGCGATACCACTCTTCCGCTTCTTCAGGCGTCAGTTCAAACGCATTGTGATGTCCTGGGTTAGCAAGGGCGATAACCGCCTCATGCTGCCAGCGGTAACCCTTATTGTGGGTTTCAGCGAGTTTAATCCCGAGGCGGGAAAAACGAACTTTACCAATCAGCGGTTCAATATCTGTCGGGAATAACCAAATTTCTTTATCACGCTGCCAAAGGCGCAGATTGTCTTGCCACTGCAATCCACTGGCGGTAGCGGCCTGGGTGATTTGTGCGGCTTCCCGGCTTTTCAGCGGGCTGAAGGGGAAATTTCCCACCTTATATTTCGGCGCGGGCAGTGCAGGGATAGGGGCAGTTTTTCGCAAACGTGCGACAAAGAATCCTTCACAGTCATAAATTTGCGGGAAGACGTGCAGGAACCCCTCTGGTGTCAGGGCGCGTCCGGCCTCCGGAAATAAATCACCCAGTGGCAGAAATTCGACGGCGTCTGGGTAAGTCTCTATCAGCCACTGCATGATGGATTCATTTTCATCACGGTTAAGTGTGCAGGTGGAATAGACCAATGTGCCGCCGGGACGCAGGGCGTGGAAGGCGCTGTCGAGCAGTTCGCGCTGGGTGGCGGCAATGTCCAGATTACTTTCTGGCGACCAGTTTTTCAGCGCATCGGGATCTTTACGCACGACGCCTTCACCGGAACATGGTGCGTCCAGCAAAATGGCATCAAAGGCTTCTGGCAACGCGGCGCCAAACACGCGGCCATCAAAATGAGTGAGTGCGACGTTCGCAATCCCGCAACGACTGATATTGGCATGCAGAACTTTGACGCGGCTGGCAGAAAATTCATTCGCCAGAATTGCACCCTGATTATTCATTTTGGCAGCAATTTGCGTGGTTTTAGAGCCTGGCGCGGCGGCAACATCCATCACCCGCTCCGGGATATTGCCATCGGCAAATAACGCAGCAACAGGCAACATCGAACTGGCTTCCTGAATATAAAACAGTCCGCTTAAATGCTCAGCAGTACTGCCGAGAGGTACAGACTCTTCATCGTTGCGCTCAATCCAAAAGCCTTCAGCACACCAGGGAACCGGAGTGAGTGACCAGCCATAAGGCGCGGTTAAGTCGATAAAATCAGCAACGGAGATTTTCAGCGTATTGATGCGGATACTGCGGCGTAATGGACGCTGGCAGGCTGCGAGAAAATCGTCAAAAGAGAGCGTGGAAGGCATTGCTTCACGCATTTGTGTCAGAAAGGCGTCAGGAAAATAAGCCACTTGGTACCACCGGCAAAAAAACAAGTGCGCAGTGTAGCATATACCCTCAATAATTCGAGTTACAGGGCAACAACGCACCTACGTGAAGTATGACGAGGCTAACCGCTCCAGCGCGAGTACGCCGGAGCGGGGGAAAGATTAGCGTGGCAGGGCGGTTCCCCATTGACGCCATTCTTTCGGTTCACTCTCCAGCAGCAGGAAGTGTTTACCCGCCTGCGCTTTCGGTGCCAGTGGCGTACCAGGTGGGGTGGCAAACGCGATACCACCGCGAATGAACTGATTGAAGGTCCCGGTTTTCACCACGCCGCCGGTGAGGCCGAAGTCGAGATTGTAGCCAGATGCCAGCCAGAACACAGAGTTGTTACGCACCAGGTGCTGGTAGCGCTGACTGATGCGCATGGCCACCATCACGCGATCGGACAGTGAACCCAGCGTCAGACCCGTGACGGTACCCACCTCAATACCTCTGAACAGAACCGGAGTACCGATATTCAGCGAACCAGCTTCTGGCGCTTCTACCACGATACTCAAACCATCAAGGTAACGTGAATCAGTAATCGTCGCTTCCTGCAGTTCAAAATCACGGCGCGGATTACCGCGTCCTGGTTCGACGTTAATATAGGGCTGTAAGATGGTATCCAGATGCTCTACACCTGCCGCTGAAATTTGCGGGGTAATGACCGAGAAACGTGTACCGCTACGCGCAAACGTCTGGACATACTCCGGATACAACACCGCTTTGGCCTGAACTTCGTTACGGCTGGTGAGCAGTTCAAGGGTCTGGATCTGACCTATATCGATGCCAAGGTAGCGAATGGGCATGCCCGCGGCGAGTTTCCCGGCATCAAAGGCGTGCAGCGTAATCTGTCCACCTACCGCGCGTGCAGCGGTTTCTGAGGCGTACAAGATCCGCTTGTCCCCTTTGCGCTGGCTGGCGCTGGCACCGCTCAGGTTATCGAAGCTAATCGCCCCTTTTAGCGCCCGCGACAGGGGAGAGGCCTGTACGGTCAGGCCGCTGCCGTTAAGCTGAACTTTTGCGCCACCTTCAGCCCAGAACACGCTGTTGCTGGTTAGCAGATTGCGGTATTCCGGTTTGATATGCAGATCGATATCAAACGCATCGGCACGAGGGCGTACGCTAATGACTTCACCGACGTCGAATTTACGGTACAGCACCACCGACCCGGCCTGCACATCGGGTAGCGTCTCGGCACTCAGGCTGACGGTGGTGGTGGGCAGATCGCTCAGGCTGTTCTCAATGGCTTTTTCGAGGTTTGCATACAGCGGATAGCTTTTTTTCATTTCACCTTTGGTACCCGGCAAAATGCGAATACCGCCGCTTATCCATTCGCTGGCGCTGGCGCCAAGGAACTCAACGCCATCAATGCCCACTTTGACATCCACTCGACTATTAACCACGAATTTGCTGTCACCTTGCACCAGTGCACGATGCTGCGGTTCGATAGCCACGATAAATGAAACGCCATCGCTTGATAGCTTCCGCTCGATAACCTGACCGACCTGCACGCCATGAAGGATCAGCGGCTGGCCGGCATCGATACCGTAACTTTCCGGAGCGGTCAGCGTAAGCGTCATAACGCTGGGATCATGAAGCAGGGACTGTTCACCGGGGATCACCACAAACTGGCTACGTGGTTCGCCTTCGCCGGGCACCAGTTCAAACGTTTTTCCTGTTAACAGCGAGCTCAGGCTCATATCGTTTAATGATAATTTGGGGCTTTGTAACTCAATGCGCGTGCCGTCGCGCAGTAGCGTGACAACGCTGGGGTCGACGGTCATTTCACCGGTGACTTTACCGCCTGGATTCAAATCCAGCCTGGTCAGTTGACCAACCTCCAGGCCCTGATACATCAGCGGGGTTGAACCAGCCTTCAGGCCATCGCCGCTGGGCAGCTCCAGTTTGACGATCACGCCACGTTGGCTGTGGGCGAGATCCTGATATAACCCAAACGTGTCATCGGCGGCGGCAGGTTGTGAATCCTCTGGGGAGTCAAAGGCGATGGCGCCATTGACCAGCGCGGCCAGACTTTCCAGTTTTACCTTTGCGCCGCTCAGGCTGACATCCGCATTCACCCCGGACACATTCCAGAAACGACTGCCTTTTTTCACCAGATTGGTAAAGCGACGCTCAATCAGGACATCGATGGTTACCCCCTGATGATTGGGGTTGATGGTATAGTCATAGACCCGGCCTACCGGGATCTTGCGGAAATAAACCAGTGAACCGCTGTTGAGAGAACCGAGGTCGGATGCTTGAAGATGCAACATCAAATCGCCATTATTCAGCCGATATTTTGGCTGCGTGTCGAGCGCGACGAAATGATCTTCCGGCTCGCCGGTGCCCGGCATCATGCCGATATAGTTCCCGCCAACCAGCGCATCGAGGCCAGAAACCCCCGCCAGTGATGCCTTCGGCGTCACCAGCCAGAATTGCGTGTCTTTGCGCAGGGCATCTTTCATGGTGGACTTGATGCTGACGCGAACTTCAATTTTGCGCAGATCTTTACTCAGGCTGATATCCTGCACGGTGCCAACTTCGACACCCTGATAGCGCACGGGAGTGCGGCCTGGGACAATACCGTCCGCGGACATAAAGTCGATGGTCACGGTATTGCCACGATCTTCATAGCTGCCCCAGATGAGCCATCCTGCAATCATTAGCGCGATGAACGGCAGCAGCCAGAACGGAGAGATACGGCGTTTTGTTTTAATTTGCGCTTCAATCTGCGAAGCGGGCGTTTCCTGACTCATGTGCATCCCAAAGTAAGCGGCTGTCCAGCCATTCCACTGCAAGAATAGTCAATATTACCGCTGCACCGAAATAAAACGCAGCCGGTCCCATAGTAAAAGCAAGTATCTGATCGCGATTTATCAGCGACATGGTTAAGGCGATAACAAACAGGTCCAGCATCGACCAGCGACCAATCCAGGTCACCATACGGAGTAGCAGGATGCGGGTGCGTAACCCTTGTTCACATTTAAACTGGATGCTGAACAACAACGTAAACATCACAATCACTTTAGTGAATGGCACCAGGATACTGGCGATAAAAACAATGGCCGCTACGCCAACGTTGCTGTTCGCCAGGGACATGATGCCGGTCAGAATTGTGTCTTCCTGACGGGCACCGTTAACGTAAATTACCGAGATAGGCAGCAGATTAGCAGGCAGCAACAGGACAATCGAGGCCAGCAGAGCTGCCCAGCACTTTTGGATGCTCTGATTTCTGCGCCAGCGTAATGGAATATGGCAACGGGGACAGCGGCCTCGGGCATCAGGATAACCTGTAAAGTGACAGCCGAGGCAAACACGAAGCTGTCCGTCGGGGCGACGTGCGGGCCTTTGTGGGTAAAAGCGTTCCCACAATTGCTCAACATTGAGGTGCGACAGCGTCAAAATGCTCAGGATCACCAGTGCGATAAAGGCATAGAGTCCCACTCCAGGCAGCAGAAAAGCGTAGTCCTGCACTTTGATCGAGGCGACGCCGATACCAACAAGATAGATATCAAGCATGACCCACTCTTTAAGCCTTTCCAGCATCAATAATACCGGGCGCAGGTTCATACCGAGAATATTGCCAAACCACAGATAAGCGATTGATGACACGAGTATCACGGGAGCGCCAATGACGCAAAACATCACAAAGGATGCTGTCAGCGGATCGCCTTGCCGGGTCATCTGCCAGATGCCCTGTACTACATTCGCGTCAATGCGTATGCCTAATAAATAGATGTGCAGCAGCGGCTCTCCCCACGCAAAGGGCATCAGTAACAGCATGGTGAAAGCCATTGCCGCCAGTCGCGTTAACGACCAGTCACGGCCGTCACGAATTTTGGCCTGACAGCGTGGGCAGAATGCACTTTGGTGCGAACGCATTTTCGGCAAGCTAAACAGCAGGTCACATTCAGGGCATCGTTGGTAATGCGCACGGGGTAGCGCTTCACCAATGGACCTGATCGCTATTTTTTTAGTCGGCGTGATGCGTGGATGAGTAAGGGCCATGTATCGCGAATCAAAGTGTTGAAGTAATGTTATCTTAACCCATGATGGGAATGATCTTGAGCATTTACGCATTTAATGTTTATTTTAGTAGGCTGCAGTTTTAAGTAAGACAACTAAGTGATTACATAATGAACAAAATAGAGCTATACACGGATCTGAACCGTGATTTTCAGGCATTAATGGCAGGTGAAACCAGTTTTCTGGCAACGTTGGCGAATACCAGCGCGTTATTGTACGAACGTCTTGCAGAAGTGAACTGGGCGGGTTTTTACCTGCTTGAGAACACTACGCTGGTGCTCGGTCCCTTCCAGGGGAAAATTGCCTGCGTTCGCATCCCGGTAGGGCGCGGCGTGTGCGGTACTGCAGTGGCGCAGAACCAGGTTCAGCGTATAGAAGACGTGCATGCCTTTGATGGCCATATCGCTTGCGATGCCGCCAGCAATGCGGAAATCGTTCTGCCGATTACGGTTGAGAATCGAATTATCGGCGTGCTGGACATTGATAGCACGGCGTTTGGACGCTTTACTGAAGAAGATGAACAGGGTCTGCGGACGCTTGTGGCACAGCTTGAAACCGTGCTTGCAACGACGGATTACAAAAAATTCTTTGCGACCGTCGCAGGATAATCAACGGATAACGTAGCAATTACTGATGACGTCATTATAATGACGCCTGTTCATGCCTGCGCTTGTTGGCTACGTCCGTTGTAATCAGGAAATTTCATGGAAAATCAACCTAAGTTGAATAGCAGTAAAGAAGTCATCGCGTTTCTGGCCGAACGCTTCCCGCAGTGTTTTAGTGCGGAAGGCGAAGCGCGCCCGCTGAAAATTGGCATTTTTCAGGATTTGGTAGAGCGTGTTGAGGGCGAAATGAACCTCAGTAAAACACAGCTCCGTTCGGCCTTACGTCTCTATACTTCAAGCTGGCGTTATCTGTACGGCGTTAAGCTGGGCGCAACGCGTGTCGACCTCGACGGCAACCCATGTGGTGAGCTGGATGAGCAACACGTTGAACATGCGCGTAAACAGCTTGAAGAAGCTAAAGCCCGCGTTCAGGCGCAACGTGCAGAGCAACAGGCGAAAAAACGCGAAGCGGCGGCGGCGGCTGGTGAAAAAGAAGACGCACCGCGTCGTGAGCGCAAGCCGCGTCCTGCACCGCGTCGTAAAGAAAGTGCTGAGCGTAAACCTCGCGCTGAAAAACCAGTGGCAAAAGCACCGCGTGCTCCTCGTGAAGAACAGCATACCCCAGTATCTGATATTTCAGTGCTGACGGTAGGGCAGTCTCTGAAGGTGAAAGCAGGTAATAATGCGATGGATGCCACCGTATTAGAAATCACCAAAGATGGTGTCCGTGTACAGCTGAATTCGGGTATGTCTTTGATTGTACGCGCAGAACACCTGGTGTTCTGAAACGGAGGCCAGGCCTGGCATGAACACTTTTTTTAGGCTTACTGCGTTAGCTGGTCTGCTTGCATTTGCAGGCCAGGCACTCGCTGTGGAAGACATCACGCGTGCCGATCAAATCCCCGTTTTAAAGGAAGAAACCCAGCATGCGACGGTGAGTGAACGTGTGACATCACGCTTTACGCGTTCACATTATCGCCAGTTCGATCTGGATCAGGCGTTTTCGGCAAAAATTTTTGACCGCTATCTGAATCTGCTCGACTACAGCCATAACGTGCTGTTGGCGAGCGATATCGAGCAGTTTGCCAAAAAGAAAACCGTCCTCGGTGATGAACTGCGTTCGGGCAAGCTCGATGTCTTTTACGATCTCTATAATCTGGCGCAAAAGCGCCGGTTTGAACGCTACCAGTACGCATTAAGCGTACTGGCACGTCCAATGGATTTCACCGGTAACGACAACTTTAACCTCGATCGGAGTAAAGCGCCGTGGCCGAAAAGCGAAGCAGAGCTGAATGCGCTGTGGGACGGCAAGGTTAAATTTGACGAACTCAGCCTGAAGTTGGCTGGTAAAACCGACGCTGAAATCCGTGAAACGCTGACACGTCGTTACAAATTCGCCATCCGCCGTCTGGCGCAGACAAACAGTGAAGATGTGTTCTCACTGGCGATGACCGCGTTTGCACGTGAAATCGATCCACATACTAACTATCTGTCTCCACGTAATACTGAGCAGTTCAATACTGAAATGAGCCTGTCTCTGGAAGGTATTGGCGCGGTTCTGCAAATGGATGATGACTACACCGTCATTAATTCCATGGTTGCAGGTGGCCCGGCAGCGAAGAGCAAAGCGATAAGCGTAGGCGATCGTATTGTTGGCGTCGGTCAGACCGGTAAAGGCATGGTCGATGTGATTGGCTGGCGTCTGGATGATGTTGTCGCGCTGATCAAAGGACCAAAAGGCAGCAAAGTTCGCCTTGAGATCCTGCCTGCGGGTAAGGGCACCAAGACACGTACCGTTACGCTGACGCGTGAGCGTATTCGTCTGGAAGACCGTGCCGTTAAAATGTCGGTGAAAACCGTTGGCAAAGAAAAAGTCGGCGTACTGGATATTCCTGGTTTCTATGTTGGCCTGACGGATGACGTCAAAGTTCAGCTGCAGAAACTGGAAAAACAGAATGTCAGCAGTGTGATTATCGACCTGCGTACCAACGGTGGTGGCGCACTGACCGAAGCGGTCTCGCTTTCCGGTCTGTTTATCCCTTCTGGTCCGGTGGTTCAGGTTCGTGACAACAACGGCAAGGTGCGCGAAGACAGCGATACCGATGGCGTTGTTTACTACAAAGGCCCGCTGGTGGTGCTGGTTGACCGTTTCAGTGCCTCGGCATCAGAGATTTTTGCCGCGGCGATGCAGGATTACGGTCGTGCACTGATTGTCGGTGAACCGACGTTTGGTAAGGGCACCGTACAACAGTATCGCTCCCTGAACCGTATTTACGATCAGATGCTGCGCCCGGAATGGCCGGCACTGGGTTCTGTTCAGTACACCATTCAGAAGTTCTACCGCGTTAATGGTGGCAGTACGCAGCGTAAGGGCGTAACGCCGGACATCATCATGCCGACAGGTAATGAAGAAACCGAAACCGGTGAGAAGTTCGAAGATAACGCGCTGCCGTGGGACAGCATTGATGCTGCAACCTACACCAGGTCCGATAACCTGGCGCCGTTTGGGCCGGAATTGCTGAAAGAGCACAATGCACGTATTGCCAACGATCCTGAGTTCCAGTACATCATGAAGGACATTGCGCGTTTCAACGCAATGAAGGATAAACGCAACATCGCTTCTCTCAATTACGCCCAGCGTGAGAAAGAGAATAACGAAGATGACGCAATGCGTCTGGCGCGTATCAACGATCGGTTTAAGCGAGAAGGTAAACTGCCGCTGAAGAAACTGGACGATCTGCCGAAGGATTATCAGGAACCCGATCCGTACCTGGATGAAACGGTGAAAATCGCGCTCGACCTGGCGCATCTTGAAAAAGAAAAGCCAGCGGAACAGCCCGCGACCAGTCAATAACGTCAAACAGGCACAAGAAATTGTGCCTGTTTTTTTAACAAACGCATGAAGACGTCAGTCTGATACGATAAAATGTAAAGTTGTGTCTTTCTGGTGACTTAGCACCTATGGATGCTTGAAAATAGCCGTAAGACCCATACGATATGGGTAATCGCATAGTGCGTTTTGTTAAATTGAGGTTAAAAGAAAATTATGATGCGAATCGCGCTCTTCCTGCTGACGAACCTGGCTGTGATGGTCGTTTTCGGGCTGGTATTGAGCCTGACAGGGATTCAGTCAAGCAGCGTTCAAGGCTTGTTGATCATGGCACTGCTGCTTGGTTTTGGTGGTTCCTTCATTTCGCTGCTGATGTCCAAATGGATGGCATTAAAGTCCGTTGGCGGAGAAGTTATTGAGCAGCCGCGTAATGAGAGAGAACGCTGGCTGATGAATACGGTAGCGACTCAGGCCCGTCAGGCCGGTATCGCTATGCCGCAGGTTGCCATCTACCATGCGCCAGATATTAACGCGTTTGCTACCGGAGCACGCCGGGATGCTTCGCTGGTGGCTGTGAGTACTGGCCTGCTGCAAAACATGAGCCCGGATGAAGCTGAAGCTGTTATTGCGCATGAAATTAGCCACATTGCCAATGGCGATATGGTGACCATGACGCTGATTCAGGGGGTAGTGAACACCTTTGTTATCTTCATTTCGCGTATTCTTGCGCAAATTGCCGCTGGTTTTATGGGCGGGAACCGCGATGAAGGAGAGGAAAGTAACGGTAACCCATTAATCTATTTTGCGGTGGCGACGGTGCTGGAGCTGGTATTTGGTATTCTGGCGAGCATTATTACCATGTGGTTCTCACGTCATCGTGAATTCCATGCGGATGCCGGTTCTGCAAAACTGGTGGGGCGTGAGAAAATGATTGCCGCATTGCAGCGTCTGAAAACCAGCTATGAGCCGCAGGAGGCGACCAGCATGATGGCGTTCTGCATCAACGGTAAATCCAAATCATTGAGTGAGCTGTTTATGACTCACCCGCCGTTGGATAAGCGTATTGAAGCGCTGCGCAGCGGTGAATACCTGAAGTAAGCTGCCTGAACTGATAAAGAGCCGCGATGCGGCTCTTTAGATTGTTGTTACGGTGTGGCGACCGTGAAGTCACTGAACCTCTTTACTTACTGGTCGGTGCTAAAACTGTCCATTAAAGCTTGGCCCAACGTCCCCTGTAGTCTGCTTTCAGATCTTTAATATTGAGTATTGCAGAAGAATGTTTTTTAGTTACCTAACATTTTATATTCTATAAATGCCTCTTTTACTGATTCAGGATCGTTCGGATATTGAAGTCTAAATCCGTCGATCATTAACTTATCCTGGGAGTTAATCAGCTCTGTTTGTTGAGTAGCTATAATATTTCTGCTATTCATCAATGAATCGGTTAATTTTTTCTGAAGTTTTTTTGAGAAATCTATATCTATAGTATTAAATTCGGTTCTAGCCCTAGACAGATTTAGCCGTTCCTCGATGACCCTATCCCCTAAAACTTCTAGATTTGTCTGTTCATCGTTTAACCACCCCGTTATAGCTATTCGTTTAGCATCAGTATCATAGTTAGCAGAGCTAGCAAAAAAATCATCGCATTCTGAAATAAATTGGTGAGACGCATCAGCATCTACCAATAAAGTAATCAGCGACTCACGGATGTTATTGAATTGAGAATTTAGATTAGCAAACGCTTTGCCATCGTGATGGGCGTTGCGAACAGCGCTAAGGACAGAACTAAAACCATTGTGTCCTTTGGCTTTTTGTACGTCGAATCTATTTTCAAAACCAATTTTCATGTTGTGCAAACCGACTTTCATATTCATATATCTCCGGTTATGGAATAAGTAAGACAACTCTTCATCACTATGATGGCATCATGGTTGGTGGATTTCTTTCAAAAAGTGCTTCGATTTCTTTATTTGCCAATCTGAGTACCAATCTTCTAAATATTTATTTCAACAATGAATGCGGTGATAATTATAGGATGACAATCATCTGCTATTTTGTATGGACCTGGATTTATTATGGACAATGAAAATGATGTGTTGATGGAGGATCTTCTCAGCAAGATCTCTGAAGAAGATCGTGAACAGTTTTTTTAAATTGAGGTTAAAAGAAAATTATGATGCGAATCGCGCACTTCCTGCTGACGAACCTGGCTGTGATGGTCGTTTTCGGGCTGGTATTGAGCCTGACAGGGATTCAGTCAAGCAGCGTTCAAGGCTTGTTGATCATGGCAATGTTGTTTGGTTTTGGTGGTTCCTTCATTTCGCTGCTGATGTCCAAATGGATGGCATTAAAGTCCGTTGGTGGAGAAGTTATTGAGCAGCCGCGTAATAAGCTGGTTGGTCGTGAGAAGATGATTGCCGCATTGCAGCGTCTGAAAACCAGTTATGAGCCGCAGGAAGCGACCAGCATGATGGCGTTCTGCATCAACGGTAAATCCAAATCGTTGAGTGAGCTGTTTATGACTCACCCACCGTTGGATAAACGTATTGAAGCGCTGCGCAGTGGTGAATACCTGAAGTAAGTTGCCTGGATTGTTAAAGAGCCGCGATGCGGCTCTTTAGATTGTTGTTACGGTGTGGCGACCGTGAAGTCACTGAACCGCTTTACTCACTGGTTGGTGCGAAACTGTCCATTAAAGCTTCGCCTAATGCACCCTGTATTACAACCATTGGATTCACCGGCTTTATAGTATTCTTATCTACTAGTGTTTTCTCAGGGTGAGTGGTTCTGTAAAGCATTAAACTCTCCCCTGAGTTTTGCTGAAGCATACTACCAAACTGGAAGCCGAATGTGCTGAATGAGCTAACTTCATTCTTTATAATTTCTGTTGCTTTGAATAAAGCACATAGTTTTCCAATAACTAATGATTGGCTTTTATTAAGAGTACTTTTCCATTGTTCAATAGATGGTTTAAGTTTATCAACCAGTTCTTTCCTATTAATCTGATCTACATCAGTCACATCAGATGTTACTACCGAGTCCACTATCCCTATCATATCTTGAGCAGATATTTTGGGGCCGATAGATTTCAAATAATTTAACGCGCCGATGCCGAATTCGTTAAACTGGTCATCGCTGAGAGCATTATTAGAGTTGATAAGACGTTCAATATCCCCGAGAGCATCATCAGTCTTGATGACACTCCCAATATCCTTTGCAAGGTAAAAATTAGAATTGCGAAGGAACTCTCTGCGGATTTGTGGAGAGTTTTCCATGTGAACATTCATTTTACCGAATAGATTATTTGTATTCTGTTCACTATTAGCTCCATCTATAAAAGATTTAGTGAAATTTATAACTGATTCGTTGCGACCGATTTCCCCCTTTTTGAGTCCAATGGATTCTTCAAAGTATTGCTGTATTTGGCTAGATGCTTTTGTTTGAGGGTGATGCTGCCAACTTACTGATTTAGTGTATGATGGTGTTTTTGAGGTGCTCCAGTGGCTTCTGTTTCTATCAG